>LFSA01000068.1:0-34442 GCA_001512635.1 Pelotomaculum sp. DTU098 | reverse complement strand
AGCCAGCAGGTATTAACAGAGGAGACGCAGCACTAAAAAAGACATTGCTGCCGGAGCCAGGAATATTGTTAAACAAACATTGCAGGCAGGGATATATTTACCCTGCCTGCATATGTGTATGCGCTCGGCATTTCTGGCGAACCGATGGGTTGCGAGAAACCCTGTCCCCTGTATTATTCTTAATTGCTTGTGCTATTTTTTACAGGGTCCCACCGGCAGAACGACCCGTCCGAAGACTGCATTGTAAATTCCTGCCGCAGAGGTATACCAGGCTGCAATAGCTGTTACAATGCCGCAGTAGCCTCCCCAGGTATGGGCCGCATCATTTCCGGCCGCCCCGATGGTCAAAAGGATAAAGGTCAAGAGCAATAATGTAAATACTACTATTAGAGCTTTATTGGTTCCAAAACTTCCAATCCACATATAAGCGGTAAAAATTGTCCAGGCCAGAAGAAACAGCCAGGTGCCCTGCGGCGGTATGACCCACACCTTCTGTATGGCAAGCAGTTCAAAAATGCCTAAAGACACCCAAAAGGCACCATAAGAGGTAAAAGCCGTGGCTCCAAAGACATTATTTTTCTTGAACTCCCACATACCTGCCAGCACTTGTGCGGTTCCCCCGTATACCAGCGCCAGGGCAATGACCACGTACACGGATTCTGCTACAACCAGCCCGGCATTAATCATGCTGAGGCAGAAGGTGGTCAAGGCAAAACAGGCAAGACCAAGGGGCCCTGGATCAGCTATCGCCGACTCTTTAACGTAAACTTTATTATCCGCCACTACTACACCCCCAATGAATAAAACTTAAAGAAAATCAATCTAATCTCTCTGAAAACAAATATTTACGATCCTGATGACTGTAAGCGATAAGGAAAACCGGCCTTGTTACCAGCAGTTAGAAGAGCCATTCACCAAAACTCAGTGTTTTCCTTCACTTGGGTTATTGCCGCTGGAATATGGACAACTACCCTGGAAATGCTATTAAATTTTCATTCCTTGTACCGTTGTCGCGCGTCAGCGGCATGAATGTCTAATTAAAAGCTGTCTAATCACCTCCCCCGACATGATCTAATACCCCGCATGATTATAATGGTTCATTCGAATTGTGTCAATGTTGTGAATATATTGTTCTATTTCTAACTTTTTCATAAATATAAATCGTTTCTTATTAATCTGGATTAAAATTTGTAAAACTTAGCAATACTAAATAAAGAATATTTTTCACGAGGTGATAAAGAGGTGGGAGAATTCCTAGCCGGTTTTGGAGGTATTCTGACTTTTATCCAGGTCTTCTTTGCCGTGGTTATTGGACTTTATTTTTGGAATCTGCTTAAAGCACAGCAGGGAAGCAAAATATTTTTAGAAAAAGAATCCAGAAAGGAAATGGAAAAACTTCAGAGATTGCGTTCTATTTCCCTGACCGAGCCGCTATCTGAAAAAACGCGTCCCACCTGTTTTGAGGAAATTATCGGCCAGGCTGAAGGATTGAAGTCCCTGCGGGCCGCCCTTTGCGGGCCCAATCCCCAGCACGTGATTATCTATGGTCCTCCCGGTGTGGGGAAAACTGCTGCGGCAAGGCTGGTGCTGGAGGAGGCCAAAAAGAACCCCTTATCTCCTTTTAAAGAAGACGCCAAATTTATTGAAATGGATGCAACCACAGCCCGTTTTGACGAGCGCAATATTGCCGACCCGCTGATTGGTTCTGTGCACGACCCCATTTATCAGGGGGCGGGGCCCATGGGTATAGCCGGGATTCCCCAGCCCAAACCCGGCGCAGTTACCAAGGCCCACGGAGGGCTGCTCTTTATTGATGAAATAGGGGAACTGCACCCGATCCAGATGAACAAGCTTTTAAAGGTAATGGAGGACCGTAAGGTAACTCTGGAAAGCGCTTATTACAGCTCCGAGGACAACAACATCCCTTCTCATATTCACGATATTTTTCAAAACGGGTTGCCGGCAGACTTTCGCCTGGTGGGAGCTACGACCCGGGGGGCTGAACATATAGCCCCGGCCATTCGCTCCCGCTGTCTGGAAATTTACTTTCGGGAGCTCCAGCCTGACGAAATTGAAATAATCGCGGCAAACGCGGCCAAGAGGGTAGGTATACCGCTTCAGGAAGGGGCCCTGGAGGTTATTAAAAAGTACGCCAAAAATGGGCGCGAAGCGGTTAATATTATTCAGATTTCCGCAGGAATTGCCATTACTGAAGGCAGGGACGTGATTCGCAAAACCGACATTGAATGGGTTGTCAATAGCGGCCAGTATTCACCCAGGCCGGAGAAAAAAATACCGTCCCGGCCCCAGGTGGGTCTGGTCAACGGTCTTGCTGTTTACGGGCCCAACATGGGCATGGTGCTGGAGGTTGAATGCAACGCCATACCTGCGCCGCGCGGTAAGGGAAAGCTAACAGTCACAGGGATGGTGGAAGAGGAGGAGATCGACGGGGGCGGCCGGACCGTGCGCCGTAAAAGCATGGCCAAAAGTTCTGTGGAAAACGTTCTCACTGTGCTCCGCCGGTTTATGGAAGTGGACCTCAGGGATTATGACATTCACGTCAATTTTCCGGGGGGTGCGCCAACGGACGGCCCTTCCGCCGGGGTAAGCGTTGCTACGGCGATCTACTCGGCGGTCATGGGATTGCCCGTTGACAACAGGGTAGCTATGACCGGCGAAGTTTCCATCCGTGGCCTGGTCAAGCCGGTTGGCGGTATTGTAGCCAAGGTGGAGGCTGCCCGGCAGGCCGGCGCCAGGAAGGTGATTATCCCCGCTGAAAATGATCAGGAAGTCTTGAGAAACCTTGAAGGCATTGAAATTATTCCGGTGGAACGCCTGGAGGAGGTATTCCGTGCAGCCCTCGTCTGCCCGCCCCCCGTGGAAAAAAAGAAAGAGCACAATACCTCGCTGTCGCTTGAGGTGCTGAGTGCTTCGGCCTTAGGAGCAGGTCAGCCGCTATCCAAATAACTGCGAAAAATGACATTAGCAGGCCAGTAGCTTCAAATCTCCCCGGAACCCGGCTTAAAAGCCGGGTTTTGCAGTAATCGTAGTAATTATTGCTATGGCCGGATTTCTAACTTTTATGATAGAATATAAACGTAACCTCGTGCTTGAAAATTACAAATTTTAGAAACAATTTATTGAGAAGGAGGTGCAGCTATGAAATCCGAGGTAAAAACCTTGCCTTTACTACCATTGCGGGGTATTCTGGTTTTCCCATATATGGTTATTCACCTCGATGTGGGGCGCGAAAAATCAGTGCTGGCCATAGAAGAGGCAATGATTCACGACCGGATAATCTTTTTGGCTACCCAGAGGGAAGCCCAGACGGATGACCCTGGTGTTGATGATATTTATCAGATAGGTACGGTGGCCGAAGTCAAGCAGCTTTTAAAGCTACCCGGGGGTACCATCCGGGTTTTAGTGGAAGGCATTTCCAGGGCCAGGATCCGCCGTTTTCTTGCGCATGAGCCCTTCTTCCAGGTAGAAGTGGACCAGTACTCCGAGGTTTTTGAAAAGAACAGCGAGATTGAAGCGCTGATGCGCAGCCTGGTTTACCAGTTTGAGCAGTATGTCAAGCTGTCCAAGCGCATACCCCCTGAAACGGTTGTTACTGTAGTGAACCTGGAAGATCCCGGAAGGCTGGCGGACATCATTGCTTCCCACCTTGCGCTGCGCATAGAAGATAAACAAAACATCCTGGAAGCGGTCAACATCGTTCAGAGGTTAGAAAAACTATGTGCTCTTGTGGCAAGAGAGCTTGAAATAGTTGAACTGGAGCGCAAAATCAACATCCGCGTGCGCAAACAGATGGAAAAGACCCAGAAGGAATACTATTTGCGCGAACAGATAAAGGCTATCCAGCGCGAACTGGGTGAAAAAGACGAACGTATGGCTGAGAGTGAGGAACTGCGTGAAAAAATTGCCGAAGCCAAGCTGCCGAAAGAGGTGGAGGAGAGGGCGCTGAAAGAAGTGGAGCGTCTGGAAAAGATGCCGCCGATGGCTGCCGAGGCGACGGTGGTGCGTAATTACCTTGACTGGCTCCTGTCTCTGCCCTGGAACAAGAGCACCCGTGACCGCCTGGATATTAAAATGGCCGAAGCCATCCTCGATGAGGACCACTACGGCTTGAAAGAGGTTAAAGAACGGATCCTTGAGTACCTGGCCATCCGCAAACTGGCCAAAAAAATGAAGGGTCCCATTATTTGTTTTGTCGGGCCGCCGGGCGTCGGTAAAACATCCCTGGGCCGTTCCATTGCCCGGGCCCTGGAGCGCAAATTTATCCGCATATCCCTGGGAGGTGTGCGTGATGAGGCTGAAATCAGGGGCCACCGCCGCACTTATGTGGGCGCCATGCCGGGCAGGATTATCCAGGGCATACGCCAGGCAGGCTCTAAAAACCCTGTTTTTCTTCTTGATGAAATTGATAAAATGAGTATGGATTTTCGGGGTGATCCCTCCGCAGCCCTGCTGGAAGTGCTGGATCCTGAGCAAAACAATAGCTTCAGCGATCACTACATCGAGGCTCCCTTTGATCTATCCAACGTGATGTTTATCACTACGGCCAACGTTCAGCACAACATTCCCAAACCGTTGCAGGACCGGATGGAGATCATTAATTTGTCCGGCTACACGGAAGAGGAAAAGGTCCAGATTGCCGTACGTCACCTGTTGCCCAAGCAGATTAGGGAGCACGGGTTGAGCAAGGGAATGCTGAGGATGTCGGAAAATACAATCCGCAAGATTATCAGGGAGTACACACGGGAGTCCGGGGTGCGGAACCTGGAGAGGCAGATTGCAACTATTTGCCGCAAAACCGCGCGGCAGGTAGTATCTGATAATGTAACCAAGGTTCAGGTAACACCTTTGAACTTAAATCAATACCTTGGCACCCCTCGTTACCGCTACGGTGTAGCGGAGCAGGACGACCAGGTAGGTGTGGCTACAGGGCTTGCCTGGACAGAGGTCGGCGGAGACACCCTGGCAATCGAAGTTTCAATTTATAAGGGGACCGGCCGTCTTACGTTGACCGGCAAGCTGGGCGATGTGATGAAGGAATCGGCTCAGGCCAGCTACAGCTACATCCGCAGCCGTGCCGCCGAGTTGTCCATCGACGAAGATCTTTATGACAAACAGGATATCCATATTCATATCCCGGAGGGTGCCATTCCCAAGGATGGTCCCTCGGCAGGTATTACCATGGCCACCGCCCTGGCTTCGGCAGTAACAGGGCAAAAGGTGCGTCATGATGTGGCCATGACCGGTGAAATAACCCTGAGGGGTAGGGTTCTGCCGGTGGGCGGGATCAAGGAAAAGGTCCTGGCTGCCCACAGAGCAGGTATAAAGACACTGGTTTTACCCAAAGATAATAAAAAGGATCTGGACGAAATCCCCAAAAAGGTTAGAGATAAGCTGAATTTCATCTTTGTTGAGCATATGGACGAAGTGCTGGAGGCGGCCCTCACCGGGAAAGAATATGAGCCTGAAGATGTGAGAGGTACTTCTCCGGTGGTTCCCCAGCCCCCAGCCTATCAACATCCCGTGGCACATAACGAAGGAGGGGCCCAAATCCCTTCATGAAAATTAGTCGCGCCGAATTTATTAAAAGTGCTGTCCACAAGTCAGAATACCCGGCCGGGGAACTTCCGGAAGTTGCCCTGGCCGGGCGTTCTAATGTTGGGAAATCTTCTCTTTTAAACAGGCTTGCTGTGAAAAAAGGTCTGGCCCGTACCAGCAAGACTCCCGGCCGTACCAGGCTGATTAATTTTTTCCTGATTAACGGCATCTTCCGGCTGGTGGACCTGCCCGGCTACGGATACGCCAAAGTATCCGCCGGTGAGAGGGAAAGCTGGCGGAAGATGGTGGAGGATTATTTGTCAACGAGGGAAAACCTGAAAGGTGTTGTATTGCTGGTGGACAGCCGGCACCCGCCCACATCCCTGGATGTGCAGATGTATGACTGGTTGAAGCACCGGGGAATACCGGTGGCTGTAGTTGCCACTAAGGCGGACAAGCTATCCCGCTCCAAATTGCTGCGTTCCCTGAAGGTTGTCCGGGAGACGCTGGCCCTGGCCGAAGGGGAAATACTGCTGCCTTTTTCAGCTGAAACCGGACAGGGACGGGAGGAACTCATGGAGGTTATTGGCCGTTGGACCGGTGTTCTCTGTGAAGAAACTAAAGAAACCGTTGAAAAAAATGATTCAGTTTAATTATCTTGGCTAAAAACTGGCTAGGAAAGCCTGTTGGAAATATAAGAACGCCTTAAGGGTAGCGACGGGGGATTTCCGGAAATAGGAGTGGGCGCATTTGCAGATGCGCCCACAAACTTGTTCAAGGCTGATTATTTTTTTCTGCGGGAGTATTGTTTTGATTCTGGTTTTTCTGGGATGGCGCCGAATTATTATCCGGTGCGGGTGTTTCCTTCGACTCCGGTTTTGACGTTGGAGTTGGGGACGGTGTTACGGGCGCAGGTGCAGCCGGTGCCGGAGTTCGCGCCGGCTCAGGCGCTGGTGAAGCTGCAGGCGCGGGTGCAGTTTTTGGCGCAGGTGTAGCCTTTGGCGCGGTAGCCGTCTCTGGCGCAGGCGAGTCCGTTCTGGTGATTTCAAAACCCACGCCGCTTATGGTCCGGTCATTCAGGTTCAGGGTAACCACGCTTACGGGTCCGTTTTGCTCGCCTTCCTTGACACTGACATACCTGGCCCGGACATCCAGCCAGACGAAATCCTGGGCCGGTATCTTCTAAATTACCTCAGTGATTTCTGCCCTGCGGTTTTTTTCATTTTCACCGGTACTTACCAGAATATAGCTTGTTCCGTTAACCTGGAGCCAGGTTGCTGCTTCTCTTTTGGCCAGCTCCCCGGCAATGTTTTTAACCACATCCGGCGCCTTGTTCAGATCAACCTCGCTGAAGCCCACTTTAGAAGTTTCGGGCACCACGAGGGGTTTCGGATCTGGTGACGGGGCGGGTTTGCGGGCCGCGTTGCAGCCCGGGACCAGGCAAAAGATTGTAAGGAACATTAGGATCAGGACTTTTCGCATGAGCATGAGAATAACCCCCGATAGATTTTTTCTTTATTGTTTTCTAAGGGAGTTAAAAAAATGCATGTGAAAAGAACCTGACCTGGTAAAGCCCGGGTTTTATCTGTTGAATTTTAATCTATTGAATAGATTAAAAAGGTTTCTTTTCCTGGCCTTTTCCTCCTCAGCCAACCGGTCGTAAGTAACTGTTGCCATGGCCTGGTCGGCAAAATCGTTAATAACAATTGTTTCATAGGGAAGAGTTCTGGCAATTTCCCCTGCCCTGATGGCGGCGTTTTGGAACCTTTCAAAGGATTCCCTGGATGCTCGGAGATCACCGGTCCAGATTCCCAGGGAGCGGTACCGTTCAATTGAATCAACAAGGATCTCCCGCTCAAGATTTGGGAAGGACGGCAGGACAGCATCCGCTGCCTCTTCTGCACTGTGCTGGTCCAGCCACAGGACTGCTTTGTAAACAGCATTTGTAAATTGCTGAATAACCTCAGGTTTTGAATTAATGTAATCAGGCATGGCCGCATAAGCTGTAACCGCCATGTCCCCCGCCGCCTGCCCCACTGAAGCTGCCACCCTGCCGTAGCCTTTCCTCTCGGCAATGCTGGCATCAGGTTCCAGCACTTGAATATAATGCCCGGTCCCGGCCCGAAAAGCCCCCATGCGTAATTTAGAGGGGATGTTGTAATAGATGGTTACTGCCCTGAAAGGGGGTAAACCATGACTCCTTAAAACATCCTCCAGGGCGATGACTGAACTGTCGTCCTGGGAACCGCTGATAATGGTCTTATTTTTTAATTTCACCCACTGAAATCCGGACGGGTCCTCTCTGGACAGGAGCAGGGAGCCGTCTTTTTTAGCAAAGGAGGCAAAAATTTTAGGTTGGGGTGTCTGGACATTGGGGCTGAAAATAATTTTCTGCAGGCCGCACAGGGCAATGTCGGCCCTGCCGTCAAGCAGGGCTGCGCGGATTGCCTCGGGGCTGGCTGTTGATATCTCCACAACAAGGTTCTGTTCTTTAAAAAAACCCAGGTTTAAAGCCAGATACTGGGGAAGGAAGTAAGGCGAACGCACTGACTCCATTACCCTGACAGTATGAATGGGAGCGCTGGGAGGCCTGAGGATGCTCCGGGTAAGGAATAATGCCGGGACCAGGAGAACCAGGATGATAAGCCAGAAAATAAGTCTTTTTTTTCTGGGATACATGAACCAAAACCTCCACTATTTATCTTTAAAAAAAATACTATTTTCAGGAGGAGGTTTTCATGCTTCAAATTTAAAGGTTGTCCGCATAAAAGAAAGTCACCGGCATAGAATTTATAAAAGCCTCAAAAGGGGGTTTCAGGTTGCTGAAAGGCTATACTTTTATGCGCTGGTCCAAACAGGGGGTTCCTGTGTCTGGAAAAATAAGAGGCAGGGCTATTATGGCTGGCCTGGCCCGGGCTTTTGGCGCCACTCTGGCTTTATGTGCCCTAATGTGTGCATGGGTGGTGCTGTCTGCAGGTCTAATTTATGATTTTAGTGATTTGGTTGCCGCGGGTACCCTCCTGGGGGCGGTGCTGGGCGGATTTGCCGGCGGGAGGGTTGCGGGTACACTGGGCTCGCTGCATGGCTTTATAATTGGTCTAATCTACGGGTTGTTCCTGTCGGCTCTTGTTGTGTTCAGCAGCGGGGGTAGTTACTCAGTGTTGGGCCTGATTTTCCGCACTCTGATTCTGGGGGTGGCAGGTACCGCCGGAGGGATCCTGGGAGTTAATCTGAGCAATAAAGTGGTGATGGTTCCGAAAAGGGGAGCGAAAAAACAGCCCGGGCTTTAGAGCCCGGTGCTTTAAATCAGATATAAAAACACCTGTTATTTATGTGCAGGCTAGCCCTGCATTCATGCGAAAACGGAAAGGATAAAGATAAACAGGAATTTAGCAATGCCGGCTTTTACCGCCGGCCTATTTATTTAATGACTAAAAGGGAGATTTTGCTTCCGGTTCCCAGCTGGGCATCATAGTCCTCTCTATCCTGAAGATAGATAAACAACCTCTGCTATTGCCGCGTCGTGCATGGTTGTCTGACTTTTTAGTTCAATATGGTGCCTGAATCACTCCCGCTATGATCCTTTATCATTAACTGCGGGGAAATCCTACCTGCTTAAAAAAGTGTTTGGAAGATTCCATAAATTAAGGAGATCTCAGTTGACACAGCCCTTTAAAATCGTTAAGATATTTTGTAAGTCATATTTAAAGGCTATGAAAGGGAGGGGAAGGATTCCCCGGGTTATGGCAATTTGGCCGTTTTAAGAGAGGGAGATCCTAGGCTGCAAGGTTTCCTGCCCGTTCCGTTCCCGTCGCCCTTGAGCCCCCGCGCAGAAACTTGAGTAAGCCCGGGCGGGTTGGCCCGTTACAGCCGGCGAGAGCTGCCAATATTGGATTTGTCCCTAATTGATTTTTGCAGAAATTCATGATAAGGTACGGGTACCAGCCTTTATTCCGGATAATTCAGTATTGGTGGAATCAGGGTGGTACCGCGGATGATTCCCTCATCCGTCCTTGAGAGACGGAAGGGGGTTTTTTGTTGCGGATCAATTACATCATTATGAGGAGTGAATTTCTTGGCCAGAGCGGACATACCAATTACCTACGACCCCCGTTCGGTGGAGGATAAATGGTATAAATACTGGGAAGAGAACGGGTTTTTCCATGCCGTTGTAAACCCCGAGCAGGAACCGTTCTGTATTGTCATGCCTCCGCCCAATGTAACCGGTCAACTCCATATGGGACATGCCCTGGACAATACCCTTCAGGACATACTTATCCGCTGGAGAAGGATGCAGGGTTATAACACCCTTTGGGTTCCAGGCACCGACCACGCCGGTATCGCCACTCAGGCCAGGGTGGAAGAACAGCTGGCGAAGGAAGGCACAAACCGCCATGAACTGGGACGTGAAAAGTTTTTAAAAAGAGTGTGGGCCTGGAAGGAACAGTACGGTAACCGGATCACCACCCAGTTGCGCAAGCTGGGTTCTTCCTGCGACTGGCAGCGGGAGCGATTTACCATGGACGAGGGGTGCTCCCAGGCAGTGCTGGAGGTATTTATCAAACTCTATGAGCGGGGTTTAATCTACAGGGACTACTATATTACCAACTGGTGCCCCAAGTGTCATACCACTATCTCCGATATAGAGGTGGAACACCTGGAGCGCCCCGGGCACCTCTACTACGTCAGATATCCTTATAAAGACGGCAAGGGGGAGATCGTTATCGCCACAACCCGCCCGGAAACCATCCTGGGTGATGTTGCTGTGGCTGTAAATCCGGGGGACGAACGCTATGCCGGTGTTGTGGGGAAAAAGCTGGTGCTGCCCCTGGTGGGACGGGAGATGCCAGTCATTGCCGATGAGTATGTGGATCCCTCCTTCGGTACGGGAGCAGTCAAGATTACCCCGGCCCACGATCCCAACGACTTCGAAATAGGGCTGAGGCACAAGTTGCCCCAGGTTATTGTTATTGATAAGGAAGGAAAAATGAGCGAGGATGCCGGTCCCCGCTACCAGGGTCTGGATCGTTACGAATGCCGTAAACGGATTGTGCGGGACCTTGATGCAGGCGGTTACCTGCTCAAGACGGAGGACCACGCCCACGCAGTGGGGCATTGCTACCGCTGTAGCACTGTAATTGAGCCCATGCTTTCACGCCAGTGGTTCGTAAAGATGAAGCCCCTGGCTGAACCTGCCATCAAGGCTGTCAAGGACGGCCGCATCCGGTTTGTCCCGGAGCGGTTTACCAAAATCTATTTAAACTGGATGGAAAATATCCGTGACTGGTGCATATCCCGCCAGCTCTGGTGGGGTCACCGCATCCCGGTCTGGTACTGCCTGGACTGTGAGGAGATGATCGTTTCCAAAAAGCCGGTAACCCGCTGTACCCGGTGCGGTAGCACCAACTGCGAGCAGGATCCCGATGTGCTGGATACATGGTTCTCCTCGGCGCTCTGGCCCTTTTCAACACTGGGCTGGCCCAGGAAGACACTGGACCTGGCTTATTATTACCCTACTTCAGTAATGGTTACAGGCAGGGATATAATCTTTTTCTGGGTTGCCCGGATGATTTTTTCCGGCCTAGCCTTTATGAACGAAGTACCCTTCCGGGAAGTCTTTATCCATGGACTGGTGATGGACGCCCTTGGCCGGAAAATGAGCAAATCCCTGGGTAATGGTGTAGACCCCATTGATGTTATTGAGTCCCACGGAGCGGACAGTCTGCGGTTCATGCTGGTGACTGGCAATACACCCGGGAACGATTTGCGTTTCCATTTCGAGAGATTAGATGGAGCGCGTAACTTTGCCAATAAACTCTGGAACGCATCCCGCTTCGCCTTGATGAACCTGGAGGATTACGACCCTGCCGAAAGGCGTGGACCATATACCCTGGCTGACCGCTGGATCCTCAGCCGCTACCAGAAGCTAGCCGGGGATGTTACCCGTTTTCTGGAAGCTTACGAACTGGGGGAAGCAGCCCGGGTTCTCTATGAGTTTATCTGGAGTGAGTTTTGCGACTGGTATATTGAGCTTTCTAAACCCAGGCTCTACGGTAAAACCACTCCCCAGGACCGGGCAACCGCCCAGTATGTACTGGCATCAGTTTTAAAGGGGACCCTGGAGCTCCTTCATCCCTTCATGCCCTTCATTACGGAAGAAATCTGGCAGCACCTGCCCGGCAGGGGCCTTACCATCATGCGCGCGCCCTGGCCGGAGTCCCGCCCGGAGCTCGTAGATGAAGAGGCTGAAAAGGAAATGGAGGTGCTTATGGACATTACCAGGGCCATCCGGCATATCCGCAGTGAGATGAATGTTCCTCCCGGCCGCAGGGCGGAAGTGCTGCTGGTTGTTCCTGAGCGTAAGCTCCGTGTCCTGCTGAAAGAGTCAGGCTCTTACATCAGTGTGCTGGCTGGAGCTGACCTGAGAGTGTTTACCGCCCTGGAAAAGGCTCCGGAACAGGCCGCCCATGCGGTAACCCGTGGTGTAAAGATATTTGTCCCCTTAAAGGGTCTGATCGATGTGGACAGGGAAATCGCCCGGCTGAAAAAAGAGCTGGCCTCGGTGGAAAAGGACCTGGCGCGAGTACGGGGCAAGCTGGGTAATTCCGGTTTTTTGAGCAAGGCCCCGGCTGATGTGGTGGAAAAGGAGAGAGCCAAAGAGAATGAGCTTTCTCAAAAGCAGTCCGCTATAAGAGAAAGGTTGGCCATGCTGGAAGGCACTTCAGTATAGACAGTTACTTGGAATTAACTGTCAATAAAAAAGTAAATCAAAAAACCCGCTGGTTCCGGCTGGAGCAAGGGAACTTGAACAGATTTTACCTGTCAAGCTATAGGTGCGATTTTATTCGCACCAAATTTATTGTTTTGTACTAACGGTAATACTAAGGGCAAGCTTTTAGTTCTCAGCAGCGCTGCTGTATCACAACTGCGCCCCGGGTTTTCCCTATATGCTTTGCTAATCTTGTGCCCTTTGCGGAGGAGCGATCAACTTGAACTATCAGGAAGCCCTGGCTTACCTCGCTAACCTGGCCAAGTTCGGGTTTAATTTCGGGCTTGGCCGGATACAAGAGTTATTAAAGCGTCTGGACAACCCGCATCTCGGGTTGAAAGTAATCCATATTGGCGGAACAAACGGCAAGGGTTCCACAACGGCCATGCTCTCCGCTATTCTGCAGGAGGGCGGGTACCGGGTTGGGGCCTTTACCTCTCCCCATTTGAAATCCTATACAGAACGATACCGGATTAACGGAACGGAAATATCAGGGGAACAGGTGGCCATGCTAATTGATGAACTCCGGCCCCACCTGGAAGCCATGGTTGCGGAAGGGTTTGAACATCCCACTGAATTTGAGGTGGGTACCGCCCTGGCCTTTCTTTATTTCAACCGGGAGAAGGTGGACTTTCTGGTTGTTGAGGTGGGCTTGGGCGGAGCAATTGATTCCACAAATGTAGTAAGGCCGCTGTTGTCAATCATCACCAACGTATCAATGGACCATATGGATTATCTGGGGCATACCATCGAGGAAATCACCCGGGTCAAAGCAGGGATTATCAAGCCAGGTGTGCCGGTGATTACGGCGGCGGTGGGGGAGGCCCTGGGGGTTATTGAGGACGTTTGTCTGGAAAAGAAATCGCCCCTTTACGTAGTGGGAAGGGATTTCAGCTGGCAGCCCGCTGGCTGGAACCTTTCCGGCCAGGAATTTAGCCTGCGGGGACGCAGGGGCTATTACGATAAGCTTTTCATTCCCCTGCTGGGCAGTCACCAGCTGGTCAATGCAGTCACTGCTGTAGCTGCTGCAGAGGTTTTAATGGATCTGGGGGTAGCCTTGGACGCCGGCATGGTGCGCCGGGGATTGGCCAAAACAAGGTGGCCCGGGAGAATGGAAATCGTGAGCCAAAAGCCCCTGGTAATTATTGACGGAGCCCACAATTACGACGGTGCCAGGTGTTTGCGCCAGGCGCTGGAGGAGTATTTTCCGGGCCGGAGTATATTCCTGGTTATCGGTATGCTGGGTGACAAGGAACGTGCCAGGGTCGCCGCTGAACTGGCTTCTGTGGCCAGGGCGGTGGTGGTGACCAGGCCTGATAACCCCAGGGCGAGCAACTGGCAGGAACTGGCCGATGAGGTCAGGAAGTACACATCCGAGGTCTACCTGCTGGAGGACACCGGGGAGGCTGTGCGCAAAGCCCTGGCCCTTGCTGGACAGGATGAAATAGTTTTAATCACAGGCTCCCTTTACATGGTGGGCAATGCCAGGGAAGTGGTGCTGGCTCAGTCTTAGTTGCCCAGGTTTCCTCCGGTCAATATCTTACATAGAGTTCTGGATAAAAAAACCGATGGAGCACTATCATCCACATAGTATCGTTATTCCAGATTAAACTTAAAACAATATCCCCGCCTGAAGAGGATATTGTTTTTTTTTATGAGACAGAGACTGACATGTTTACGGCAATTTGGCAGGTACTCATAAACGAAAGGTTTTTAGCCATAATATTAAAGATTATTAATGAATTTTTCCTTTCTTAATTATGCGGTTCCCGGAGGTTTGTGGTTTGGGAATAAAGATATTTTCCAGACTTTTAAAAAAAAGAGCGCTAAAAAAACCGGGACCCGGCCTGGACCGGCAGAATCCTTTACAGGGCAAAGCGATCAGTGACGAGGATTTGAAAACCAGAAAAATTTCCAGGGACCTTAAGGAAAACAAGGAGTACCTGCTAGGTGTATTAGGTCAAAACGCCGATCTTGTAACCAGGGAAATCAACCCGGGCGCGGGGAAGAGAACTATCTGGCTGGTTTACCTGGAGACCCTGGTAGATAACAATGGACTTAGCGAGAGTATTCTAAAACCGCTGATGCTGGAGCAATTCAAAGGTAAAATTGAACGGCTGGATGCGGAATTTATTGAATTGATCGAAAAATCTATTATAACAGCTCCCGATATCCGTTCCAAGGTTTACACTATGGACAAAGTCACCGATGCAGTTTTGTCCGGGAGTGTGGCCTTATTTGTAGACGGGTACGCTGAGGCTTTGTTAATCGGGCTCAAGAATTTGCCTCAACGCGGCGTGGAAAAGGCGGATATTGAAGTTGTCGTGCGGGGGCCAAAGGAGAGTTTTGCCGAAACCATTGAAGTGAATACTGCCCTGATCAGGCGCAGGTTGCGCTCGCCAAACCTGGTTATAGAAGGTCTGAGGCTGGGCCGGCAGACAAATACTACCATTGCCATTGCCTATCTAAAGGGAGTTGTTTCTCCCGAGCTGGTTCAGGAAGTGAGGAGCCGGATCGAGCGGATCGATATAGATGCAATCCTGGACGGCGGATATATCGAAGAGTTGATTCAGGATGATCCCTATTCGCCCTTTCCGCAATTGGGCTACAGCGAAAGGCCGGACCGGGTGGTGTCGACCCTTTTGCAGGGGAGGGTGGGTATCATTATTGACGGTACGCCGATGGTCCTCTATGTTCCTGTGTCATTCACCGACATGTTACAAAGCCCGGAGGATTATTATGAGCATTACCACTACTCAACGGCAATCAGGCTTTTGCGCTTTCTGGGATTAATAATTTCCCTGCTCTTGCCTTCATTTTACATTGCCATCACAACCTTTCACCAGGAAATGATCCCGACTCAGCTCCTGATTAGCATCGTAGCCTACAGGGAAGGGGTACCTTTCCCTGCCGTGCTGGAAGCCCTGATTATGGAAATGACCTTTGAAGCGTTGCGGGAAGCCGGGATCAGGCTCCCCCGCGCGGTGGGACAGGCCATCAGCATCGTAGGAGCCCTGGTCATTGGCCAGGCGGCGGTCCAGGCCGGTTTTGTCTCCCCGCTGATGGTGATCATAGTTGCCTTAACCGGCATAGCTTCTTTCATGATCCCGGCCTATAACCAGGCCCTGTCCATGCGCTTGATTCGCTTTCCCTTTATGCTGCTGGCTGCTACCCTGGGTTTATTCGGGGTGGTGACCGGGTTACTGGCTATGCTAATCCATATGGCCGGCCTGCGCTCCTTTGGTGTGCCTTACCTGACGCCCCTGGCCCCGCTGAAAGTTTCCGATCTGAAAGACACCTTAGTCCGGGCTCCGTGGTGGGCTATGCGTAAACGCCCGTCAGAGCTTGTAAAAAGGAATGAGCAGCGGATGGCGCCGTCTTTAAAGCCGCATCCTCCGGGAGATGGCGACAGCCAGTCTTCCGTCAAGCCGGTTAATAGAAATGACGGCATCCGTGCCAGTTCCCAGGATTATGGCGGTTCCGGTAAAGATCAGGGACCGGGCACCGGTAATCCCCCCCCGAAAAGGAGTGGTGGTGGTGGGACTTAGTTTTAAAAAAAAGGTGCTGCTGCTGCTTCTTATCAGCTGGCTTCTGAGCCAGACCGGCTGTTGGGATCATATAGAGGCTGAGCAGTTGGGAATTATCGGGATCATAGGTCTGGATCAAGCCCCCGAAGGCAAGTTAAGGGTTACGTTGCAGATAATCAACCCCAAGGCCCTGGCCGGCGGCGGGCAAACTGGTGGAGGTGGAGGTGCATCTATTAGTACCCGTCCCTATCGCAATATCAGCGCTGAAGGAAATACTATTATGGAATGTATCAGGTTGCTATCCCTGCACGCGCCCTCCAGGCTCTTTTTTGCCCACAACCAGACCATCCTGATTTCTGAAGAGCTTGCCAGAAACAGGGATATAGAGACTATCGTAGATTTCTTTGACCGTAATCAACAGTTCAGACGGAACAATTACGTCCTGGTTTCCCGTAGCGATATCAGCAGTGTCATAGGGGTACCTGGTGAAACACAGGTTCCAGCTACCCAGCGCATACCCAGCATCCTCAGGCAACAATTTTTAAGTTCTTTTTATCCCCGTGTTCGGCTCGGTGACTTCCTGGAAAACCTGGAGTGTGACGGGAAAGACGTTTATGCCATGGGGATCCAGGTAGAACCAAATGAAGCTGAGGTGCGGGAAAAACTTGCCGGAGGATCAGACAGCAACGCCGAGGACCCGCGCACACAAACAATCGGTGAGCTGGTAAAAATTAGCGGTACGGCAGTGTTTAGAGGCAATAGGATGGCCGGGTGGCTGAATGAAAGGGAAAGCCGTGGATTGCTCTGGGTGAATGGGGAGGTGAAGGGAGGTGTAATCAATGTACCCTGTTCTCTGGAACAAAAACCCGGACAAAATATAACCGTTGCCATGGAGATACTCCGCAATAAATCAAAGATTGAACCTGGATTCATTGACGGGAAATTAAACATAATTGTCAAGATTGATACGGTAGTCACTATTCAGGAGGTCTTATGTATGGAGGAATTGGGGCAACCTGAAATTATAGAATCCTTAGAGGAAGCGCTGGTCAGTGCAATACAGACGGAGGTGGAGGCTGCCCTGGCCAAGGCGCAGCACGAATACCAGTCCGATGTATTTGGATTTGGTTTGGCGGTTTACCGGAAATACCCTGATATCTGGAAGGAGCTTAAACCGGACTGGGCTGAAATATATCGCAATTTGCCTGTATATCTTGAAATTGATGCCAGGATTAGCCGGACCGGATTGATTAGCAAACCGGTGGAAGTGAACCACTAAAACTGGCTGGGAGGTTAAAGATGGCAATCGCCCTACTCGCTTTGATTTTTATAGCAATCATTGCCCTGGAGGTACCGGGTCTGGTCAGAAAAAAGATGTGGCGGGAACTAACAGCTTTTTCAGTATTGCTGCTCATTGGTATGGTGCTCAGTTTCGGACAGGCCTTAAAACTGCCCCTGCCCAACCCGACCAGGGGAATTGAAGCGCTTTTCGGACCCGTAGCCGCTTATTTGGAAAAGTTGCTGGGCTGATATTCCGGAAAAGGGTTTCCTTTGAAATGCCCGTTTTCCAGGAATTAAGCCCTTCTTTAGAAGGGGACACTGTCTGGAAATTATGGAATTTATGGTAGATATCTTCTATGGAGATTATATCAGCGGTTAGTGTAAAGTTATTGTAGGAGTTTTACAGACAAAAAGAGAAGATATCACCGTCCTGCCAAGGACGAGTAATCTCCGAAAAGACTACTCGTCACAGCTTGTCATAAAATACGTGAAATGGTAAACTGTTAAAGTAATACGATCCTTTTTAAATTCTGTCTGTCCCAGGGGAGAGGATAATGGCTAAAAGTTATAAAGGTAACGGTAACCTTTGGGTGCTGGTCCTTCTCCTTCTTATTGGCGGGTTGTGCGGCAGCGCCCTGGGCGACGCCCTGGCGCCGTATGTTCCGTGGCTTAAGGCCGGTTCAACCATCGGCTTAAAACCTTCTACTCTGGACCTGCACTTTATTAACCTGACCTTTGGTTTTACCTTTTCCCTCGGGCCGCTTACTGCGCTGGGTTTGATTCTGGGCTACCTGGTTTACCGCAAGATCTAAAATGAACAGACAGCTAATTCTTGCCTCATCATCACCCCGCCGCTCGGAACTGTTAAAACAAATTGGTCTGGAATTCCGCACCATACCCTGCAAGGTTGAGGAGACTTCGTCGCCGGGTATGAAACCCTGTGACTTGGTGGAAATGCTGGCTGCCAGGAAGGCTCGGGCAGTTGCTGCGCTGCTTGAAGACGGTATTGTGATTGGTGCGGACACCGTCGTTGTTTTAGATAACCAAATACTGGGCAAGCCTGCTGATTTGAATGATGCTGTGGCGATGCTCCGGCGCTTGCAGGGTAAGAGCCATGAGGTCTATACCGGCGTGGCCCTGGCTGATGCCGGGCGGGGGAAAATTATTGTAGATCACGAAAAAACAAAGGTTTATTTCAAACCGCTGGAGGAAGCAGAAATACGAAAATATGTTTCAACTGGAGAACCCCTGGACAAGGCCGGGGCCTATGCTGTCCAGGGTCTGGCGGCAATGTTTATCACCCGTCTGGAAGGCTGTTATACCAATGTGGTGGGGCTGCCTTTGGCAAAACTTGCGGATATGCTCCAGGAATTCGGTTATAGGGTACTTTAAACTAAGAGAATAGTGAACTTTCGCGCGCAAGTCTTCTCTGGAAGAATATTTAAGGAGTGTTATCGTTTTGGTTTCCTTGAGCTACCGTCCCACAATGAAAGAACTTCCGGAAGACACCCGGCCCCGGGAAAGGCTATTGAAGGAAGGTGCCGGGGCGCTATCAGAAATTGAGTTGCTGGCTGTTCTTTTGTCTACCGGTTCCCGGGAGGCAACTGCTCTGGAAGTTGCTTCTCAAATGATGGCTCAATTTAGAAGTATTCATATGCTGCTGGATGCCTCGGTGGAAGAGTTGAGCGGGATAAAGGGGGTTGGTTCGGTTAAGGCCGCCAAGGTCAAGGCGGCGCTTGAACTGGCCAGGAGGCTCTCCCAGTTTTCCATGTTGCCGCGCCCGGTAATTAAATCACCGGAGGATGCTGCCGGGCTGGTAATGGAGGAAATGCGTCATCTTGACCGGGAACACTTCAGGGCACTGCTTCTCAATACCAGAAACCAGGTCATAGGGGTGGACAGGGTATCGGTGGGCACGCTAAATTCTTCTGCTGTTCATCCCCGGGAATTATTTCGCAACGCTATAAAAAGAAGCGCCGCGTCAATTATACTTGTGCACAATCACCCCAGCGGCGATCCTACTCCCAGCAGGGAGGACGTGGAAGTAACAGGGCGTTTAATTGATGCCGGAAAGATTATCGGCATCGACGTCCTAGACCATATTATTATTGGGGATAATAGATTCACCAGTTTTAAAGCCAGAGGACTGCTCTAGACATTATCAAGAAAGGGGCCGGAACATGCGCGTCGGTCTGTTTTCAAAGGATATGGGAATGGATTTGGGTACCGCCAACTCCCTGGTTTATGTTAAGGGAAAGGGGATTGTAATTAGGGAGCCTTCGGTGGTAGCGATCCAGAAGGATACCGGCCAAATCCTGGCTGTCGGGGAGGAAGCAAAAAGGATGATCGGCCGCACCCCGGGGAATATTGTGGCCATAAGGCCCATGAGGGATGGGGTTATTGCTGACTTCGACGTGACCCAGAGTATGATTAAGTACTTTATCAACAAGTCCCTCCGGGGGCGCGCTTTTTTGATTCGCCCCAGGGTTGTTATAGGTGTACCGTCCGGTGTCACTGCTGTTGAGGAAAGGGCCGTGCGGGAGGCTGCACTTCAGGCCGGGGCCAGGGAGGCCTACCTGATTGAGGAACCAATGGCTGCAGCCATTGGTGCCGGACTACCGGTTCATGAACCCACTGGTAATATGATCGTGGATATTGGCGGTGGTACAACAGAGGTAGCGGTCATCTCACTGGGTGGAATTGTTACCAGCCGCTCCATCCGAATTGCCAGTGATGAAATGGATGAAGCTGTGATCAACCATGTCAAAAGGACCTATAACTTAATGATCGGTGAGCGGACAGCCGAACAAATCAAGATTAAAATCGGCACAGCATACCCCCTGCCCACGGTAGAGGTGGATGAGGTTCGGGGCCGTGACCTGGTTACAGGACTGCCTAAGACCATTGAAATAACTTCGGAAGAAATCTATAAAGCCCTATCAGAGCCGGTTACCAGCATTGTTGAAGCCATTAAGGCTACTCTGGAGCAAACGCCTCCGGAACTGGCAGCGGATATCATGGACCGGGGTATTTTTATGGCCGGAGGTGGTTCGCTCCTGCGCGGGCTGGATCAATTGGTCAGTGAACAGACTGGTATGCCGGTTCATCTTGCGGACGAACCCTTGCTGGCTGTCGCCTATGGTGCAGGCCGGGTACTTGAGAATATTGACGTGCTGCGCAAGGTGCTGATACAGCCCAAAAAGCTGGCTTAGTGATCTCTCAGGGAGGATGCCTTTGCCGCTCCTGGTACGCAGCAACTTACCAGGCTCCGTTATGTTTTAAAGTAGATTACAGCGTTTTAGGATTCAATTAAGGAGTTGAATGCTGGGTGAGTTGGGCTACTGCCAAAAGGCTTTTTTGTCTTTTTGTCCTGGTAGCGGTTACCCTGTGGGCCATGCATATTACTGTTCCCGATGCTGCCGAACAGGCCCCCGTGGAGTCTTCCCGGCTCAGGGATGTCCTGGCGCCGATGCAGAAAGGGCTGACCTGGCTCAGCAGGCAAGCCCATTTTGTCGTTTCCCTGCCGGTATCTATGTACCGGGCAGCCGAGCGCAACCAGGCCCTGGAGCAGGAGGTAGCCAGCCTGAAAAGCCAGCTTGTCCGGCAAAATGAATATATATTGGAAAACCAGAGACTGTCTGCCTTACTGGCCTATAAGCAGGTTATGGAGCAGGAATATGACTTAATGGCAGCATCTGTAATCGCCCGGGATCCAGGCAACTGGTTCGCAACGGTAAAAATAAACCGGGGCAGCAGGGATGGAGTACAGGAAAACATGGCGGTTCTATCCCCAGAAGGTCTGGTGGGCCGGGTGGTTTCAGTTTCTCCTTCCTATAGTGAAGTCCTGTTGATTTCAGATCCCCGCAGCGGAGTTGGCGCGCTGGTTCAGGAAACACGCACGCCCGGTATTGTGGAAGGAACCCTGGGTGGTTCCGGGATGGCCAGAATGATTCATATCCCTAAAAACTCAGTTTTGGAAGAAGGACAGACTGTTGTTACATCGGGCCTTGGCAGCGTGTTTCCAAAGGGTATTCCCGTCGGTACTCTGGGCAAGGTCCGGGACGAACCCACAGGGTTGTTTCAGAGTGCAGAGGTTAAACCTTTTGCAAACTTAGAAAAGTTAGAAGAAGTGTTTATTATCATGAATGTTCTTCCCGGAGCCGGTTCTTCACCGGAAGGAGGTTAAGGACGTGCCCTTTCTAATTTTACTGCTCCTACTGGCAGGCACCTTAATCCTGCAGACCACCGTATTGGACTATGTTGACGTGCTGGGGATAAAACCCGATCTCATTATGCTCATTGTAGTTCTCAACGGCTTCCTCCTGGGTACCAGAGAGGGGGCTTTTTTGGGTTATACCGCCGGCATCCTGGAAGACCTTTTTGCTGGCGGCTACATCGGGCTAAATGCCCTATCCAAAATGGCTGCGGGCTACCTTGCGGGGATGGCAGGTTTGCGTCTTTTCAGGGAGAATACCTTAATTGCTACCGGCGTAGTTTTTATAAGTAGTTTTGCCGGTAATTCAGTTTATTATATTTTGCTGTCTATAGTCGGTATAAAGGTGCCTTATTTTTACGCTTTTTTTAGGGTGATTATACCGGTTGCCGTCTATACTTCCCTGCTCACGCCATTAATTTTTAGACGGATTTTCCGTTTCGTGCAGTTAAAGGACCGGGATATTTAAAGTCGCGCAAGTCACTTTTTGACATAGGGAAAGTTACTTGTTAAAATGTGTCTTTGCTGACTGGTTACCTTCTAATGGGGAGGTGAAGGTAAAGATGGAGAGAAAGTGGATTGAAAGCAAAATGCAGGTTTTCCTGGCCATTGTCTGTTTAATTTTTGTTTTTTTGACAGGTAGACTGGCTTATATGCAGCTTCTGCAAAATGATAGATTTACGACCCTGGCCCGGGAAAACAGGATCCGCTTGACAAATATCACGGCTCCCCGGGGTGAGGTTTTTGACCGCAACGGGATCAAGCTGGTGGGCAACCAGCCGGTCTACACCGTTACCCTGGTCAACCTGGGACAGAAGGATACCAGTGATGTGGTCCAAAGGCTTGCTTCGATACTGGGCCTTGAGCCGGCAGAAATACAGGCAAAAATCGATGACCAGAGCCGTATATACGAGCCGGCCAAGATTGCTGACAGGGTTTCTACCGAGATTGTTACAAGGATCAAAGAGCAGCAACTGGAACTACCCGGTGTGGACATAGCTATTGAGTCTCAGCGGGATTACCCCAACGGAATTATGCTGGCCAATGTTATGGGTTACGTGAGGGAGATTAATGAGGAGCAGTTGAGGACAAACAGGGATAAGGGTTACAGGCTTGGTGACCCCTTCGGTCAAACCGGTTTGGAATACACTTACGAATCATACCTGCGCGGGGTTGATGGCGGCAGGCAGGTAGAGGTGGACTCTATGGCCAGGCCGGTGCGGGATTTGGGAGTTAAGGACCCGGTACCGGGCAATAACCTGATCCTGACTATTGACAGCCGGGTTCAGGCGGCGGCGGAAGCCGCTCTGGCAAGGGCGTCCCAGACGGCGCTCGCCCAGGGCTATGCCGAGGCCAGGGCCGGTGCGGCCGTAGCCCTGGATGTCCGGACCGGTGCGGTTCTGGCCATGGCCAGTTATCCCACATATGATCCGGTCAAACTCTCCGGCGTGCTGACCCAAAAAGAATCTGAGGAGATTTTCAACTCACCCTGGAAGCCGATGTTGAACAGGGCCTTGCTTGCTTATGCCCCGGGCTCGACTTTTAAGATGATCGTAGCCATGGCTGGTCTGGAGTCCGGCATTACAACCCCCGAGGAGACTGTATCGGATCCCGGTTACTTTTTCTGGGGTACCACATTTAGAGACTGGAAGCCCGGAGGGCACGGCAGTGTGAACCTGGTGAAAGCGATTAAGGTATCCTGCGATACCTACTTCTACCAGCTGGGCCTGCGGATGGGTATAGATGAAATTACCAGCATGGCCAGAAGATTTGGCCTGGGTGAGAAAACCGGGATCGAACTGCCTGGTGAAGAAAGTGGAGTAGTGCCCAGTCCCGAGTCCAAACTCCAGTTAAGGTTGAACTACCTTAGCCGGGAAAAGAGGGAAAAAGCTCTGGAAGTGGATCGCAAGTATAAGGAGTTATTAGCGAAAACTACCGATGAAGACCAGCGCAGGGAGCTTTTAAAAAGGAGATCGGAAGAGTTAAGGGCTATTGAATGGGAGCTGGACTGGCACGACTATGATACGATTATCACGTCAATCGGCCAGGGTGACAACCGCTATACTCCCCTGGAATTGGCCAATTATGTTGCAGCTATTGCCAATGGAGGTATCCGTTATAAGCCGTACCTGGTCCAAAAAGTTGTTGATCCGAACGGCAATGTTTTAAAAGAAGCCATACCCGAGGAATTGGGACGGGCAGAGGTCTCACCAGAAACACTGGCTGTGATTCAGCAGGCTATGCGTGAGGTGACCGTGCCGCCGGACGGTACTGCTGCAGGTCTTTTTAAGGGTTTTCCGCCGGTAGCGGCCAAAACAGGCACAGCGGAGGTTCAGGGCAGGGACGACCACGCTCTGTTTGTAGCCTATGCCCCCTTCGATAACCCGGAAATAGCCGTGGCGGTTGTGGTTGAACACGCCGGGCACGGTGGCTCAGTGGCCGGTCCGGTGGCCGAAGACATGCTGGCCGCTTATTTTGGGTTGCCCATACCCGGTCAGATGACAGGGGGTATTTCACAATAGAATTATGTCAAAAAAGCAAAAAAACCAGGTTATTTTAGCCTTTTTTTTTGCTTTTTCTTAGCAGGATTTGGTTTCTGTCCGTAGAAAATTAGTTGTTGTTAGTTGTGATTTAGGGGGAGATTACTTTGGCTTATCAAAAGGGGGGTATTCAAAAAAATACACACTCCACAGGCTCCGGCCAGGGTACCCTGTCAGATTACGAGGATATGGTGGACGAGAACACCATCCTGGTTCAACGGACTCTACGCTCCGGTCAGAGTATCCGTTACGCTGGAAATATTGTTATACTTGGAGATGTCAACCCGGGAGCCGAGGTTACTGCAACAGGCAATGTTATTGTCATGGGAGCCTTGAGAGGGGTTGTGCACGCCGGGGCAAGCGGGGATGAAAAAGCTGTGGTCATGGCCTTCCGGCTTCAGCCTACACAACTCAGGATTGCCAATCATATCACACGTCCTCCGGATAATGAAAATGTTGATCCGGGCTTACCCGAACTGGCGCGGATCAGGGACGGCGTGGTTACCATAGAAGCCTTTTATCCGGGCGGAGAGCGCCAGGGAAAACCTGTCTAGGTCAGGTAGCCCTGGATGTTCTGGGTTATGTATCTCTATTACATGTAGAAAATCTCCAGATTTAAGCCAAAAATATGATTAAAACGGACCCACCAGGCAACGCCGGTCAACGGGTTTTAGCTGATGGTTCGAAGCGTTACAGCAGATCTTTTAAGAATGTAACCAGACCTGCGTCCGGCGACGACCACATTATAAGAGGGGGAACTTAGAGCATGGGCGAAGTCATCGTCATTACTTCCGGCAAAGGGGGGGTGGGTAAAACCACTACCACTGCCAATATCGGTACAGGTCTGGCAGCTATGGGGTATAAGGTGGTACTGGTAGATACGGATATTGGACTGAGGAACCTGGACGTTGTCCTGGGCTTGGAGAATAGAATAGTTTATGATCTTGTTGATGTTACCAGCGGGAACTGCCGGCTGCGCCAGGCCTTAATCAAGGATAAAAAGCTGGATGGGCTGCACCTGCTGCCTGCAGCTCAAACAAAGGATAAAACTGCGATTAATCCCGAGCAAATGCGCCAGTTGTGCGCGGATTTAAAGAAAGAGTTTGATTATATTATCATCGATTGTCCTGCCGGGATAGAACAGGGATTTAGAAACGCCATAGCAGGAGCGGAAAAGGCAGTTGTTGTGACAACCCCGGAAGTTTCAGCTGTCCGGGATGCTGACCGGATCATCGGTCTTTTGGAAGCTGCTGACCTGCGCGAACCGAAGTTGATCATCAACCGGATTCGACCCAAAATGGTCAGGCAGGGGGACATGATGAGTATTGACGATATCATCGATATCCTTGCCGTAGATCTGTTGGGAGTCATACCAGAGGATGAAATGATTGTTATTATGACAAACCGCGGTGAATCTGTAGTGCTGGATCAGAACTCACGTTCGGGACAAGCCTACCGGAACATCGTGCGCCGCCTGACCGGTGAAGAAGTGCCTGTGATGAATTTTGACGAAAATGAAGGCTTTTTCAAAAAACTGAAAAAAATGATCGGTATAAAATAAACCGGGAAGGGGGATGCCGTGTGCTGGAGTTTTTATCAAGGCTTTTCGGCAGGGACAGCGGTAGTAAAAATGTAGCTAAGGAAAGATTGCGCCTGGTGCTGGTACATGACAGAAGCAGCGTCTCTCCACAGTTGCTGGAAACTTTAAAGGCTGAAATGATCCAGGTGATTTCAAACTACATGGATGTAGACGAACAGGGCCTGGAAGTGAACCTGGATTCCAGCGGTAACTCGGTGGCCCTGGTCGCCAGTATTCCAGTCAGAGGAATGAAAAGAAAGCCTTAAATAGGCTTTCGTGTAGTTATGTATTTTGCCAAACAGGGAATTAATAACAGCTCGTTAATTATAGCGGGCTTTTTTTATTTATTCTATTGATCTATAATAGGGTATGCATGTTTAAAACTATTAGAATTTTTGACTGGGAAGAAGTGTAGAAATATGTTCATGCAGAGCAGAATGTTGAAAAAGATCGATTATACTATACTTTTTACCGTTATTATTATAATTTCCTACAGCCTGATCATCATCTACAGCGCCACAAAACCTGTAGAGCTTTTGTCGATGGCAGGCTCTCAAGTTGTCAATCAGGACCCCCTGGGAGTTGTTAAAAAGCAGGTTTTAAATGTAATGCTGGGTTTTGTTGCTATGGCGGTGTTGCTCTGCCAGCATTATGAAAACCTCAGCAAACACGTTAAGCTCTTCTATGTGGTCAATCTGATCATGCTTGCATCAGTTATCTTCATGGGTCATTCAGCCCTGGGAGCGACGCGCTGGATTGAAATCGGTTCTTTTAGATTTCAGCCCTCGGAGTTTGCCAAGCTGATTATTATTATTTGCTTTGCGGCTTTTTTGGTTCCGCGGGTGGGAAAACTGAACCGCATGCGGGACCTGCTTCCCTGTTTCGCCTTTTTCGTACTGCCCCTGGGCTTAATTTTGAAACAACCGGACCTGGGCACTTCCCTCGTTTTTCTGGCAATTATGTTCGGAATGCTTTTTGCAGCCGGGGCAAGGCCACTGCTCTTAATCAGCTTGATTGTAGGGGGCCTCGGGACCGTGTCCCTGTGGATTTGGGCTCATTTCTGGCTACTGGCCAACCGCGGCTTCAATTTATGGGTACCGCTGAAAGATTACCAGTTGGAAAGATTACTCATTTTTATTGACCCCTGGAAGGACCCGCTGGGGGACGGCTATCACGTGATCCAGTCCCAAATAGCCATTGGTCAGGGCGGCCTCTTTGGGCGTGGCCTGTTCCAGGGCAGCCAGACCCACGGTAACTTCCTGCCCATTCAGGAAACAGACTTTATTTTTTCTGTCGTCGGGGAAGAGTTTGGCTTTGTGGGGGCTGTATTTCTCCTGGCTCTCTTTTTTATCCTGATTTACCGTTGCATCTATATTGCAGTTAACGCCAAGGACGATTTTGGTTATCTATTGACTGTTGGCGTTATTTCCATGATCACCTTTCACGTTCTGGTTAACGTGGGCATGACCACAGGGGTTATGCCGGTGACAGGAATTCCGCTGCCGATGTTCAGTTATGGGGGCAGTAACATGATCACAAACCTGGCTGCCATCGGCTTGGTCCTGAATATTAACATGCGAAGACAAAAAATATTATTCTAATGAGAAAACCGGTGTGGAGCGCACCGGTTTTTCTTTTCTATACTTTTTGGAGCGGCTTTGCAGCTAAAGAAAGCTGGAGAAACCTGTGCTAAGCTAAAAACAGACCCAGGGCCAGCAGGAAGGGCGTCATCAGAGTAAAGGCTACATTTTTGCTCAGCAGGGGGATCAAGGCTGACAGCTGTTCATTGTTTTTGAGAACGCCGGCAACAGTCTTCAGGGCCAGGGGCAGTGTCACCAGGGCTAGGAGGGCAGGCGCGGGCAGCAGTCCGGTGGCTACTGCAATGACTATGCTGATGTAAGTCAACAGTACCAGGGCAGAATAAACCAGGGCACATTTTCCCCTTCCCAGTAAAACCAGCAGGTGGCGGCGGCCGGCGATGCGGTCCGCCTCGACGTCCGGAAACTGATTCAGGAGCAGCAGGTTGCTGACCAGAAAACCGGGTACCAGTGAAGCCACCAGAGAGTGCAGGTCATAAGTTCCCTGCAGTACGTAAGAGGTCCCCAGGACCATGCAGGGGCCGAAGCCCAGTCCCGGCGCCAGCAGGCATAAAAGGGGAGAGCGGGTTATGTACCGGGTATAGAGGACAATAAGCAAGATGCCGGGCAGCCCTACCAGCAATAAGCCGGGACCCCGCACGTGGAGAAAATAAAGGCCCACTAACACGGTTATAGCCAGGGTCAGGAGACCCAGGACAAGGGCGGATTTGGCCGTTATAATCCCGGCAGGCAGCATGCCGCTACCTCCGCTGAAAGGCGTGGGGGTGGTATGCAGGTCAAGCCCGCTTATGTAGTCATGATAATCATTCAGGACGTTTACAGCAGCATGGGCAGCCAGCCCTCCCGCCAGGGCAATAAGCAGGTATAAAAGGTTCAGAGTTCCGGTTTTCCAGTAAGTAGCTGCTGCTCCTACAAGGCAACACACCGGGGTTAAAATAAGAAATTGGGGACGGGTTTCCCGGATATAGAGAGCTAAAGAGCCCCGCATGAAGACACCTCTTTTCAAGATAATCTGGTGTAGTTGATATTAAACAAGTATTCAACAATTAAAATCCCTTTTCCTGCCGGGGTGAATCTCTGCAGGAAAATACGGAGTACATTCTTTACTAAAACTAGTATATTTCCTATAAAAGGAAATATACTCTATAGAGAAGAGACAAGCTTTTGGAGGGGGTATCTTTCAGATGACTGATTTCAAGCCTGGTGGGGCTTTCAAGCCTGAGAACCTGAATACAGCTTACAGACACTGGAAAAAACCAAATCAACTCCGGTACGGCAAAGGTAATTTTTACAGGGCCGGTGTTGCCTTATTGATTTTTTTAGTTTTTTTGGCCCTGAAAGAAACAAGCAATCCCTGGGGCATAGAGGCCAGGGAAAATTTAAAAAAGGTCCTGACCACTGACTGGAACTACCAGCCTATCATGGAGAGGATTGTTTACTTCGGGCTGCAACTGGCGGACTCAGACTGGCCTTTGTTCAGCAATCCCCAGCCTGTTATGTCCCCGACGGACAAAAGCGTTGCGGCGGGGAACCTGCCGCTTCCGGTTTCAGGCAAGGTCGTGCGGGGATTCGGCATGGTTACGGACCCCATTGATAATATGGAACGGTTTCATTCTGGGATTGACATAGCTGCCCCCATAGGGAGCGCCGTAAGGGCTGTACAGGATGGGATAATTAAGAGAATGGGTGACAATCCTGTTTTTGGGACGTATATCTTGATTGAACACGGGGAAGGATTCTTTACGCTTTATGGTGGGCTGTCCAGGACCACAGTGGGAGAAGGGCAGCAGGTAGCGACGGGTCAGATTATTGGTGAGGTGGGCGCTGCGGGAGATGTTCCCGGGGGCGGTCTGCATTTTGAGCTTAGGGAGAATAATAAGTTGATTGACCCGCTGACTAAGCTGATGATTAACCAGAATCAATAGAATTAGAACAAAGGGGGTGGTTGCTTGAGAATCGGCCGTTTTGCCGGTGTGGAGGTTCATTTAAACAATGCTTTCTTGGCCCTTCTCGGGCTGTTTTTTGTAGCCGGTGTCCTGGGAAAGGGACTTATTGCTTTCGGTGCGGTCCTGCTGCATGAACTGGCCCACGTGGCTGTTGCCCGCCGTTTTGGTGTGTATGTGGAAGATGTTGAATTATTACCCTTTGGCGGTGTCAGCCGTATGGGCAGCGAGGTAGTCTTTGATCCTGCTAAAGAGGTAGGCGTGGCTTTTGCCGGACCGGCGGCCAACCTGCTCTTAGCCGGTCTGGTTATAACTCTCAATAATCACGGTTTTTGGAATAATGAGCTTGGGCGTTTTTTTCTCCAGTGTAATTTAATGATCGCTGCTTTTAACCTCTTGCCAGCCCTTCCCCTGGACGGGGGACGGATCTTTCGGGCCTACCTGGCGCGGCGTGTGGGTTTTAAGCAGGCAACTTACCAGGCCGCCTGGTGGGGGCAATTCTGGGGTGTAGCCATTGTTCTCTGCGGGACAGCTGGCCTGGTTATGGGGATATCCGGACTGGATATCCCAGTTACAGGTATCTTTCTTTTTTATGCGGCGACCCGGGAAAAAAGCCTGGCTACATTTCATTTTATCCGTCACCTGGCCCAGAAGAAGAAGGAACTGGTTAAGGCCGGGGTATTGCCGGGGGAGCCCCTGGTATCCTTTGCATCCGTCCGCATCGGGGACCTGATCAAATCATTCGTTCCCCAGCGCTTTCACGTGATCTTGCTGCTTGACGAAAACTGGCAGCACCGGGGAGTTGTAAGCGAGGCCCAGGTGATTGACGCCCTTATGAATCAGGGTGTGGACACCCCTGTAGGCAACCTGGTAAAGCTTGACTAGTAGGCCAAATAATTGTAAGGTTGAACTTTTGCAGGTATTTCTAACTGTATGTAGAATAAGTTGCATAGAATATTTTTTTGTTATTTTCTGGGTATAATATCCTGTGTGTACATTTAGATAACTTAAAAATGTAAGACTTGGAAGGAAGACTAAATTGGATTTTCTGGATCAGATCCTGCCCCTGGTAAAAAAGCCGGCCCGCTATGCAGGTGGTGAATGGAACGCCGTCCGCAAGGACTGGGAGTCGGTGGAATACAGGGTTGCTTTTGCTTTTCCCGATGTTTATGAGGTGGGCATGTCTCACCTGGGGCTGCAGATTTTATATGATATTGTGAACAGGCGCACCGATACCCTCATGGAGAGGGTTTTTGCCCCGTGGACAGACATGGAAGAAATAATGAGGGAACACGGTCTCCCCTTGTTTACCCTGGAGTCGCGGCGGCCCCTGTTGGATTTCGACATGGTGGCCTTTACCTTGCAGTACGAAATGAGTTTTTCCAATGTTTTGAATATGCTGGACCTTGCGGGCATTCCCCGGGAATCAGGCCGGAGAACTAAGGGATTCCCCCTGGTCATAGCGGGAGGACCCTGTGCTTACAACCCGGAGCCTTTGGCGGATTTTATTGATGTTTTTGTCATTGGTGAAGGGGAAGAAGTAATAGGGGAGCTGCTGGATATCCTGATCCAGTTGAAACGGCGAAATGTTTCCAGGCAGGAGCTGCTGCTTGAGTTAGCCCGGATGCCGGGTATTTATGTACCCTCGCTGTACAGGGTTTTTTACGACGAAGATGGCCGTTTCTCAGGAATTGTCCCGTCGCTGGAGGGGGTCCCTGAAAAAATCACCAAAAGAGTGGTGAAGGATCTGGATCGTGCTCCCTTTCCGGAACGGCCTATTGTTCCGTCTACAGAAGTGGTGCATGACAGGATCATGCTTGAGGTTTGCCGGGGGTGTACCAGGGGATGCCGGTTTTGTCAGGCAGGGATTATCTTCCGGCCAGTGCGGGAAAGAAAGCCGGAAACACTTTTAAAACAGGCAGCCGGTTTGGTGCGGAGCACCGGTTATGAGGAGATATCTCTGACTTCCCTCAGCACCACTGACTACTCCCAGGTCCGGGAACTGGTCAAATCTCTCCTGGACGAACATGCTTGCCAGGGGCTGGGAATTTCCCTGCCGTCCCTCAGGGCTGATAGTTTTTCCGTCGAACTGGCCAAGGAAGTCCAGCGGGTGCGCCGCTCCAGTCTAACCTTTGCCCCGGAAGCCGGTACACAGCGTCTCAGGGATGTCATCAATAAAGGCGTCAGGGAAGAAGACTTGCTCGACGCCACTGGCGCTGCTTTCAGAGAAGGGTGGCATGCAGTTAAGCTTTATTTTATGATCGGTCTGCCCACTGAAAGTGATGAGGACCTGGATGGTATCGTCAAGCTGGCCAAGGCCGTACTGGCTCTCGGCCAGAAGGCTGGCGTGTCCCGGGGGCGGCTGAGGGTGACCGTCAGCGTCTCGTCTTTCGTTCCCAAGGCCCATACACCCTTTCAATGGGAACCCCAGGCTCCCATGGCTGAACTGCAGAGAAAACAGGACTACCTGTCCAAGAGGTTGAGGGAACGGGGAATTGTCTTTAATTACCATGATGCTGGTTTGAGTTTCCTGGAGGCTGCCTTTGCCAGGGGGGACAGGCAATTGGGGGCGGTTTTGGCCAGGGCGGTTGATTTGGGCTGCAGGTTTGACGGCTGGTCCGAGCACTTTAAGCTGGACCGCTGGCTGGAAGCTTTTCGCTTGACCGGATTAAACCCGGAGAATTATGCCAACCACCGCTATGCCTACGACGCTCCCCTGCCCTGGGACCATATTGATACCGGGGTTTCCCGTCAGTACCTTATCCTGGAGCACCAGCGGGCCCTGGCCGGGCGTGTTACCGGCGACTGCCGTACGGGGTCCTGTCCAGGTTGCGGGGTTTGTGGGGCCCTTGAAGTTGAACCGGTCTTCGCTGGGGGTGATTGGGATGGCGGTCTATAGAATGATGTACGCAAAAGTGGGCCCAGCCCGCTTTATTTCTCATCTGGATCTGCTCAGGACTTTCGGCAGGGCAGCCAGGCGGGCCGGATTACCCCTGGCCTTTACCCAGGGTTTCAATCCCCACCCCAAGATCACCTTTGCCGCCCCTCTGGCTGTGGGTATTGCCGGGGAAGCAGAATTTGCCGACCTGGAACTAACCAGGAAAATCCCTGCACCGGTTGTTGCCAGGGCCTTGACGGGTGCTTTGCCGGAAGGCCTGAGCGTTCTTGAGGTCAGGCTACAGCGCGGGTCCAGCCCTCCCCTGATGGCTATGGTGGAGTGTGCATCTTACCGGGCTGAAGCAAAGGCCTGCGGTCCGGTAACTGGTGAAGAATTGAAAGACGCCATCGCATCATTTCTCTCCAGACAGGAAATCCTGGTGGAGAGGAAAAATAAAGAAGGAAAAAAAGTCCTGCGTAATCTCAGGCCGGGCATATTTGAAATGTCAGGCAAGGTGGATAATGATATAATAAAGATAGAAGCGGAACTAAAAACAGGTAGTAGTGGAAACATCAGGATTGAAGAGGTAATGGAAGCCTTTCAAAAAACCAGCCGGTTACCTGTCCAGGGCGGCTATGCGCTGTTCAGGACCAATCTCTACACTGGAGCTGGAAAAGAAAAAAAGATGTTGTGGCAGAGTTGAGCGTAGTTAAATTTATCGGCTAATCCACTAGAGGGGAAAGGTTTTATGCTAAAGGAGATTGTTGTAAACGTTGGCGAGGAAGAGACCAGAGTAGCAGTACTGGAAGACAATGTGCCAGTTGAGATTTATATTGAAAGATCTGTCAACCAGCGTCTGGTGGGTAATATTTTTAAAGGCCGGGTAGAGAATGTATTACCAGGCATGCAGGCTGCCTTTGTAAATATTGGTTTGGAAAAAAACGCTTTTCTTTACGTGGAAGACGCCCTCCCCGCCCGTTCGCCGGAAGTCAACGAGCAGGGCGGCACTGCTTTGGGGGGCGCCAATATTTGTGATATCTTAAAGCAGGGGCAGGAAGTATTGGTTCAGATTGTAAAAGAACCCATCGGTACCAAGGGCCCCCGGGTAACTATTCACATTACGCTGCCCGGGCGGTATCTTGTGCTGATGCCCACTGTGGATTATATCGGGATTTCCCGGCGCATTGAATCCGAAAAAGAGCGGGAGCGGCTCAAAGAACTGGCTGCCCGGGTTAAGCCGGAGGGCATGGGTGTTATTGTGCGTACCGTGGCTGAAGGCGTGGAAGAAGAGGAATTTCGCCAGGATATCAATATGCTGACAAAGCTGTGGCGAAAAATCCTTAACAGGGCTGCCTCCAGACCGTCGCCCAACCTGGTGCACCGGGATCTGGAGCTGGTCCAGCGGATCCTGAGGGATGTTTTTACGGAGGATGTGGATCGCCTGATCCTGGATTCCCGTTACGAATACGAAAAAGTTCTGGAACTTCTGGATGTTACGGACCCAAAGTTGAAATTTAAGGTCTTTTACGACGAGCGTGAAAATATTTTCGAGGAATACGGCATTGAGCAGGAGATTGAAAAGGCGTTAAAGCGAAAAGTGTGGCTTAAATGCGGGGGTTACCTGGTAATCGACCAGGCAGAGGCGCTGACCGCCATTGACGTTAATACCGGCAAGTATGTTGGCACGACCAATCTGGAAGATACGGTCCTTAAGACAAACCTGGAAGCAGCCCAGGAAATCGGCCGGCAGCTTCGCTTGCGGAATATCGGCGGGATTATTATTGTAGATTTTATTGATATGGCAGAGGAGAGTCACCGCCAGCAGGTGCTCCAGGCCCTGGAAGCGGAGATTAAACGGGATAAAACCAAAACCAATATCCTGGGCATTACCCAGCTGGGCTTGGTGGAAATGACCCGTAAAAAAGTACGCCCCAGCCTGTCCGAGGTTCTCCAGAAAACCTGCCCCTATTGTGAGGGGAGGGGGAAGGTGCTTTCTGAAGAGACGCTGGGCATCCAATATAAGAATCAAATCTATAATATGGCCCGGCAGACGTCGGCCCAGACCATTCTGGTGGAAGCCCATCCGGTGGTGGCGGCCCGCCTGATCGGTAGCGGCGGAGCAAATCTTAAGGACCTGGAGAATAAAACCGGTAAAAATCTTTACATCAGAGGTTCCGCCAGCCACCATATCGAGTCTGTTACTATCCGCCCCCTGCAGGATAACGAAGGTGTCCAGACCCATACCTTTCCGGTAAAACCCGGCGAAGTTCTGGAAGTAAAGGTGGAGGAACCGCATGTTTCCAATGTTAATGACGGTATCGCCAGGGTCAACGGGTTTATCCTGGACATCGAGGGCGCCGGCTCCCTTATTGGTGAAACAATTCCAGTGGAAGTCAGTAAAGTTTACAGGACTTACGCCAAAGCCCGCCCGGTAAAAACTTAAGGCCTGGTCATTAACCTTCATCTACCTGCCGGTTGCCTGCAGCGGTGGGAACACTGGTTAGTGTAAAGTTATTGTAGGAGTTTTACAGACAAAAAGAGAAGATATCACCGTCCTG
>LFSA01000026.1 GCA_001512635.1 Pelotomaculum sp. DTU098 | reverse complement strand
CCCGTAGTAGAAACAGGCGAGGCCACAGAAATCGGCACCGGGTCAGCCGTGTTGAGCGGCAATATTACCGACAACGGCAATGGGGCGATCACCGAATACGGCTTTTACTGGGGTACCGGAGAAGAGCCGGGAACTAAAGTAATCGCAGGAGAAAGCGACCTTAGCGGCGCCTACACCTATGACCTGAGCGGGCTGGACGAAGAAACCACATACTACTTTAAAGCCTACGCCGTCAACTCTGCGGGGACCGGGTACGGCGAAGTGAAGAGCTTTACCACTAAAAAGTCAGGTGGTACGGAACCTACCGAACTGGAAGTTACTGTTGAGCTGTCCCGGACAGAGGATGTCAACTACGCCCGGCCGCTGGGCATAGAGGGTGTTGCCAGCGAATCTGTTAACTGGCAGATACTTATTAAGGATTCTTCCGGCACCGTAATGGACACCTTCTCACCGGCTGCGGGAACTTCCTTCAGCGTTGAATACCGGCCGGCGCAAACGGATTTACCCTATTCAGCCGAGTACACCGTCGAAGTGACTGCTACTCCGGCAGAAGGTGACCCGTTTGTCGAGACTAAAACCTTCGGTGTGACCAATTACTCTTTCAAAGCGGCTGAGCTAAACGTTTCGGCATCCGCCGGGACATTAAGTGTTTCAGCTGTAGTGGAAAACCTTGAAGCTGAAGCGAAGCAAGTCCAGGGAATTCTCCAGGTGACAAATTCAGCTGGCGATGTTGTTGACCTGCATATTGGCGAACCGGTGACAATAGACTCCATGGACAGCAAAGTCCTGCAGTTCAGTTGCAGTGACATTGAAACTCCCGGTACGTATCAGGCGCAGCTGTTCTTATGGCTGCAAACAGAAGGCGGCTGGATAATCCTGGGTGATTCTCTGGTGACAAGCTTTATAATTTAAAAAGAGAGGAGTGATTGCGCAAAATGAGGGACAGACCTAAAAGAGTATGGTTCATTACGGCGCTGCTTGTACTCTTTATGTTTACAACTATTGGCGCGGTTGTTGCGGCTGAAAACTACGGCCAGATAGTAGCGGATATCAGTCCGCTGCTGGACAGGATCGAGAATTTTGAGCCGGAAGATTGTGAAAACGGAATCGCGCTCCTGGAAAAAATCACAGACGCCCTGTGGTCGGGGATTAATGGCAATGAACCAGTCTTAACGGACGAAGAGCAGGATTGTCTTAATAACACCTACAAGGTTACAGATGAAGCCATAATGGCCTCTATAAACGGCGGGTTGAAGAAATATATCGGCCTGGCTTCCAGCGGCGGTTATACTGGTTACGCCGGTTTCCTGGACGCTGTTGAGAACAACAACCTGAACTACCTGAGTGATCTAGTCAAATTTATTAACAACGGTACTTCAGCGCAGGCTAAAAACATGTTGAAATACTACGGGCTCGATTTTGCGGACCTGATGGTCAGCGCCTCGGAACTGCTTCAGGTGGAATATGAGCCCGGACTGCCGGTTACACAAAAGGTTCTCGATCAGTATGAGCAGAAGCTGCAGGCCATAGTCGACAGAACCGAAGGCAAGCGTACCCTTGAGGATTTTGCGGAGTGCGGCCTGACGGCAGCCAATCTTGCGGATGCAGTGGACCAGTTAAGCAGTGAGGAAAAGGAACAGCTGGAATTAATTCTGGACAAACTGGGTTTAATCAACCACAAGCCGGTGGCCGAAGTCGAGCCTGCAGACGGGGCTACTGGCGTGGAGCTTGACGCCGAAGTAAAGGCCACCTTTGATCGCGATGTTGTTGAGGGAGACCTGAGCGGCGTTAGGATTGAAGCAGGCGGCGTGGAAATGGACGTATTGGCGACCCTGGAAGGCCGTGTGCTGACTGTGGCTCATCCTGACTTCGCCTATCTCACCGAATACACCGTCACCATACCGGCAGATGCAGTGCTGTGCGAGCACGGTGTGGGCAACGACGAAATCGTCTGGAGCTTCACCACCAGGGATGTTGGAGAAGAAGATAAACCGGCGGCCGAAGTGGAGCCTGCGGACGGCGCCACGGGCGTGGAGCTTGACGCCGAAGTAAAGGCCACCTTTGATCGTGATGTTGTTGAGGGGGACCTGAGCGGCGTCAGGATTGAGGCAGGCGGCGTAGATATGGATGGCGTAACGGCGGCCCTGGAAGGCCGTGTGCTGACTGTGGCTCATCCTGACTTCGCCTATCTCACCGAATACACCGTCACCATACCGGCAGATGCAGTGCTCTGCGAGCACGGTGTAGGCAATGACGAAATCGTCTGGAGCTTCACCACCAAAGAAGACAGCGGCGGCGGAGAAGATAAGCCGCTGGCCGAAGTCGAGCCTGCGGACGGCGCCACGGGCGTGGAGCTTGACGCCGAAGTAAAGGCCACCTTTGATCGTGATGTTGTTGAGGGGGACCTGAGCGGCGTCAGGATTGAGGCAGGCGGCGTAGATATGGATGGCGTAACGGCGGCCCTGGAAGGCCGTGTGCTGACTGTGGCTCATCCTGACTTCGCCTATCTCACCGAATACACC
>LFSA01000081.1 GCA_001512635.1 Pelotomaculum sp. DTU098 | reverse complement strand
AAATATTTCCTCTTCGAACGTGAGCAAGAGGGGCAGTGTGCTTCAAATTGGTGGAATCACGACGCATACGGAAACAATGCCGCAGCCAATGATGAATTGACTGAGTTGTTCAATGCAAAAAACATCTTCAGCAATCCTAAGCCAGTCAAGCTCATCGCAGCTTTGGCAGAACTTGCAAATTTAAAAAAAGGCGATATTGCACTGGACTTTTTCAGCGGCTCGGCCACAACGGCGCATGCCGTGATGAATATGAACGCGAAGGACGGAGGCAACCGTCGCTACGTCATGGTTCAATGGCCCGAAGCGGTTAAGGAAAATTCGGAGGCCGCCAAGGCCGGGTACAAGACGATCGACGAGATCGGGCAGGAGCGGATCAAGCGGGCGGCGAAGAAGATTCGCGAGGAGAATCCTCTGTTCGCGGGCGATCTGGGTTTCAAGCACTACACGCTCAAGCCGGTTCCTCAGGACACGCTGGACAAGCTGGAGGTGTTCGATCCGGACGCGCTCGTCGAGGACGCGACGATCCTCGAGGCGTTCGGCAGGAACACGGTGCTGGAGACTTGGCTGGTCAAGGACGGCTACGGGTTTGCGGCGGACGTCCGCGCGGTGAAGCTGAAGGACTACACGGCGTACTGGTGCAAGCAGCACTTGTATCTCATCGACCCGGGTTTCACGCAGGAGGACGTGGCGGAGTTGTTCAAGCGGTACGACACGGAGGGCGCGTTCTCGCCGGATCACGTCGTGCTCTTCGGCTACAGCTTCGCGGCCTGGTCGGTCCGGGAGATGCTGGAGATCAACCTCCGGCAGCTCAAGGACGGGGCCAAAAACCTCCAGATCAACATCGACACCCGGTATTGAGGATTTTCTTCTGTATGGATCTGATTCTTCAGCGGGGCTTCCCCATCAGCAGAAGGCCGTCGAAGCCGTCGCGGGCGTCTTTGCCGACGTTCCGTTGACTCAGACGGGGGGCGCGTACTCATACGCCAATCCCAAGTTCAATCTGCTGGATTCGCGTCTGGCCGTCAACGTGGCCGCGATGCAGGCGAAGTATCTCCGGGAGGACGAGCGCGGTCGCTATTCGAAGCCGGAGGGCTTTCTGAACCTCGATGTGAAGATGGAGACGGGAACCGGCAAGACCTACGTCTACGCGGAAACGATTTTCAGGCTCCACAAGCTGTATCGTTTCAACAAGTTCGTGATCGTCGTCCCCACGCTTCCGATCAAGGAGGGGGCGAAGCAGTTCCTCTCCGATCCGTACGTGGCCCGGCACTTCAAGGACGCGTGCGGCTACGGGGCGGAGATCGAGCTGGGCGTGCTCGATCCGCAGAAGGCGAAGAAGGGCCGACGGTATTTCCCGGGGGCGGTGCGCAATTTCGTCGAGGGGACGAATCTCAGCGGGGACAAGATCTACNNGCTCAAGGAGGAGTATGATTCGGAGGCCATCGGGTGCTACCGTCCGTTTGACGCCCTGAAGAAGACCCGCCCCATCGTCATCATCGACGAGCCGCACCGTTTTTCAAAAGGGCAGCAGGCGTTCCAGGCCATCGAGAAGGAGCTGGCGCCGCCCTGCATCATCCGGTACGGCGCGACGTTCCCGGACGTGACGCGTGGCAAGGGGAGGAACCGCGCCACGGTGAAAGACTACGGCAACTTGCTCTACAACCTGGACGCCTGCGATTCGTTCAACCAAAATCTGATCAAGGGAATCGCCAAAGAGCACTTCGAGCCGCCGACGAAGCAGGACGAGAAAGTCAGGATTGCGTCGATTGACGCGAACGCGTCCGTGACGTTCCGGTTGATTTCCGCCGGGAAACCGCCTCAAAACTTCACTCTCAACAAGGG
>LFSA01000118.1 GCA_001512635.1 Pelotomaculum sp. DTU098 | reverse complement strand
CTTTTTTTACCTGTTTTTACTGCTCCCTATACTGAAAACCCACATTAATTTTACTCATACTAAGGTAAAGAAACTGGTTAAGGTGACCATATCTGGTGGTTATAGGCATCTGGAAAATATCAGGAGGAAAAGGCTTTTTTCTATATTTAACGTTATCTTTGTTCTGAATTTGAGCCTTACCGGTTTAAAACCCGGTGAATATTCTCCCTAAAGATGCCGGGAAGCAATTATTTTCTCAGGCAAGTTTTTGACCATGAATCTGAGAGCGTTGCAGGCAGCTCCGGGTTTGCCCAGATGCGAGGCGTTTTTGGACATGCCTGCCATTTTTTCCGGATCGAGCAGGCAGGACCGGATCAATCCAGCCAGGTTCCTTTCATTTACCCTGTACCCTGCTCCCAGGTTGATGAAAAATTCAGTATTTCTCTCTTCATGCCCCGGCAGGGGATCCAGTATAAACACAGGCAGGCCTGCGGCTAGAGCTTCGGCACAGGTAAGACCGCCTGCTTTACCCACAATGAGATCGGAAGCCAGCATGAGCTCATGGATATTATCGACAAAGCCCAAAACTTTTATTTTGCAGGAAAGCCCGGGGGCAAGCCTGTTCAATTTCTCAAATACGGCTTTATTCTTTCCTGTTACCACGATGACCTGGCAGCTATTGCCCAGCTGGTCCAGGGCCTGGACTGCCCCCAGCAGGGGTCCCATGCCGAGGCCGCCGCCCATGACCAGTATTGTCGCTAGCCCCGCTTGGAGCCCCAGGCGTTGCCTCAAGGTTTTTTTCTCAGGTTTTTCTTCAAAGGCAGGGTCAATTGGAATTCCTGTGGCAAGTATTTGTCCTTTCCCAAGCCCGGCTTTCTCACACTCTACCATCAAATGCTCTGATGCGACGATGTAAAAGTCAACTTCAGGAAAGATCCAGAAAGAATGGATCGTAAAATCTGTAATAGTGGCGTAGAGCGCTCCTTGAAAAACTCCTCTTTTTTTCATCCCCGCTACGATTCCCAGGGGGAAAGGGTGGGTACAGACAATTATTTGCGGGCTGAAGTTTTTAATATACTCACTTAGTTTAGGTGCTGTGAGTGTGTTGATTAACCTGTTAAAACCCTGTTTGCTATATCTGGATAGGGTATTTCCATGTTCGGACCGGCGGTAAAGATAACCGTAAAAGGAAGGGGCTATCCTTAATATTTTCATGTAGGTACCGAACACGGCTTTGTCCAGAAAAGGATTGGTATAGCGGAAGGTATCCATAATCACAACCTGTATTTCAGGGTAAAGGATCTCCGCCGCTTTTTTCAGCGCTTCTGCAGAGCGCATGTGCCCGGTACCCACCGATACGGACAATATAAGAATTCTGTTACCTATAAGTAAACGTTCCTTTCTCATTCCGGAGAATAGGGAAATAAAGATGAAAGCTATCTTTCGTAAAATTTGGCTTCCAAAAGAGGTAAATTATCCAGGCGGCGCCAGCTTAAACCGATCCGGTATTTCTTGCCGCCAGCCGGAACGGTGAGTCTAAAAGCCGATTATTCAGTTTTGCCTCCACCTGTTGCAGGAGGTGTTTGAGAAGCAAAGCCCGGGGTCAGTGGCCTGGTACCGTGCTAGATTGTGGCAAGCAGTTCCCTGACCCTTTTTTCCAGTTCGTTCATCGATGTAATTGTGACTTCCCCAGTCTTGCGGACGCGCACTTCAACCTGCCTTTCAGCGGCGGTTCTGGAGCCCACGGTGAGGCGCAGGGGGTAGCCGATGAGGTCCGCGTCTTTAAACTTTACGCCCACCCGCTCCGGGCGGTCGTCCAGGAGCACGTCGAATCCGGCTGCAGAAAGTTTGTTGTAGATCTCCTCGGCCAGGTTGACCTGGGCTTCATCCTTGGTGCTCACGGGTATTATGACTGCGTCAAAGGGTGCGATGGAGGCCGGCCAGATGATCCCGTCCTTGTCGTGGTTCTGCTCAATAGCTGCCGCCATGGTGCGGGTAACTCCGATACCGTAGCAGCCCATGATTATGGGCTGACTCCGGCCATTCTCGTCCAGGTAGTTGGCACCCAGCACTTTGCTGTATTTATCTCCCAGTTTAAAGATCTGTCCCACTTCAATTCCCTTTGCTTCCACCAGGGGGGAACCGCAGCGCGGACAGGGTTCTCCGGCCTGGACCATCCGGATATCGCTCACGGTGTGAACATGGTAGTCCCGTTGAATATTGACATTTAATAAATGGTAGTTGTTCTTGTTTGCGCCGGTCACAGCGTTTGTGATCTGGACAACTTCCGGGTCGGCTATAATTTTACAGTTTTTTAAACCTACCGGCCCGGCGAAGCCAATGGGTGCGCCGGAAACCCGCAGAACCGTATCTGCGCCGGCCATTTCCAGCCGGATGCAGCCCAGAGTATTTAAGAGCTTTGTTTCGTTAATCTCACGGTCTCCCCGGACCAGGGCAGCCACAACTTCTTTTTCGGTTTCATAAAGTAAGGTTTTGATCATTTTTTGCGGCGGTATTCCCAAAAACCTTGATACTTCCTCGATTGTACGGCAGCCGGGGGTTTCCTTTTCCATTAACGGCTTTAAGTCTTCCTTTGCCCCGGCTTCTCTCACAACCTGAGCGGCCTTTTCGACGTTGGAGGCATAGTCGCATTTTGTGTCCTGGCAATAGAGCACGGTGGCTTCGCCTGATTCCGCCAGCACCATGAATTCATGGGTGTCGCTGCCCCCAATGGCCCCCGAATCAGCTTCCACCGGACGGAAAGTAAGGCCGCAACGCTGGAAAATCCGTTGATATGCTTCATACATCTTCATATAGCTGACGTGCAGGCCCTTTTCGTCCCGGTCAAAGGAATACAGGTCCTTCATGATAAATTCCCTGCCGCGCATCAAGCCGAAGCGAGGCCGGCGTTCATCCCGGTATTTGTTCTGGATCTGGTAGAGCAACAGGGGAAGCTGTTTATAGGAATTCACCTCTCCCCTGACCAGGACTGTTACAATTTCTTCATGGGTGGGCCCCAGGGCAAAACTACGCTCGTGCCTGTCTTTCAAGCGAAAAAGTTCCGGTCCGTAGACATCCCAGCGGCCTGATTCCTGCCAGAGCTCGGCCGGTTGGATAATGGGCATCAGGATCTCCTGGCCTCCCTGGCGGTCCATTTCTTCCCGGATAATCTGTTTGATTTTTTTTAATACGCGCAGGGCAAGGGGCAGGTAGGTGTATATGCCTGCTGCCGTTCGCCTGATAAACCCGGCTCTCAGCAGTAGCTGGTGACTGACCACTTCTGCTTCCGCAGGCACTTCTCGCAAAGTTGGTGCAAAGAATTCGGTTGCGCGCATGATAACCCCTCCGGTACAAATTAGATATAATGTCAATCTGAATACCCTTAAATTGTCTCGATCTCCTTCATCAGCTCGTCCACCAGTTTGGCCTCGGGCACCTTTCTAATTACTACTCCTTTGCGGAAAATTAGCCCTTCCCCTCTTCCGCCGGCTATTCCCACGTCGGCTTCCCTGGCTTCCCCCGGGCCGTTAACCACGCAGCCCATAACGGCAACCCTGATGTTTTTTTTAATGTTCTTCAACCTTTCTTCAACTTCTCCGGCAAGTTTGATCAGATCTATTTGGGTGCGGCCGCAGGTGGGGCAGGAGATCAGTTCCGCCCCTCTTTGGCGCAGGCCAAGGGACTTTAATATTTCATAGGCGACTCTGACTTCATGAACCGGGTGGCCGGTAAGGGAAACCCGGATTGTATCGCCTATTCCTTCATTTAAGAGGATACCAATACCCACGGCTGATTTGACGGTGCCTGAAATTAAGGTCCCAGCTTCAGTTACACCGACATGGAAAGGGTAATCAACTTTTTCCGCCAATTGACGGTAGGCCGCAAGCATTAATGGAACACTGGATGCTTTCAGGGAGATTTTAATCTCTCTATAGGAGAGCTCCTCAAAGAGCTTAATCTGATCCAGGGCGCTTTCAACCATAGCTTCAGAGGTAACCCCATTGTATTTTTCCAGAAGCCTCTTTTCCAGGGATCCCGCATTTACACCAATCCTGATGGGAATATTTCGCTCCTTTGCAGCAGCTACCACTTCAGCCACCCGCTGCCGCCCGCCAATATTGCCGGGATTGATCCGGAGACCGCTAACACCTGCCTTAATGGATTCCAGCGCGAGACGGTAATCGAAGTGGATGTCAGCTATGACGGGTATTTCAAGACCCTTGATGATTTGCGGCAGTGCTGCGGCGGCTTGCTGGTCAGGGACGGCCACACGAATAATTTCACAACCTTCTTCCACCAGTTCTTTAATTTGCCTCAGGGTGGCCTGGACATCTCTGGTATCGGTATTGGTCATTGACTGGACCCTCACCGGAGCTCCTCCGCCCACCTGTACCCCGCCAAGGTAAACGGGCCGGGTTATTCTTCTCTTAATGTAAACCACCTGCCTGTCCTGGTTTACGGGTTGCTATTTTAAAGCTAGAGATTGTCCAGGATGAAATCACAATTGGAAAAGATCCTCAGTGCTGTGAAGGTATTCTCTCAGACAGGAAAACCTGCAGAATGTCATTGTAGGTAATTACCACAACCAGCAGCAACAACAGGCCGAAACCAATAAGATGGATGAAATTCTCTTTGACAGGATCCACCGGCCGCCCCCTCACCTTTTCCCATAACAGAAAAAGAATCCGGCTGCCGTCCAGGGCGGGGATTGGGAAGAGATTAAACAGCCCCAGGTTTATACTCAGGAAAGCAGCGAGTTGCAGTAGGAAGAAGAACCCCACCTGGGCAGCTTTGCCTATCTCGTTGACCACGCGTACCGGTCCCCCCACGTCAGCGGGGGTTTGTCCTGTAATCATTTTTGCGATAAAGTCAAGGAGCATCCAGGTAATCCTGGCGGTATAGTCCACACCCAAAGCCAGGGCTTGAAAAACATTCCCTTTACTCAAACCCTGTTCAGGGTAGATGCCGATCTTTCCAGTGTTATTCTCGTCCCTTACGGTGAACAACCGGAATTGCTTCTCAACCCCGTCCCTGAGCACGGTGACTTCGACTTCTTGTTCCGGTTTCCGGCTGATTATGCCAGACAGTTCCTCCCAGCTGTTAACGGGCTGGCCGTCGATTGCCACGATTCTGTCACCAGCCTGGATGCCAGACTTTGCTGCGGGAAAATCCGGAATGACTTCGCTGATTACGGTTGTAGCCACCGGGATTCCCTGAAAAACAAAAATAGTTGATAAAAGCAGGACAGCCAGTAAAAAGTTCATTAAAGGTCCGGCAAAAATTACCGCTATGCGCTGCCCGACAGTTTTAGTGTTAAACCCGCGCCCGTCATCTTCTTCATCTTTTTCGTTGGGGTCCATGCCAGCCATGCGGACAAAGCCGCCTAAGGGGAAGATGCGCAGGTTATAGCTGGTTTCCTCTCTGGGAATGGTAAGGAGTTTTGGGCCAAAACCAAGGCTGAACTCGTGGACTTTTATTCCCACCCACTTGGCCACTGTAAAGTGGCCCAGTTCATGGAAAAAGATCAAAATCCCGAATACAAAAACAGAAGCTACAAAGGTCAACATCCCATCCACCTCAAATAAATAGAGATCGTGAATTAAACACTTAACTGCAGGGCTGTTTCCCGGGCCCAGCGGTCTGCCTCCATAATTTCGGCAAGCCCGGGGTTGTTTATTATTTTATGTTTCTCCATAACACCGGCCACTAAAACCGGGATGCCAGTAAAGGATATCTTGCCCTTGAGGAACAAATCAACAGCTACTTCATTGGCGGCATTGAGCACGGCGGGCATTGTACCGCCGGCTTTTCCCGCTTCAAAGGCAAGGCCGAGGGCTGGAAATTTTACAAGGTCCGGCTCTTCAAAGGTCAGCCCCTTCAGGTCCGTCCACTTCAGCCTGGGCACAGGCCCACTCAGGCGGTTGGGATAAGTTAGGGCGTACTGGATAGGCAAGCGCATATCGGGTACTCCCATCTGGGCAAGCACAGAGCCGTCCCGGAACTCAACTGCCGAGTGAACAATGCTCTGGGGGTGAATAATTACTTCAATATGGGAATAGTTTACCCCAAACAGCCATTTTGCTTCAATTACTTCCAGTCCTTTATTCATTAAAGTTGCAGAATCAATGGTTATTTTATTACCCATGACCCAGTTGGGGTGGTGCAGGGCCATATCAACAGTCACCGTTTCCAGCTCTTCCTTTTCCAGGTGGAGGAAAGGCCCACCGGAAGCGGTGAGGATAATTTTCTCAATCAGATCCGGATCATGGCCGTTCAGGCACTGCCAGACGGCGGAATGTTCACTGTCTACCGGTAGGATCAGGGCGTTTTTTTGCCTGGCCAGGCCCATCACCAGTTGTCCCGCGGCAACCAGGGTCTCTTTGTTGGCCAGGGCCACATCCTTGCCGGCGTTAATGGCCGCCAGGGTCGGATAAATTCCTGCTGCGCCGGTGATTGCTACAACAACGAGATCAGCCTCTGGTAGTGCGGCGAGAGCTTCCATGCCCTTCTGTCCCCAGGCCAGGTCGGGGCATTGGGAAGGGTCCAGGCTGTTTTTTAGCTTAAGCAATTCCCGTTCTTCTGCCAGTGCTGCAGCAGATGGTCTGAATTCTTTGATCTGTTCGGCTAAAAGGCGCCAATTTCTCCCGGCGCCAAGGCCCAACAGCTTAAATCTATCCGGAAAACACCTTATAACTTCGAGGGTTTGCCGGCCAATAGAACCGGTGGAACCAATAATCACAATCTTCTTCATTTAGATTACTCCAGTTTATGTATATGAAAATAAGTCTTGGGTGAACAGGGCGGGTGATTACGGCCGTTTGGCGGAGGGAACCTTAAAAAACCTGTCCCGTAATAATAATTTCCTGTGCAATAACCTCTGGTTTTAATTGTAACCTAGGGCTTGTCTTTAGGCCAATAAGCGCTAGTTTTAATAACAGCCTGCAGGGCGATTAGCAAAATCGGACCCATCACCAGGCCCACTAGCCCCATGGTTCTCAAGCCAACATACATTGAAATAAGGGTAGCCAGAGGGTGCAGGCCGAGGTTTAAAGAGACAATTTTCGCTTCCGAAAATTGCCTCACAACCAGCACCAGTCCATACAGTATAGTAAGTTTAATGCCCATGCCAGTTGCCCCGGTGGCAAAGGACCAGAGCAACCAGGGAATATAAATGGTGGCAGGACCCAGTACCGGGATTATATCAAAGAAGCCGATTAAGAGACCCATGGTCAGGGCGTAATTGGCTCCAATCAGAATTAATCCCAGAACACTCAAGATTGTAGTAATTGAGACCAGGATCGCCTGTGCCTTCAGGTAGCCGGAGAAGGCTGTGGCTATTTCCAGGATGATGGTAACTGTCTTCTCACCCCAGGGGGCAGGAATGGTTTTACGCACCAGCTCTGAAATCAGATGACGGTCACGGGCAACAAAATAAGTGGCCAGAACAGTTACGACAAGTATTGTCAGGGTACCCGGAAGCAGGGATAAAAAGCGAATTATGGAGTCAGCCAGATTGCTGATCAAGCCCTGCAGGTTTGTGGTCAGGGTATTAATGTTTTGTTCCAGGGATGAAACTACCCCCGGCGGAAGTGTTATATAAAAGGCTGTCAGTCTTTCTATGATATCGGAATAAAGAAGCCTTAACTCCGCCGCGGCTGAGGGTAGGGTATGGGAAAGCTGAATCAATTCTGCAACAAGTTTTAAGATTAATAATGAGAATAAAACAGCAATACCCCCGAAAACAATAAGCATGGATGCCATTGTGGCCATGCCGCGGTTAAACTTAGCTCTATTCTGCAGTATTTCTATAAGCGGTTCCATAATTATACTGATTATAAGAGCAATGATAAAGGGAAGCAGGACGGGTAAGATGTATTTAACAGATACCAGGATGATTATTATTGTGGCTACTATATAAATTACGATCAGCAAAGGTTTAGGCAACGGGGGTGTCACCTCAACTTATGATGAATAATACAACAAAATAGTAGACAAGGGGTGCGGTGAACAGGGCGCTGTCGATGCGGTCCAAAACTCCACCGTGGCCGGGGATCAGCTTACTGGAATCCTTGATCCCGGCTTCCCTTTTAAAAGCTGATTCCAGCAGGTCACCTACTTCTGCTGCCACTCCAACCATCAGGCCCAGTAAAAGCATCTTTGGCATGGATAAAAAGGGGTATATGTAATAAGAAAACAAAAAGCTAACCAGAACACTTCCCAGCAGCCCCCCCAGTGCTCCTTCCAGAGTTTTCTTGGGGCTCAGTACTGGAGCCAGTCTTCTCCTGCCAAAGCCTTTACCCACAAAGTAAGCTGCTGTATCACAAGCCCAGGTTCCAGCGAGCATAAAAATAAGCCAAATCCATCCGTCTGGCAGCATTCTCAGGAGGTATACATAACTCAGTAATCCCACGTAAAGCGTGCCCATCAGGGTTCCGGCCCCATCGAGCAGTGAGTAACGGGGGTAAAAGGTTACCGTGGCAATCAGATGTAGAAACAGGATGATTGTTATTGTCGGACCGGGATACCCAGTACTATAAAGATATGCGCCGCCAATGAGGATTAAACCTCCTGCAGAGGCGAGCCAGAATGATGGCTTCAATCCCAGCCTGGTTAGCAATTCCGTTATTTCCTTGATGCCCAGGACGATCAACAGGCTGAGCAGAAGCAACAGAGGAATACCCCCGTACCAAACTGCCAGGATGATCACCGGGATGCCAACCAGGGCACTTAAGACTCTTTGCCCGAGCACATTTTCACCGACCTGTGAGAGGTTCTAAGTTTTCTTGTTCAGCCCTCCAAAACGGCGTTCACGCTGCTGGTAATCAACCAGTGCCTGCAAGATATGAATCCGTCGAAAGTCAGGCCACATTACGGAAGAAAACCAGAACTCCGTATATGCCAGCTGCCAGAGCAAAAAATTGCTGATGCGCAAGTCACCAGAGGGACGGATCAAGAGGTCAGGGTCCGGCTGGCCGGCTGTATAAAGATGATCCGAAATGAGTTTTTCGCTGATTTGCTCAATTCTGAGACTGCCATTGGCAAGCTTGGACGCAATTGCCCGGACGGCGTCTACAATTTCGTGTCGTCCACCGTAGTTTAAGGCAAGATTCATTGTCAGTCCTTTGTTTTCCCTGGTGCGTTGCACAGCCATATCGATGGCCTTCCTTGCAGAAGCAGGCAATTCTGAAATCCTGCCGATGGGGTGCACCCGGACGCCGTTTTCGCAGAGTTCATCTATTTCCTTATGAAAATACTCAACGAGCAGATTCATCAACGTATCAATTTCTTCCTGCGGTCTTTTCCAATTCTCAGTGGAAAAGGCGTATAACGTTAAAAAACTGATGCCCAGATCGGAACAGATCCGCACAATATCCCTTAAGGCTTCTATACCTGCCCTGTGTCCATAGGAACGGGTCAAGCCCCGGCGCAAGGCCCAGCGCCCGTTTCCGTCCATAATGATAGCTATGTGGCAGGGCAGTTTATTCTTATCAATTCTTTTGAGCAGTTCGTTTTCTTCGGCCTCAGCGCAATTTTCCGTGTCTTTTCGGCGCCAGAAGCGGACTATTTGGTTAAACATAAAAAAGGTTTAGCCTCCTCTGGAATCACCCTTGAGACATGCCTATGTAATGACCCCCTCAGATGTGAGGGGGTCCACCAGTTACTCTTCGACAATGGCTCCGGTGGGGCAAGCGTCAGCGCAAGCACCACAGCTCTCACATTTATCCGGTTCAATCTTATAAATATCACCTTCACTGATCGCTCCAACTGGACAGGCATCCATGCAGGAACCACAGGCAAGGCATTCCTCTGTAATTTTGTATGCCACTTTATCCACCTCCTTTCGCCCTTCTTCAAAGGCCACAGTTATCACCCATTTATGATTAGAGACCCTATGAAAGCGTATAACCCTCGGTTTCCCTTCCGGTTGTGCCTTATAAGGTCGGGTGAACATGATTTCTATTTCATAACCGGAGGCTCTGTAAAGATCGAGTGCCTTGCTTAATTCAAAGCCGGTAATGTCCGGTATCTTGTCCATCTATACCTGCATTATCTCCTGTTCCTTGTTGGCCAAAAGAGTGTCAATATCTTTGATCATCCGGTCCGTCATTTTCTGAACGTCTTCCTGTTTACGCTTCAAATCATCTTCGGAGATTTTGCCCTCTTTTTGCTGGGCTTTCAGCTTATCATTGGTTTCGCGACGGATATTCCGTATGGCTACGCGGCCCTCTTCCGCTTTCTTCTTGATGATTTTCATCAACTCAAGCCGCCTTTCCTGGGTTAGCTGCGGAATTGCCAGGCGGATTACGGAACCGTCACTGGTAGGGTTAATCCCCAAATCCGATTTTAAGATAGCTTTCTCAATATCAGGCAGGGCAGTTTTATCCCACGGCTGAATTACGAGAAGTCTGGCTTCAGGAACGGAAATATTTGCAAGTTGATTGATAGGTGTCGGAGTCCCATAGTAATTAACTGTTATTTTATCGAGGAGAGCCGGTGTGGCTCGTCCTGCACGCATTGAGGCGAACTCTTTCTTAACCACTTCCACAGTTTTCTTCATATTGCTCTCGGCTTCTTTTATAATCTCCGTGGTCATTTAAATCACCTCCGATATATGTTCCAATTTTTTCGGCAAACACCGCTTTCATAATATTACCATCCTGGTTTAAGTCAAAAACAATTACAGGAATATTATTATCCATACACAGGGAAGCTGCAGTGGCATCCATGACACCAAGACCCCTGTTCAACATCTCAATGTACGATAGCTGTTGGAACTTTTTAGCATTGGGATTTTTAAGTGGGTCGCTGTCATAGACACCATCTACCCGCTTGGCCATTAAAATAACCTGGGCCTCTATTTCAGCTGCCCTCAGGGCGGCGGTTGTGTCAGTGGAAAAATATGGATTACCTGTACCGGCGGCGAAAATGACTACCCTGCCTTTTTCCATATGTCTTATGGCCCGGCGCCGGATATAAGGTTCAGCTACCTCTTTCATTTCAATTGCTGTCTGGGTTCTGGTATCAACACCATGTTTCTCAAGCGCATCTTGAAGTGCCAGGGAGTTCATTACAGTAGCCAGCATTCCCATGTAGTCCGCTGTTGCCCGGTCCATTCCCTTGGCGCTTCCGGCAACACCCCGCCAGATATTACCTCCACCAACTACGACAGATATCTGCACCCTGTGCTCTGCCACTTCTTTAATCTGTCTGGCTATTGTGTTTACCACATCGGGATCGATTCCATAACCCAGGGAACCGGCTAAGGCCTCGCCACTCAACTTCAGAACGATTCGCCAGTATTTTGGTGCAACCATAAAGGCAGGAAACCTCCAGTCTTCCCAGAGTTATTCTACAGTTTGACTAAAAATCCTTTTATAAAATCTTTCATTTGCAGACATTTCGTGTTGCTTCTTCTACCTCGGCAGCGAGGTCGGACTTTTTCTTCTGCAGGCCTTCGCCAAGCTCAAAACGGGCAAACCGCCTGACGCTGATATTCTCGCCGATCTTGGCTATTTTTTCAGTGAGGAGATCTTGTATAGTTTGATCCGGGTTTTTGATAAAGGGCTGTTCTAAAAGGCATACTTCCTTATAAAACTTTTCAATTCTTCCCTCTACCATTTTGTCAACGATCTTTTCTGGTTTACCTTCGTTGAGAGCCTGAGCCCGCAGAATTGCCTTTTCTTTTTCAATAGTCTCGCTGGAGATTTCTTCCCGCCTGATATATTCCGGCTTCGCAGCAGCGATTTGCATGGCGATATCACGGACCAGGGTTTTAAATTCATCCGTTTTGGCCACAAAGTCGGTTTCGCAATTCACTTCCACAAGAACCCCAATTTTGCCATTACCGTGTATGTATGCTTCTACGATTCCTTCCGCGGCTATTCTGCCGGCTTTTTTAGCCGCTGCAGCCAGGCCTTTCTCTCTCAGGTAGACAGTTGCCTTTTCAAGATCGCCGCCTGTTTCTGCAAGCGCTTTCTTACAATCCATCATTCCGGCTCCGGTACGTTCCCGGAGTTCCTTGACCAGACTGGCGGGTACAGACATATTGGATTTGCCTCCTTTATATTTACATCATTTTCCTTTAAATTAGTATATCCAGGATTACATAGGCTCAATCAAGATCTCATAGCTCAAGGCAGAAAAAAGGCAGGGGCGACCTTGCCGAAGACTCACCCCCACCTGTCTTCTCAATTATTCTGCAAGCTGTTCCCCCTGCCGGCCTTCAAGAACAGCCTCCGCCATCTTGCCGGTCAAAAGGCGGACCGCCCTGATGGCGTCATCATTACCGGGGATGACGTAGTCCACTTCGTCCGGATCGCAGTTAGTATCGACAATTGCAACGATGGGAATGCCTAGTTTACGTGCTTCAGCTACGGCAATCCGTTCTTTCCGCGGGTCGATCACAAATAAGGCTCCCGGTAAACGCCGCATTTCCTTAATACCGCCCAGGAATTTTTGCAGTTTTTCCTTTTCGTGCATTAATTGGGCAACTTCTTTTTTAGGCAAACGTTCAAGGGTGCCGTCTGCCTCCATTTTTTCCAGCTCTTGCAGGCGGTCAATCCGGCGTCTGATGGTTTGGAAATTGGTGAGCATGCCGCCCAGCCAGCGCTGGTTTACATAAAACATACCACAACGTTCAGCTTCTTCCCGGACAGCTTCCTGGGCCTGTTTCTTAGTGCCCACAAAGAGAATCGTATCTCCTTCACTGGCAAGCTGTTTAACAAAATTATAGGCTTCCTCTACCTTTTTTACGGTTTTTTGCAAGTCTATAATATAGATGCCGTTGCGGTCAGTAAAGATGTATGGAGCCATTTTGGGGTTCCAGCGGCGGGTTTGGTGGCCGAAGTGAACTCCAGCTTCCAGCAGTTGTTTCATAGATATGACAGCCACGTAATTACACCTCCTCCCCCGTGGTTTTTCGTCCTCCGCTGCCTTCATATTCCGCAAGCCCCGCAGGGAACCTTTGCAAGAATCCAACAGCGTGTGTAATTCACACCATCACGTATTTTAACACAGTTACAGCCCCGGCGCAAGGCGGGGCTGTAAATTTGAGTTCTAGGTTTTTTAAAAACAATCAGTCTAATGCTGCTTAATCCTTTCCAGTTCCTCCAGCAACCGGTCATTTAAAACGCGGATGTATGTCCCTTTCATACCCAGGGATTTTGACTCGATCACACCGGCGCTTTCAAACTTTCTCAGGGCATTTACAATTACCGAGCGGGTAATCCCGACACGATCGGCGATCTTACTGGCTACTAGAAGCCCCTCTTCTCCTTCCAGTTGTTCGAAGATGTGCTGTACAGCATCCATCTCTGAATAGGAAAGGGTACCCAGGGCAATTTGCACAGCAGCTCTCTTCCTGGCTTCCTCTTCCATCTTTTCAGTCCTTGCCCGCAGGATTTCCATGCCCACAACGGTAGCTCCGTATTCGCCCAGTACCAGATCCTCATCTGTGAAGAAATTGTCAAACTTGGCCAGGACCAGCGTACCCAGACGCGTTCCCCCGCCGATTATCGGTACCGCCGTTGTTATTTTATTGTTAAAGGGGCACCGCTTATCTTCTTCAAAAACACATAAATTCTTTGTTTGACAGTGATTAGCATAGGTTTCGTTGATTTTCAACAGGCTTTCGTTATAGTCCTCAGGGAAACCACCCTGGCCTTCAACAATGTCTTTCATAATATCACAGGTCCAGCCTTTGAGATAGCTGTAACCGAAAACTCTTCCCTTGCGATCGAGAATATAAATACTCGCTCCGATGTTTTCGCTCAGAACTTCGGCTACCTCATTAAAATCGACGTTGTGACCTGCTGATTTTTGCAGCAACTTGTTGATGGCCCTTGTTTTTTCCAGCAGTTTTCTCATTTTAAACCCTTCCCTCTAGTCACAGTATATAGCGGCTTAAATCTTCAGATTTCACCAAATGTCCCAATTTTTCAACAATAAAATTTTCGTCAATATAGATTACCTGGCCAGCCAGCTCCGGGGCGTCAAAAGAGATATCTTCCAGCAACTTTTCCAGAATTGTATGCAGCCTTCGGGCACCGATGTTCTCTGTTTGTTCATTAACAGTATAAGCGATCTTTGCAATTTCCACAAGTGAATTTTGCGAAAATTTAACCGTGACACCTTCTGTGGCAAGTAATTCGGTATATTGTTTAATCAAGGCATTTCTTGGTTCTGTCAATATTTGTTGGAAATCCTCACATGTCAGGCTCTCAAGTTCGACACGTATCGGGAAACGGCCCTGGAGTTCGGGGATCAGGTCAGAGGGCTTTGATGTGTGGAAAGCTCCTGCTGCGATAAAAAGGATGTGGTCGGTTTTAACCGGACCATATTTTGTAACCACTGTGGAACCTTCTACAATGGGCAGGATATCCCGCTGTACCCCTCCCCTGGATACATCCGGTCCCTGTCCCTCTCTGCCGGCGATCTTATCAATTTCATCCAGAAAAATGATGCCCTCTTCTTCTGCCCTCTTGATCCCCAGGGAAATAACCTCGTCCATATCAATCAACTTCTGAGCTTCCTGCTGGGCAAGAATATGCCGGGCTTCTTTAACTGTGACCCTGCGTTTGCGTTTTTTCTTGGGAATTAAACCACCCAGCATATCCTGGAGGTTAATTCCCATCTCTTCCATGCCGGTCCCGGTGAATACTTCAAGCATCGGGGGTTTATTATCTTCCACTTCTATTTCCAGGGTTTCATTTTCCAGTTCTCCCCTGGCCAGTTTTTCCCTTAGAGTTTCCCTCTCAAATTCAACCCGCTTGAGCCGCTGTTCATAGGCGGCATCGCGGGGTTCAGAGACTTTTGTTGTCCCGAAAATCATTTCCAAAGGATTGCGGGGTTGTTTATCCTGCAATGGATAAGGCGCCAGAAGTTCAATAATTTTCTCATCAGCAATTCTCTTTGCCTTGTCTTCAACTGTTGCCAGCTTTTCCTGCTTAACCATCCGGATGGACGTTTCAACCAGGTCACGAACCATGCTCTCAACGTCCCTGCCCACATAGCCCACTTCAGTGAATTTCGTAGCTTCAACCTTGACAAAGGGCGCTTTAACAAGCTTGGCCAGGCGGCGGGCAATTTCAGTTTTACCCACTCCCGTTGGTCCGATCATCAGGATGTTTTTCGGTATTACCTCGTCCTTGAGTTCTTCCGGAAGTCTCCTGCGGCGGTAACGATTGCGCAGGGCTATGGCCACTGCTTTCTTGGCGTTTTTCTGCCCCACGATATATTTATCCAGTTCTTCAACAATACGGCGTGGTGTCAGCTGTTCCATGCTAAGACCCCCATGATTTACGTTATTTATCCAGCATTATCTTAATCTAAAGGTTAAGGCTTTTTGCTTTAGGCATAAGACTTGCGTCTGACGGTCTGAGGCTAAAAGCCTGGTTAGAGTTCTTCAACGATGATCTGATTGTTTGTATAGACGCAGATCTCTGAGGCAATTGCCAGGGCTTCTTGAACAATTTCCTTTGCCTCCATGGAAGTGTGCTTGAGCAGCGCCCGGGCCGCTGCCAGGGCGAAAGGCCCGCCGGAGCCGATAGCGCTAACACCGTCATCAGGCTCAATGACCTCGCCGGACCCGGAAATAATGTAAAAATTTTCACTGGAGGCCACAATCATGAGGGCTTCAAGCCTCCGGAGAATTTTATCGGTACGCCACTCCTTGGCCAGTTCTACGGCCGCCCTCTGCAGGTTGCCATGGTATTCCTCCAGTTTGCTCTCGAATTTCTCAAAGAGCGTAAAGGCATCAGCCACAGACCCGGCAAACCCGGCTACAATTTTATTTTTATAAAGACGCCTGATTTTTTTGGCGCTTTTTTTAATTATAGTATTTTGGCCGAAGGTGACCTGTCCGTCCCCGGCAACCGCAACTTTCCCGTTTCTTTTCACGGCTACGATGGTAGTGGCGTGAAACATGTTCATCCCCCTTCCAGATGAATAAAAAATTAAAAAACATATATGATCACTCCTTAGCACGCGGGTGGGTTTTTCTATAAACCTGTTTCAGCCGCTCACTGCTTACATGGGTGTACAACTGCGTGCTGGTAAGGCTTGTATGACCTAAAAGTTCCTGCACCAGGCGAAGGTCAGCACCGGCGTTAAGGAGGTGAGTGGCAAATGAATGACGCAGGGTATGGGGACTGATTTTTCTCTCCAGGCTGATTTTTTCTACATATTTATCAATTATTTTGCGGATACCCCGGCTGGAAAGACGGGTTCCCCAGCGGTTCAGGAATACGGCGCCGGTGGGTTTTCCCGGCTGGGTCAGCGCTGGCAATTGGCCGGGTTGCTGCGCCTGCCGGCCTTTATTTCTGCCCCGGTTGGCCAAAAGCACGGGCCGTGCCTCCTGGAGGTATTTAGTCAAGGCTTCCACGGCCTTGGACCCCAGGGGTACCATTCTTTCTTTGGATCTTTTACCTGTAATCCTGATGTAGCCTGCTGCCAGGTCTAGATTTCCGGTATCCAGGGACACCAGCTCACTTATCCTCAGACCCCCGGCGTAAAGTGTCTCCAAAAGGGCCCTGTCGCGCAGGCCAAGGGGCTCGTTTAAATCCGGCGCTTCGACCAGGGCCTGGGCTTCGTCCTCAAAGAGAAATTGAGGGAGTTTCCTGCCCAGCTTGGGGCTTGCTATCCTTGTCAGCGGGTTGTCCCCGATAATTCCTTCCCGCTGGAGATAGCGGTAGAGGGAGCGCCAGGCCGCCAGATGCCTGGCTATGGTAGTCCGGGCCAGACCCTGTTCATTTAAAAAAGCCAGGTAATGGCGAAAGACCCGGTGGTCGATCTCAGAGGGAAGGATGGCGTGATCTTCCTTCTGTAAAAAAGCCGCAAAAAAATCCAGCCCCCTGAAAAAGTCCTTCTGGTAGCTTTCAATGGTATTGGGGGAGGCGTTTTTCTCCACTTTAAGATAGATAATAAAATTATCAATATGGGTATACATGTTGCATCAAAAATTACCAGTTTTATTCTTTTAACTCAGGTTTAACCCTGCTCTGAGCTTTAATGATTCAATTGCTTCCAGGGCGTTTCGTGCTATTCTCATATGCTCTTCTTTCTTGTCCTTGACCTTGCCCTCCCGGGGCGGGAATAGACCGTAATTCACATTCATGGGCTGGAAATGAGCAGGGTTTGCTGTTGTTATGTAATGGGCCAGGGAGCCGTGGGCAGTGTTTTCGGGAAATACCAGCAGTTCTTTTCCCGCCAGTAAACGGGCGGCATTGATTCCTGCCATCAGCCCGGATGCTGCCGACTCCACGTAGCCTTCCACCCCGGTTATCTGGCCGGCAAAAAACAGCCCTTGCTTTTTTTTAGTCTCAAAGGTCGGATTAAGCAAAACTGGTGAGTTGATATATGTGTTTCTGTGCATAACCCCCAGCCTGACAAATTCAGCCTTCTCCAAACCAGGGATCAGACGGAAAACACGGGTTTGTTCGCTCCATTTAAGGCTGGTTTGAAATCCCACCAGATTATACATGGTAGCGGCGTTGTTTTCCTGTCTCAGCTGCACCACTGCATAGGGGCGCCTGCCTGTCCGGGGATCCGTCAGACCTACAGGTTTTAACGGGCCGAAGAGCAGTGTTTTTTTCCCTCGCCTGGCCAGAACCTCAATGGGCATACAGCCCTCGAAGTGCCGCACTTTGTCAAACTCTTTCCTGGGCGCTTGTTCCGCCTTGCAAAGAGCTTCCCAGAAAGTTTCATACTGGGATTTGTCCATGGGGCAGTTTAAATAGGCTGCCTCTCCCTTGCCGTAACGGGAAGAGCGAAAAACCTTGTCCATGTTTATGGATTCAGCGGTAACAACCGGCGCCACAGCGTCGTAAAAATAGAGATAGTTTTCCCCGGTAAAGGAACGGATGTTATCAGCCAGTTCTGCAGAGGTCAGGGGACCGGTGGCAATGATTACCGCCTCACCCTCCGGAATTGCGGTTACTTCTTCACGGTATATTTCAATCCGGCTATGCCGGCTCAACTTTTCCGTTACACAGGCGGAAAAAAGCTCCCTGTCCACAGCCAGTGCTCCCCCGGCTGGAACCCTGGTCTGATCCGCACAGGTCATAATCAGGGAACCAAGCAGCCTCATTTCTTCCTTTAGTAAGCCAACAGCGTTATCAAGGGCAGCGGCGCGAAAGGAATTGCTGCAGACCAGTTCAGCAAAATTTCCGGTGTGGTGGGCTGGTGTCTTTTTTTTCGGTCTCATTTCATAGAGTTTTACCCAGGCCCCGTTGTTCGCCGCCTGCCAGGCGGCTTCAGCCCCGGCCAGTCCGGCCCCGACCACTATAACATATTTTTTTGAGAGGCCTGGAACCGACTCTGATTTAAGGTCCATTTTGACTGCATCACCTGCACCTGTAAGGAAAGATTTCTAGTGAATTATACAGGTATTCTCTTGATCTGGTTTTTCAGGATGCACGGCTAGCCCCGCCCGGTTTTTTTCATTTGCACGAAGTTTGTAGTTGCACTGGTCATTGATGCACTTAAGGATAACAGCATTGCCCGCTCCTTTTTTCTCCACCATCAGGTCGCCACATTTAGGACACCTGGTTTTGGAAGGCGGGTCCCAGGTTACAAATTCGCACTGGGGATAACGGCTACAACCGTAAAACTTCCTGCCCTTCTTGCTGCGCCGGATCACAATTTCCCCTTCGCAGCGGGGGCAGGGGACTCCGATGGGTTCTAAGAGGGGCTTCGTGTTGCGGCATTCCGGAAAACCCGGACAGGCTAAAAACTTGCCGTAGCGGCCCATTTTAATAACCATATTGCGGCCACACTGTTCACAGACTTCTTCGGTGATTTCATCCTCTACCTGGACCGAGCCGATTTCCTCTTCTGCCTTCTCCAGGGTGTTCATAAAAGGGTCATAGAAACTATCAAGAACTGCTACCCAGTCCAGATCACCTTCTTCGATACTGTCCAGTTTTTCTTCCATTTCTGCAGTGAAGGTTACGTCAATAATATCCTTGAAGTGTCTCTTTAGTAAGTCCACCACTAATATACCCAGTTCGGTGGGGTAAAGCTGCTTGTTTTCCCTGACGATGTAGCCCCTCTTGATGATTGTTTCAACAATGGGCGCATAGGTACTCGGTCTCCCGATACCTTTCTCTTCCAGGGTTTTGACCAGGGTGGCCTCCGTATAACGGGGCGGGGGTTGGGTAAAATGTTGTTTTTCAGTAAGGGACCTGGCCTCTACCACTTCACCCTCGTTAATATCCGGCAGCAGCTTATCCTCGTCCTTTACGTCGTCGTCCCGGCCCTCGATATAAACCTTCGTATAACCCGGGAATTTCAGAATGGACCCGGTGGCGCGGAACAGGTAATCGCCCGCAGATATATCGATGCTGGTGGTGTCATAAATGGCCGGACTCATTTGACTGGCTAAAAATCTTGACCAGATTAATTTATAGAGCTTGTACTGATCATTTGTCAAGTATTGTTTGATTTGCTCAGGTTCCCTGCTGACAGAAGTTGGACGGATAGCCTCATGGGCGTCCTGGACCTTGCCCTTTGCAGAAACCCGCACCTCATCTTTCCCGACGAAGGGAACACCGAAACGCTCTTTAATATATTTCCTGGCCTCATCCCTGGCGCTATCCGAAACCCGGGTAGAGTCCGTGCGAATGTATGTTACAAGGCCGGTGGAGCCTTCTTGGCCAAGCTCCAGCCCTTCATACAGCTGCTGGGCTACGATCATGGTTTTACGTGCGGTAAAATTAAGCTTGCGGTAGGCTTCCTGCTGCAGGGTACTGGTCGTAAAGGGTGCAGGAGGCCTGCGGCTTTTTTCTCTACGGACAACCTTTGTTACGGTATAATGCAGACCTTTGAGGTTTTCCAGTACCTCCCTCATTTGATCCTTTGTTTTGATGTCAATTTTCTTGTCTTTATATTTAAAAAGTTTTCCTTCGAAGGGGGGGTACCCTGTTTTAACGAAAGTCCCCGTTAGTGTCCAGTATTCCTCCGGCACAAAGTTTTGAATTTCCTCTTCCCGGTCGGTGATCATGCGAACTGCCACGGACTGCACCCTTCCTGCGCTCAGGCCTTTCTTAACCTTGCGCCAGAGCAGCGGGCTCAAATTGTAACCAACCAAACGGTCAAGGATGCGCCTGGCCTGCTGGGCATTGACCTTGTTGCTGTCAATAGGCCTGGGGTGCTTAAGGGCGTTTTGGATGGCCTGCTTGGTTATTTCGTTAAATTCAATGCGGCATGGCTTGTCATCGCAAATATCCAGGAGCTTTTGCAGGTGCCAGGCTATGGCTTCCCCTTCCCGGTCGGGGTCTGAGGCTATCAGCACATTGTCGCTTTTTTTTACAGCATTTCTCAACTCTTTAATAGTGTCACCTTTGCCCCTGATGGTTATATATTTGGGTCTAAACCCGTTTTTTACATCTACTCCAAACTGGCTCTTGGGCAAATCCCGTACATGCCCCATAGAAGCTTTCACAAAGTATTTTTTTCCCAGAAATTTACTGATTGTTTTAGCTTTGGCCGGAGACTCTACAATAACTAACGTTTTAGACAATACCGCCCACCTCGTTTAAATTTGCCTGACTTTTTTATGGTCTATATTGTACATTATTTTTATAATCTATCCTATGATCAGTTTCTTTAGAACAGGTCGCGCCCTGCCCGGGTATAGAACTTGCCCGGCAACTGTCTTGTCAGTCCCTTGATTTCCAGGTACATCAAAGCAGCCATAACCCTTTGTGGTGCAAGACCGGACTTGCTGATCAATTCATCAAGGGAAACCGGGTCAAGGGATAATAGGCTATAAACCGCTTGTTCTTCGCTGCTCATTTTAATTTTCCCTTCCTGACCGGTTTCCGGGACAGGGAAAAGCTTTTCCAGGCCCATTTCATCAAGGATATCACCAGCCCCTTCCACAAGCCTGGCCCCCTGTTTAATCAGGCGGTGAGGCCCCCTGCTGAGAGGGTTTGTGACTTTGCCGGGAACAGCCATAACATCCCGTCCCTGTTCCAGGGCAAAGTCTGCGGTAATGAGGGCGCCGCTTTTTTCGGAGGCTTCAACAACAACAGTCCCCCTGGTCAGGCCGCTGATAATCCGGTTGCGGACCGGAAAATGCCAGGCTTCCGGCGGTGAAGCCGGCGGAAATTCACTGATCACGGCACCCCTCTCCGCAATTTGTTCCATAAGTTTGGCGTTCTCCCTCGGGTAAACCACATCAATTCCGCAGCCCAGGACCGCCAGGGTCCGGCCGTTACCGGCCAGGGCGCCCCTGTGGGCCTGGGTATCAATCCCTCTGGCCAGGCCGCTGACAATGGTTATACCCAGGGCGGCGAGATCTGTAGCCAGCTTCCCGGCAACCGCCAGCCCGTATGGTGAGGGCCGCCGGGAACCCACAATGGCGATGGAAAGAGAATCCGCCGGCTTAATTTGTCCACGGATGAAAAGCACCGGGGGAGGGTCGTAAATTTGGAGAAGGTTTTCAGGGTAATCAGGTTCAGTGTGACAGACAAATTTTATGTCCCGGGATTTTAGCCTTGCGGCTTCACCGGCCGGGTCAATCCGGTCCCTGCGCCGCACCAGATTCCCGGCCCCTTCGGCATCCAGGCCAGGAGCACCGGCAAGCTCTTTGCTCCCGGCCTCCCAGGCCGCCCGGGGCGAGCCGAAATGCTTCACCAGGGACCACAGCCTTTTGCCTGCCCCCGGCATCAGCAACTGCCATCCTAACCAGTATATTCTATCTTCCAAGGAAGATGCCCCCTCCCCCTTATCTTTATCCCCATTTTCGGGCTTGAGGTGATAACTTCCTCCCATCTGCCAAAAATTTCTTAATGAGCAACTCAAAAAAAGCCAATTCCAGGCCAGGTTCAATGTTCTTGACCTGCGCAAGTATAGGAGTCAAGGACAAACTGCCCCTGGTTCCTGGTCCAGCGCTTTATTAACTGCGGGCTAATGAGTACCGCTGTTTTTAGGACATGTTCTTTCCGGGAAATGTAAAACCACCAGAGGATGCAGCTATTATCAGGCTCTAGACAGCCCCCTGGTTTTCTTGCTCCTTTTTAACGGATTTCCTGGCTGGGTTAGGACATGGCTTTATTGCTCTTGTTTAGTTGACGGGGCAGATCTTCCAGGGTTTCGGGGGCAAAAGCAGTTAAAGTGCTGCTTGCAGGTAACTAGCGTGCTGCTTCCAGCAGGGGATCAAGGGGTTGTCTCAAGGATAGCAGGTCATGATAGAGATCACCGGTATCTTTAAGGCGGTGAAGGATATTGTGAATTGTAAAGGCGCCGGGGGCAACCTTCAAGGATTCAACCTCACTCCAGTCCAGCGGGGTTGAAACGGGTGCGCCAGGCAAGGGCCGCAGGCTGTACTGAAAAGCCATGGTTTTGCCGCGGCCGTTTTGCAAATAATCCAGGTAGACCTTCCCTTTTCTTTTGCTCACACTTCGTTCCACGGTGGTCTGTTCCGGGTTGATTTTCACAATCAAATCCGCAATATAATACATGGCTCTGGTAACACTTGGATAGGCATAGCGGGGTTTGATGGGTACAAAAATATGCAGGCCGCTTGCCCCGGATGTCTTGGGGTATGATTTCAAATTGAATTGGGCCAGGGCCTCTTTAACCAGCAGGGCTACCTTTAAAACTTCAGTAAAGGAAACACCTTCCGCCGGGTCAAGGTCCATGACGGCCAAATCCGGGCATTCCACGTTTTCGATCCTGGAAAGCCAGGGGTGCATTTCAATGCAGCCCTGGTTGGCCAGCCAGATCAGGGTTTGGACATCGTTACAAATAATATAGTGGACAACCTTTTCGGAGTGTTCTATGGGGTATCTCTTTATCCAGGAGGGAGCGTAATCAGGACATTCCTTCTGGTAGAAGTGTTCGCCTGCAAGGCCATCCGGGTACCTTTTCATAACTAACGGGCGGTTGTAGAGATGAGGCAAAAGATAGGGGGCAATTTCCCAGTAGTATTTAATCAGGTGGGCCTTGGTCAATCCTTCGGGCCAGAGCAGCTTATCCAGGTTTGTGAGCTTCACTTCGTGGCCGTTAACCGAAACAAGGGTATCCTTCAAGCTGAACCCCCCTTTATCAGGTATTTGCGGGGACCACTGCAGACTAAGGAACGGCCGGGCATTCTTCCGGTGCCTTGTCCCAGCGGATGCCCCTGTAAACGGGATGCCGGAGGTAGCCTTCCCGGGTGGTGGTCAGGTAGTCAATGGAGCAGACTAAAAGGGGGCGAACCCAGTGGGTGCGCTTCTTTTCCGTCAGGGGGATTTCTAAGGGCGCAACATCCGTTTCGATCTTATGTAGACCCTCCAGGAGGGCGGCGGCCTCAACTTCATTGAAACCCGTGCCCACTTTACCCTGGTAGACCAGTTTTCCCTCCCGGTACCCTCCTAAAATAAGGGAGCCAAGCTTTCTCCCGGAGGCGCCGGTCTGGTAACCGCAGATGACCAGGTCAGCTTCCAGGGTGTGCCTGAATTTTTGCCAGTAAGTGGAGCGGCGTCCCGGCAGGTAAATGCTGTCGAGCTTTTTTGCGACAACTCCTTCCAGCCCCATGGACACGCAGGCATCGAAAAAGCTGCGGCCCTTGTGCAGGATATAATCGGGCACAATAATTTCAGTCCCGGGCTTAACCATTTCTGCCAGGAGGGCCTTACGTTCCCTGAGGGGGCGTTCCATGACGCTTTTCCCCCCTGCATATAAAACATCAAAGGCGATGTAAACAGCCGGGCTTTCTATAGAAACCCGCTTGATTCCCTGCACATTATTCAATCTTCCCCGGGCCTGGAGCCGGGTAAAGGATGGCTTTCCTTTCTCAAAGACCACAACTTCGCCGTCCAGAATAGCCGGTTTCCTTGCTACCCTTTGGTGCAAATGGCCCAGTTCCGGAAACTTTCCGGTCAGGTCAAGCAAGTTGCGGGACCTTAAGGATGTGTTCCCGTCAAGATAAAGGAGGCCCCGGTAGCCGTCCCATTTTACTTCAAATAGATGCAGATCGCTGTCGAAGGGAAGAGAGTTAACGGCCAGCATCGGGCGAATCAGGGGCAGTGGCTCCTGTCCCAATTTTCTTGGCCTCCGTTATGATGTTTTGCGCCGCCCGGCTCTCTTTGCTGCAGGGGTTTCTGTTTTTAATCCCGCCTGCCTGCCCCGTTCCTCCCGGGCCAGGTCAATGCTGGCTTTCAGGGCTTCCATCAGATCAACAACTTTGCCCGCTTCCGGTTTGGCCGGAGCAGCTATTTCTTCTCTGGCTATCTTTGACTGGATTATCTCCATCAGAACCTGCCTGTAGGTATCGCTATATTTTTCAGGTTGGAAATTCGAAGTTAGACTGTTGATTAGACTAACCGCCATCTTTAACTCGTTCTCCTGCAGGTTGACGTTGTAATTCAGTTCCGGCAGGATATTTGCTTGCCTTATTTCGTCGGGAAAATGCATTGTGCTTAAGACAAGTATATTTCCGCTTGCCCTGATGGCCGCCAGGGCTTCGCGGCTGCGGATAATAACCCTGGCTATGGCTACTTTGCCGGTTTCAAACATCGCCTGTTTTAACAGCTCGTAGACTTTGGCACCCCCGTCCCCGGGGGCAAGGTAATAAGCCTTTTCGTAATAAACCGGATCAATTTCGGTAAGGTCCACAAAATCCAGAATTTCTATGTTCCTGCCTCCTGTTGTTGCCGGCTTCCCGAAATCCTCCTCTTCCAGAACAATATACTTACCCTTTTCATATTCATAACCCCGTACAATTTCCTCCATGGGAACCTCTTTCTCGCAATAAGGGCAGAAGCGCCTGTATTGTACCGGTGTTTTGCATTTTTCATGCAGGTAATTAAAGCGAATATCCTTTTTTTCAGTAGCTGCGTATAGTTTTACAGGTACAAAGACCAGGCCGAAGCTGACAGCTCCTTTCCATAAAGGCCTCATACTCATTCCTCCCTCATTTTTTATTATCCCCGCGGCTGGGCAGCTGATTCAGCTAAGGCCGTTCCAGCAGGGCAAGTTTTCATCAGGGGGAAACGCATGTTTCGTAAAGATAATAATATAAGCCGCCTGTGTCTTGGGGGCCGGCAATAGCGTTATATTAAAATAAATAACCCGGGCATTAGGCCCCGGGTTTTGCTGGACCTTTTTGATTTAAAAGTTTTATCCCAGTGCCTGCCATCCCCTTTGCGCCGGACTGCCAACCCCTGTCAGGGAGTTGGGGGCGCAGTGTTTGGCGGGGGTTGGGTTGAAACATGGACACTTGTACCCGGAGGGTAGTCTTCCCTTTTGAATATTGCATGAATCTGGGAGAGAAGCTGCGGCGCCAGATCAATAATACGGTCTGCCAGCGCGTTTCCATCCACTGGCAGCATTCTTACCTGCCCGTTACCAACTACCAGAAAACCAATGGGTTTCACAGATACCCCGCCCCCGCTACCGCCACCGAAAGCGGGCATCTGACCCTCAGCCTGGCCATCTTTACCTTCCCCGGATACCTCAAATTCACCCCCTCCGGCAGCAAAGCCGCAGGTAACACGTGAGACTGGGATGATCACGGTCCCGTCCGGAGTTTCCACCGGGTCTCCTACCACCGTATTCACATCTACCATTTCCTTAATATTTTCCATAGCAGTTTTCATTAAACCTTCAATGGGATGTTCGGGCATTTATGTCACTCCTCCACCCTGTCCGTTTAACCTTAATTTATCCTGAGAAATGTTTAAATATACGAACAAGCTGGTCTTAACCCCGGCAGTTCCTGTGCCCTGCGCATAGTTTTCTAGTAAACTAAAACAAGATGTTAATTTTAATTCTAATTCCGGATTTTCAAAACAATTGCTTTTAACCCGGTACAAAACAGGTAACCAAGACGGAACTCGATAATACAGTCAAACTTGACATTAAAACAGGCCCTTTTAAAGGACGGCTTGATTGTTAGATGAGGTTTTACCCCGCCGGGCGCAAGTAAGGCGTAGAAATAAGATAGCAAAAAGCCCTTTATTCCCCACAGAGCCCCTGTCAGAACCCCTGTCTGGGCCGGTTCACCGGTACCGACTTCGGTATGCCAGTCCAGGCGGCGCAGGTGGGTTCTCCCGAGAAGATAGTACAGGGCCGGCTTGTAACGTCGAAAGAGGGCGATCTGCTTAATTAATATCCCTATCATCCGGCTTGGACCGGGAAGACGGATTATCCTTTTTTCTTCTATAACCGGCCGGCCACCCTTTCCCTCAAGTTGGGCCCTGATCTTAAAGGCAGGCCTTAAAACGCGCCGGACCAGGTGTCCGGCTCCAGGTACTCTCGCTCTCAGGAACGGCTTTTTTCTTTTGATGAATGGTATTTCAAATTTGTATACAAGCAGGCCACCCCAGAGGAACAATTCCACTGCGAACTCGTCATTCCGGCCCTTCCTGCGGTAACGCAGCCGCAGCCTTAGCCGGGAAAGGGATAGTATAAGCAAAAACACTGTAAGAAGAACAATCACCAGGTACAGCCTGCTCACCTGACCCCACCTCTGCATTATTTTTCCACTGTTCAACTATCCTATACTCTCCAGGCTCCTTTTCCAGATGACGTTGCAAAACGGGTCTAAACCTAATAATATGGATTAATCTGTAATATGGACTGATTTGCTGCCCAGCATCCGGTTTTGGGAAGGTGAACCAGCTGGACCTTTTTCATAATTGACACTGGGGCGTCCATAAAGAATAATCTTTTATAGACGGCAGATTAGAGGATATTCCCTTTTGACCCGGAAAAATATTAATTGCTATTTGGGCTATAAAGCTTTTTAACATAATTCAGGGGTGAAAGTATGGAGCTAACGTGGACAGAAAAAGATGGTAAAATAATTGTCAGCTTATTTGAACGAATCGACACCAGGACTTCTCCATCTTTGGAAAAAACTTTGAATGAGCTGCTTGAGCAGGGATATACGTCAATTGTTCTTGATTTCCTGAAGACATCCTATATCAGCAGCGCCGGTTTGCGGGTCTTGCTGGGGGCGGCCAAAAAGCTGCCCGGAGGTAAAAGGCTGCAACTTACTAACCTTGACAGTAATGTTTATAAGGTTTTCAAACTTACCGGCTTTACTACCATTTTTGATATCCTGCCTTATTCTGATTAGCTAAGGAGAAAGTTATGCTGGAAGAAAAGAAATGGCAAAATATCCCGGGAGCTTTGCAGGCAGATATTTTTCCGGTGCTGCGCAAGCCTGATGTTATTTGTTCCAACGCCTATATCATCAGAACCCCGCAAATGATAGTGATTATAGACCCCGGTTCACTCCCGGAACAGATGGCCTTGTTGAAAGAGGCTTTAACGGAGGATTTAAACCAGCTGATTAGACCAGTTTATATAATTTTTACGCACTGCCATGTTGACCATTGTTACCAGGCCCTGATCGTCAACGAGCTGTCCAAATTAACCCGGGTATATTTTGCAGCTCAGGAAAACGGTGCTGCAGCTCTCCGGAACAGGGACTTGCGGCGGACTGCAGCCGATTTCCACCGCAAAGAATTGCCCGGCACAGAGATAGATATTGAACTCTTGTCCAATGAGGATAAACTTCACTGCGGAGAAAAGGAACTGATTCTCGCCGGGGGGGACCGTTTACATATTTTGACTGATCTGTATCCCCTTAAAGAAGGCAGGGTGTTCCCACGTCAGAGGATACCTATCAGTGAAAAGGACGTAATGGAAGTTTTTCATACACCGGGGCATAGTGCCGACAGCATATGTCTTATAATCGGGGAGGTTCTTTTCCTCGGTGATCTGGCCTTTGCCGGAAACAGCGGCATTGCCGGCCTGAGTGGCTGGAATCAAAAGGACCTGGTTTATACCCTGGAAGGCCTGATCGACTTAGTAAATAAGCGCAGGTTCTGACTAATCTGTCCCGGCCACGGCCGGCTTATTCCGGGCGATAAAGCTGTTGCAACCCTGCAAAAACAGCTTCGTTTAGCCAGTAACCTGACCAATATCCGGGAATGGGATCTGGCGGCTTACCAGGAGGTTTCCCAGTACGCCCTTGAACTGCTGGCTGATGTCAATGATATGGTCGCAATAATTGCAGGCCGCCTGTATTATCTGGCTTACTATCTGGAGGAACTGGACGAACCCGCAGAGGCCCAGAAATACCGGGAGTTTATTAGTCTGGAAGCCATTGAGGAGCTTCTGGACGAGTACGACCGCTGTGCCAGTGCTTTGCAAAAGGGTGAGATATTTGACATCGTCATGGGGTTAAAAACAACCCGGTTGCTGGAGAAAATACAGGCACTTTTGAACGAGGGAAAACTGGAGCTGGTTATGGACAAATATTTCATGAGGAGGGCAAGCCGCCTTTTCTCAGACTTTTTTATCGTATCCAGTGGACGGTACCTTGAAATAACCCTGACCAACTGCAATATTAATGAGTTACTGGGAGAACTCCTGGCCGAAGTTAAAAGGAAACAGTATAATGAGGATTATATTCTTGAGGTTCTCGATGATGATGAGCTCTATCTGGAAGCTCTGGCCACACGTATTGCCTTTCAACCAGTCCTGCAGGAAGTAAAATGGAGCTTCAAGCCGGGGGATGTGTTGCCGGTAAGGCTGAATCCCGAAAGGTTTGCAGAGGCTTATACCGGATTGCTGGAGGACATCGCCAGCCTTGACGTGCCTGATTTAAGGATTACCACTGCCCTTCAGGAGCAGGGGGTCGTGGTCCGGACCGACAGCATTAATGGCATCCCTGAAGGAGTATTCAACGAAAAAAGGTTCAATACCCACCGGCGTAGAATGGAATTGGCGGGGGGACAGCTTCATAAGGTAACCAGCGGTGGTAAGGTCCTGTTTGAAATTACCTTTTCTCAAGCTGCCCGGTAACACCAGGTCAAGGAATAAGCTTACCATGCCGCTTTAAAACGGTAACAGCAGAAGGGTTAACAATTCAATTAATGAAGGGCGATATTAGGCAAAGCTGTAATTTCAATTGGTAATTCTATTTAATTGGCTAAAAAATAAATAAATTTTTAAAAAAAATAGCCACCGGTATTTTACCAGGCGGCTATTTATTTTAAATTCCAAAGGCCAGGCAGCTTGAGGAACGCCAGCATTGTCCGGTTATTTGACGAATACTCTTTACCTGGTTGCCTTGAGCGGGTTTAAAAATTCCAGTAATCCAGTCCCACGTTATGACGGGCCCGCTCCAGATAGACAGTGGCGACTTCCCTGGCTTTGCGGGCTCCCTTTCGCATAGTTTCTAAAACAAACTGCTTGTCCTGCGCCAGACGCTGCCTTTCTTTTCTGTAGGGCTCGAAATATTCCCAGATTAAGCTGAACAGTTCTTTTTTGATATCTCCGTATTTAAGGCCCGGGGTAAGGAACCGCTCCTTCAGGTACTTCTTTTCCTCGGGATCCAGGAAGAGTGAATAAAGCTTGAAAAGGACATTCCCTTCTATGGGCTTGGGCTCATTCACCGGGGTTGAATCAGTAACGATGCGCATCACCTTTTCCCGCAGGGTTTTTTCATCCGCAAAAATCTCGATGGCGTTGCCGTAGGATTTAGACATCTTTTGCCCGTCAATGCCCGGCACCACGGCAGATTCTTCCTCAATATCCGCCTCCGGGATGACGAAAGTTTCACCGTAGGTGTGATTGAAGCGTATGGCGATATCCCGGGCGATTTCCAGGTGTTGCTTCTGATCCTTGCCTACAGGCACTTTTTCTCCGCCAAAAAGCAGGATGTCAGCAGCCATCAGCACGGGATAGGAAAACAGGCCGTGGCTGGCGGGTATTCCCTTGGCAGTTTTATCTTTATAAGAGTGGCTTCGTTCCAGGAGCCCCATTCCCGTTACGTTGGAGAGCAGCCAGGTAAGTTCCGTTACTTCCGGAACGTCTGATTGGATCCAGAACACCGACTTGTCCGGGTCCAGCCCCAGGGCCAGGAAATCACAGGCCGCCTCGAAGGTCTGTCGCCGCAGGGATTCAGCATCGAAGACCGTTGTAAGGGCATGGTAATTGACCAGAAAGCAGAAGAGCTCGTTGTTTTCCTGGTATTCGATCATTCTCTTCATCATTCCAAAGTAATTTCCCAGGTGTAAGGAACCGGAAGTTTGAATCCCTGAAAGTATACGCAATCCCAAAATCCTCCTTATATAACACCATATCTGTTAAGAGTCTTGTTTATTATGACAGGTATTAATTATTAAGTTGTTTTAATATCCGGCCAGGCCAAAGAAAAAATTGGCAATGGGATAGACGACGAAACGGAAAAGCTTCTGGATCGCCCCGGTGAAGATCAGGACAATTAATATTATAATACCGTAAGTCTCCAGGTGATATAGCCATTTTTGCGCTCCCGGCAGGATCCCTGCCAGAATTTTTGAACCGTCCAGGGGAGGTATGGGGAGCAGGTTGAAGACAGCCAGAACCACGTTGATCAGGATCATGTATTGCATTATCTGGTGGAAGTAAGGCAGTTCCAGGTTTCCGAAGGCGCCTAAAACTAAAGCGGAGAGAAAGGCCAGGAGCAGGTTGGTAGCCGGCCCCGCCAGGGAGATCAGGAGCATGCCTTGACTGATGTTCCCTTTCAAATTATACGGGTTAACGGGAACCGGTTTGGCCCAACCGAAACCGGCCAGGAATAAAAGTAAAAACCCAATGGGGTCCACATGGGCCAGGGGGTTGATGGTCAACCGCCCGTGGTACCGGGCGGTGGGATCTCCGAGCCGGTCGGCAACAAAACCGTGAGCGTACTCATGAAAGGTAAGTCCGAGAATGATAGCTGGCAGCATCAGAGCCATGCTGTGCAAACTGGGTAAATTAAACACTTTTAATCGCTCCTTCGTACCCCGAAAGGTACTCTTTTACGAAACTCAGTTCTTCTTGCCGTGTCCGGACCAGTCCGTCCAGGCGGGCCTGCCATAGGGCCTCCATGGCTGCCTTAAAGGAGGGACCTGGCTTAAAACCCAGGGCGAGGAGATCTTTACCGGTGATGGCAGGCCTGTCGTAATAAACAGCGCTCAATACCTTGCGGAAGCGTGACCTTGAAGCATAGTCACGCAGGTAGGTTAATAGCAAGGGATAGGATTCCCGGGGGAGGCCGGCCACCTGTTTGACCATTTCGCTCATTGTCCCGCCGTTCCCCTTGCCCAGAGCATCAACTGCCTTTCGCCAGCCGGCGATGGTTTTGGCCACTTTTTCCCTTTGCCGGTTGGCAAGGTTGTAGTGGCGGCAGAGGTTATCCGCCTCTCCCTGCTCTGTTAAGTGCAGCAGGGCAATTAAATAAGACACCCAGGACTCTCCCTGCTCAGCCGGATGCCAGGCGCGCAGTACGTTGAGGGACAGGGGCATTTCCTCCAGAACCGGTTCCACCGGAGTATAATCAACCCCCGGGAACAGGAATTCAAAGATCCCCAACTCCCGGAGGCGGGACAGGACCAGGCCCGGGCGCGGCTCCTGCAGGATATGCTTTAGTTCTTCCCAGATGCGTTCCCGGGAAACCTTGGCCAGCATCTTGCTGCGCACGGCCTCCCTGGCCATTTTCAGGGTCTGGGGTTCCAGGTTCATGTAGTAGCGTTTTTCGAACCTGACACCCCTTAACAGCCGGGTGGGGTCCTCGATGAAACTGAGGTTGTGCAGGACCCGGATTAAGCCCCGCTCGAGATCCTCCCTACCCCCGAAGAAGTCAACGATCTCGCCGAAGTCGCCCTCGTTTAAGGATACAGCCATGGCATTGATGGTGAAATCTCTCCTGTAAAGGTCCTGGTGCAGAGAGGACGTTTCAACCTGGGGCATGGCTGCGGGATACTGGTAGAATTCCACCCGGGCCGTGGCTACGTCCACCTGCTGCCCTCCCGGAAATAAAACAGTTGCCGTGTGAAATCTGGGGTGGACCCTGACCCGGGCATCATAATACTGGCCCAGGACCCGGGCAACTTCAATACCGTCTCCTTCCACAACAAGGTCGATGTCCAGGCATTCCATACCTAAGAGTAGATCGCGCACCACGCCGCCGGCGGCATAGATTTTAAATCCCAGCTTGTTGGCGATTATCCCTGCCCGTTCCATAATCCTGGAGTATTCCTCCGGCAGCCCCTGGTAAATTAGTTCCCTGATGTTTTTAGAGGGGTACGTGTGGTTGTAAAAGCTGTATACATTCTGGTGCCTGTTCTCCACCTTGCCGTGGAGTGTCCGCAACACGTCCGTACGTGAGATGATGCCCACGAGCTTTCCCTCTTTCAGGACCGGAAGGCGCCCGATATCGTGCCGGATCATCAGTTCCCGGACCTCTGAAAGGGGTACATCGGGGCTTACCGAAACCAGGCGGCTGGACATAAAACCCTTTACCGGAGCATGCCCCAGGCCGTGTTGCAGGGCTTTTTCCACATCGCGGCGGGAGATGACCCCCACCACCTGCTCTCCTTTCAGCACCGGCAGTCCGGAGTGTCCGTAGCGCAGCATAATCCGGCCGGCTTCTTCAATCACCGTTGTTGGTGTGACGGTTTTAACCGGGCTGGACATAATATCCGAGGCTGTGGCCGGGGGTTTAACCCTGGTCCGGATAATTCCCAGCAAACGGTCCGCTACATCCGCCAGTTTGGCCTTACGAAGGATTGCCGAGGCAGCCGAAGTGTGCCCTCCACCGCCGAGTTCCTCCAAAATGTCCTTAACACTGACCTCGGGTACACTGCTCCGGGCCACAACATAAACGTTATCTTCCATTTCAACAACTGTAAACACCGCGTCAAGGTGGGCAAAATCAACGAGTTTGTGGGTTAATAAATCCAGCCCCGCCACAAATTCGTCCACTTTTCCCTTCGCGAGCAGGAATTTGATTCCATTGACATCGTGGTACTCGGCTGATACCAGCAGCGTTTTAAGCAGTAATCTCTGCTTTTCTGAAAGGGGGCGCACCAGGAAATTAGTCACGACAGCCAGGTTTGCCCCCTGGGCGAGCACGAAGGAGACAGCTTCAGCATCCCTGGAGGTTGTGCTGGAAAAAGTAAGGGAACCGGTATCCTCGTAGATTCCCAGGGCAAAAACTGTGGCTTCCAGCGGGGTGACGGGCAGGCGTAACTGCCTGATTTTCTCAATTAGGAGCGTGGTGGTTGCTCCTACCATCCCGGTGACTTCCAGAGTTCCCCTGGCGTCGCCTTCACAGGAGGGATGGTGATCGTAGATATGTACCTCAACGCCTGGTTTCTGCAACAGCCCGGCTAGTTTACCCAGTCTTGCCGGTGTCTTCGTATCCACCAGGATTACCTTCTTAACAAGTTTCGGCTCGATCTCCTTGGCTGATTTTATATTAAAGGTGTCTTTGTGCAGAGCCATGAATTCTTCCACATTGCGCAAGAGTGTGCCGGGGAAAACCATGACGGCGCCCGGGTAGAGCTTTTGTGCTGCCACCATCGAAGCCAGGGCGTCCAGGTCGGCGTTGGTATGGGTGGTGATGATTTCCATGGCTCGCTCCCTTAAGAAAGTTTAACCAAAATACGGGTTATATTATATCATACCAAGATGTTGTAAAAAAGCGCCCTTTAGGGCGCTCAAGCCAGTTTTGGGAATCAATAACTTCCATTGGATTAGATTTATAATTTTGGCAGGTGTTCCAGTGACTTCTTCAGGCTCTCCTCCTGCAAGGGCTGGTCCTGCAGGTTGCCCTCCAGATAGGTGTCGTAGGAAGGTAGATCCAGCAGGCCATGACCGCTCAGGTTGAAGAGGATGGTTCTGGCTTCACCGGCCTCCCGGGCGTCCAGGGCTTCTTTCACTGCCGCATGGATGGCGTGGGAAGACTCGGGGGCTGGCACGATTCCCTCGCACCTGGCAAAAAGGACGCCTGACTCGAAGACTGCGGTTTGTTCGTAGGCCACCGCCTCCGCAAGGTCATCGTGAACAAGGCGACTCACCAGGGGTGATTCGCCGTGGTAACGCAGGCCGCCGGCATGAATGCCCGGGGGCATGAATTCACTGCCCAGGGTAAACATGTGGAGCAGAGGGGTTAAACCGGCCACATCCCCGTAATCATAGCCGTAATGACCACGGGTCAAAGTTGGGCAGGCGGTGGGTTCAACGGCCAGCAGCCTGACTTTGGTACCCTTAACAATTTTGTCGTGGGCAAAGGGGAAGGCTATTCCCCCGAAGTTGCTGCCGCCGCCGCAGCAGGCGATGACCACGTCGGGATAGGCGTCAATTTTAGCGAACTGTTCTTTAGCCTCAAGGCCGATGATGGTTTGATGCAGGAGAACATGGTTTAAAACACTGCCCAGGGCATAATTCGTATCGTCGCGACTGGCTGCGTCCTCCACGGCCTCGCTGATGGCAATTCCCAGGCTCCCCGGGGACTCGGGGTTTGCCTGCAAAATCTTCTCCCCGGAACTGGTCCGTGTACTGGGGCTGGCAATAACCTCGGAACCGTAGACCTGCATCAGGGAGCGGCGGTAGGGCTTCTGGTGATAGCTGACCTTCACCATATAGACTGTGCACTCCATACCGAAAAAGTTGCAGGCCTGGGAGAGGGCTACACCCCATTGGCCGGCCCCGGTTTCGGTGGTGAGACGCTTAATCCCTTCCTTTTTATTATAGTAGGCCTGGGGTACAGCGGTATTCAGCTTGTGGCTGCCTGCCGGGCTGACCCCCTCATACTTGTAGTAGATTTTGGCCGGTGTATCCAGGGCTTTCTCCAGACGATGCGCCCTGCAAAGGGGGGATGGCCTCCAGAGCCGGTAAATTTCCAGCACTTCCTCGGGAATCTCCACCCAGCGTTCAAGGCTTACCTCTTGCCCTATCAAACTGAGGGGAAAAATAGGCGCCAGATCTTCCGGGGTGACAGGTTTTTTGGTGGCGGGATGCAACGGGGGACCGGGCAGGTTGGGCAGGTCGGCCTGGATGTTGTACCAGGCTTTGGGCATTTCCTTTTCAGTAAGGACAATCTTGGTCTCGCTCATCTCGTCTTAGCTCTCCTCTCATCTCATTGATTAATTGTTAACAATTAATTGCAAGTATTATTGTTAACAATTAAAGACATTTTAACTTAAAAGGCATTGGCCAGGCAAGCACCAACAGCAAAATAGATAGTGTCAAGGCACTGTTTGATAAAGAGAGATAACTATAACCGTCTCAGAAAAGGACAA
>LFSA01000125.1 GCA_001512635.1 Pelotomaculum sp. DTU098 | reverse complement strand
AGTGTTGAACAATGTTTACCATCCAAAACAAGGGGGTTTGCCGGCCAGGAAAATGGGGCGTGGCAATTCATATGGCTTAAATCGATTCTTTGCGCAACTGAGTCGGCCCGGGATTCAACTGAGCTAACAAAAAAAGAAACCAAACTATTGGAGAGAGTTCCATAAAGTGGGAAAGGCCCACATTGACTTGACACAAACTTGTTGAAAAATTTTCGTGACATTGCCATAGGGGTATGGTAGAATTCTCTCAAGTGAAGGGGGAGCCTTTCACGGGAAGGTTGAGCTTTAGAAAAGACAATTTCATAAGCGGAGGTGAGCTGAGGATGAGCTGAGTTGAGCTTAGGACTAGCGGAGTTGAGCGGAGTTTTTTTTATTTCCGACTGCAGGACCGGGCTCAAATTGCCCGGTCTTTATTGTTGCAGTAGAGAAAGCCCAGTTGTCGCAAATTTAAACTGCAAATTGGATATCCTTGTCGCTGACGCGGCATCAGCAGAGGTTGAAAAGTCTATTTTTGGATAATCCCTTTGCCGCCAGCGGCACCACGTATGGTGAAAATATCTATATTACTGAATTACTGAGTTATCACAGCCCAAATAACCGTGAGTTAAGGAGGTTTATCGCGCAATGCCTGAAACGCAATCCCTTTCCACCAAAATAAACGAAGGCCGCATGGCCCGCTCCAAACAGCTGGCGCTGGTGGCGGTACTTATTGCCATTGGCGCCGTACTGCGCATGTTTACCCCGCCCATAGCCGGGATCACGCCAAACTTCGTCATCGCCATGTACTGCCTTGCCATTCTCCTGATCCGTCCCAACCCCGGCGGCGCCATCGGCATCGGCCTGGTGGGCGGAGCCGTTGCCATGATGTTTTCCAAGTCTCCCATCCCCTACCTGAATCTGCTCAGCGAGCCCGCCGGGGCACTGGCCTGCGCCCTGACTGTACTCTACCTGCCGGCCCTGGCCCGGGGCGATTATTCCTTCAAGCCGGCCCTGGCCACAATCGCCGGTACCCTGGTCAGCGGAACCCTGTACATCATCCTGAACTTCAGGTTTGCCCTGGATCTCCCGCCGGAAAAGCTTTTTCTGGCCATGGAGACGGCTTTCGTGGCAGTGGTCCTCCCGGTTACCGCGATAAATACCGTCCTGGTCCAAATTCTCTATGCGCCCGCCAGGAAATTTTTGCGGCTTTAGAGAACGGGGGTAATTAGCTCATGCCCGGGTCATAAAAATTGGCGCCTGCCCTGAACAGGAAACTCCTCTTCCGGGCAGGCCCGGGGCATGAAGCAACCCGAGAATTACCCGCTGCCCCAAGTGAACAGCGTTATTCATTAGGAAAGGATGGTTACCTTGGCCCTGCTGGAAATTGAAAACTTCAGCTTCAGCTACCCCCGGTCGGAACAGCCTGCCCTGCGGGAGATTAACCTCAAGGTGGAAAAAGGAGAGTTTATCGGAATTACCGGCCCCACCGGGGCGGGCAAAAGCACCCTGACCTACTGCCTGAACGGGATCATTCCCCACTTCCTGGGGGGAAGCTACCAGGGCAGGATCAGCCTGGGGGGAACATCCATTTTCGACCTTAGCCCCGCCCAGATCTCTCGCCTGGTGGGCAGCGTCTTCCAGGACCCGGAAGCGCAGCTCATTTCCCCGGAGGTGGAGCAGGAAGTGGCCTTTGGACCGGAAAACCTGGGTCTTCCCCCAGCTGAGATCGGGAAAAGAATCGGGAAGGCCCTCGAGCTTGCCGGTATTCCCGGGCTGCGCAACCGCCCCACGGCGAACCTGTCGGGGGGCGAAAAACAGCGGGTCGCCATAGCCGCCGCCCTGGCCATGCTCCCGGAAATCCTCGTCCTGGATGAACCCACCTCCGAGCTGGACCCGCTTGGTACAGATGAAATCTTCAAGGTCCTTGACATCTTAAACAAAGAACACGGTATGACCATAATCATGGTGGAGCAAAAAACAGAGCAGCTTGCAGCCTATGCCAGCCGGATCCTGGTTTTTAATGAGGGCCGGATAGCCCTGGAGGGAGAACCCCGTCAGGTTTTTGTCAGGCGCCGGGAGCTGGAGGAAATAGGCGTGAGGATACCCCAGGTGGCCCGCTTGGCGGGATTACTGGGGAGGTATGAAGGGTGCGCCCTGCCCCTGACGGTGGAAGAGGGCCACCTGTACCTGGAAAGCATCCTGCGGGGGTGAGACAATGCAAAGGAAAGCCCAGATCAAAGTGGATAAGCTGACCTACCATTATGGTACCGGCCCGCCGGTGCTGAAAGACATCTCCTTTGAAATAGAAAAGGGAGAGTGTATTGCCCTCATCGGGCAGAACGGCGCCGGCAAGACCACCCTGGCCAAACACTTCAACGGCCTGCACAGGCCATCTTCGGGCAAGGTTTACATCGACGGCACGGATACAGCTTCCATGAAGGTGTCTGAACTGGCCCGGAAGGTGGGGTTTGTCTTTCAAAACCCCGACCACCAGATATTCCATGATACGGTGGCCAGGGAAGTGGCTTTCGGCCTCAAGAACCTCCGCCTTTCCCCGCGGGAGATTGAGGAACGCACAGCCGCCGCCCTGGAAGCCGTCGGCCTGGCGGAGCATCGGCAGACCTACCCCTTCAACCTGAGCAAGGGACAGCGGCAGCGTGTGGCCCTGGCCTCGGTACTGGCCATGCGGACGGAAATCATTGTCCTGGATGAACCCACCACCGGGCAGGACTTCCGGGAGTCGGTGCAGATTATGGAGATAGTCAGGAAGCTGAACGAAAACGGCCACACGATCATTTTCATCACCCACGATATGTCCCTAGTGGCCCGGTACGCCAGGCGGGTGCTGGTGCTTTGCCGGGGCGAAATCCTGGCGGACGGGGATGTCCGTTCGGTCTTTGCCGCGCCGGAGATACTCAAAAAGACCTACCTGCGCCCACCCCAGATCACAAACCTGGCCCAGCGCCTAGGCCGGCACTCCATACCGCCTGGTGTGCTGGGGGTACGGGAGCTTTACGAACTGCTGGTAAAAATGAGGAGGGAGAAAATTGGCTGCTGTAACTGAATATATTTCCAGGAACTCCCCCATCCACCGCCTGAACCCCCTGACCAAAATGATCTGGGCGCTGTCCATCCTGGGGATGGGCCTCCTCTTTAACGATTACCGCTACCTGCTGGCGCTGCTGGCCTCCGTCCTGCTTGTGGCGGCAGCAGCCGGGGTCTTGAGGAGTTTGCTTCCTGCTGCAGCGGGTCTTACTGTCCTTGCCCTGGTCCTGCTGCTGGTCCAGGCCCTGTTTTACGGCCAGGGCCAGGTGCTGTTTTACCTGGTTCCCATTTCTAACCGCCTGGCCGTAACCGGTCCGGGGCTTCTCTCCGGCCTGGCTATGGCTGCCCGGATGATGGCGCTGGTCCTGAGTTTCCTGATCTTTCTGGCCACCACCCGTACCCGGGACATTGTCCTGACCCTGGTGGAGAAATTGAGGGTCCCCTACGACTACGCCTTTATGTTTACGACCGCCCTGCGCTTTATACCAGCCTTTCTCAGCGAGGTTCGGCAGATCAGCGAAGCACAGCAGGCCCGGGCTTACGCAGTGGAGGGCTGGAACCCCGTCAAAAAGATTAAGGCCTACGCCCCGGTGGCGGTGCCGCTGGTGCTGCTCTCCTTAAACAAGGCAGACCAGCTGGCCATGGCCATGGAGACCAGGGGTTACGGCGGCGGCCGGCGGACCTGTCTCCGGGAATCCAAAATGGGCACTGCCGATTACGCCCTGTCCGCGTTCCTGGTCCTGCTCCTGGCCGGCAGCGCGGCTGCGCGCCTGGCCGGCTACGGGCTAATGTGAGGTTGGAAAAAGAATCGTGACAAATTCATGCCTCCTGTGCTAGAATATAAAAAATGATGATTATAAAAAATAAGAGTGTTTAGTTGAGAAAAGAAAGTAGAGCTTAGCCCAGGTTGATCCCCAGTGGAGATGAGATGGTTTAAAAGCAACGGGCTCTTGCCCGTTTTTATTTTGTTACCTTATTAGGAGGTACGGAATTGAGCTTAAAACTACTGATGGGCAATGAAGCAATTGCTTACGGCGCCGTTGAAGCCGGTGTGCAGGTGGCTACCGGCTACCCCGGCACGCCGTCATCCGAGGTCCTCTCAACCCTGGCCCGCCTGGCCCTGGAAAAAAATCTTTACGTGGAATGGTCAATTAACGAAAAAACCGCCCTTGAAATAGCCGCCGGTGCATCCTACGCCGGCGCCCGGGCCATCGTCACCATGAAGCAGGTTGGGCTCAACGTGGCGGCCGACCCTCTGATGACCCTGGCCTACATCGGCGTCAGGGGCGGGCTTGTGCTGGTTGTGGCAGACGATCCCGGACCCCACAGTTCCCAGAACGAACAGGACACCCGGGTATTTGCCCGCTTTGCCAAGCTCCCCGTCCTGGACCCGGCAACCCCGGCCGAGGCCAGGGAAATGGTTAAATACGCCTTTAACCTGTCGGAAAGGCTAAGCCTGCCGGTAATCCTGCGGCCCACCACCCGTACCTGCCACGCCTGTCAGGACATCGAAGTGGCAGAGGTTACGGAAAGACCCCGTCCCGCTCCCGGCTTTGAGAAAAACCCCGGTTGGGTTATCATGCCCGGCCTTGCCCTGCGCCGGCACGCCTGGTTGAACCAGCAGCAGGAAGTGGCGCGGGAGTTGCTGGAAGAGTCGGGATTCAACCGGTTGATTAATCTTGACGATGAGCATGAGCAGGCAGAGGCCGGGATCATCACCTGCGGCGTCAGCTATAATTACGTCAGGGAAGCCCTGGATTTACTCTGGCTTAAGGTCCCTGTGCTGAAAATCGGCACCCCTTACCCACTGCCCAACAGGCTGGTCCTGGACTTCCTGACCAGAGTCAAAAGGGTCCTTGTGGTTGAAGAGCAGGAACCCGCCGTGGAGGATCAGGTCATAGCCCTGGCCTGGCGCAACAAAATGCTCACAGGCATATCCGGCAAAAACGACCGCCTGGTGCCCCGGGAAGGGGAACTGGACACTGATAAAGTAAAAACCATCCTGGAAAAGTTTTTGGAAACAGCTCCTGCAGTGCCGGAGGCGAGAGCATCCGCCCCGGAACTGCCCCTGCGCCCGCCCGTGCTCTGTGCCGGTTGCCCACACCGTGCCTCCTTCTATGCTTTTAAAGAGGCGGCCAGGGGAACGGACGCAATCTTTTCCGGTGACATCGGCTGCTATACCCTGGGCGTTATGGCGCCATTGAACGCGGTAGACACCTGCCTCTGTATGGGTGCCGGCATCTCCATCGCTGCCGGGCTGCACAGGGCGGAACCCAACCGCAGGCAGGTGGCCTTTGTGGGTGATTCCACCTTCTTTCATAGCGGCATCCCCGGCCTGATCAACGCCGTTTACAACAGGGCAAACGTTACCCTGGTTGTCCTGGACAACCGCACCACCGCCATGACCGGACACCAGCCTCACCCCGGCGTAGGACGTACCGCTGCCGGGGAACAGGGCAAGCCGGTGGACATCGCCCGGCTTGTAGAGGCATGCGGGGTGGAATTCGTCCGGGAAGTGGACCCCTACGACCTGGAAGCTTCCATTAACGCGGCCAGGGCGGCCATGGAGTACCCCGGGCCCGCCGTGGTGATTATGAAACGGGAGTGCATCGCCCTGGCTAAGAAGCAAAAATCTTATCTAATCGACCACCAGCTCTGCACGGAATGCGGCCTGTGCCTGGAAGAACTGGGCTGCCCGGCCATCGGCAGGCCGGAGGGAAGGCCACAGATCTCTCAAAACTGTTACGGCTGCGGCATCTGCGCGCAGATTTGCCCGTCTAAGGCCATCAGGGAGGAAACAAGATGAATCTGGATATCTTAATCAGCGGCGTTGGCGGACAGGGTTCTGTTCTGGCATCCCGGGCCCTGGCCCTGGCGGCTATGGAACAGGGTCTGGCCGTGCGCACCTCGGAAGTCATCGGTATGGCCCAGCGCGAAGGTTCGGTGGTCAGCCATGTCCGCATCGGTGAAGAGCTTTACGGAGCCATTATCCCGGACCGGAGGGCCGATTTCCTGCTGGGGCTGGAGCTTGCCGAAACAGCACGGGCACTTAACAAATTAAAGCCGGGCGGAACTGTCCTGGCCTCTACGACAACCATTGTTCCCGCCACCGTCCAGCTAGGCCTGTCCACCTACGACCGGGAGGCCATCACAGACTACATTAAAAAACAGGCCGGCAAAGTGTTTTTCCTGGACCTGGGAGTACTGTCCCGCCGGGCGGGCCATCCCAGGACCGCCAACGTGGTCATCCTGGGCGCCCTTTCAACCCTCCCGGGGCTGCCTTTCGGGCCGGAGCAATTGCTCCGGGCAATCCTGCGCTTTGTGCCAGAGCAATTTTTGGACCTAAACCGGCGCGCCTTTGAAATCGGACGCGCAGCCATGGAGGTGGCTTAAATTGGCCCTGAACCTGAGCAAACATGAACCCTTCAGCCTGGACCGGATTTTCTACTACCAGGAACAAATGCTGCGTAAACTTGTCCCGCACCTTTATAAAAACTCCCCCTTTTACAGGAAAAAACTGGACGAGGCGGGGGTCGCTCCGGAAAGCGTGAAGTCCCTGGACGACCTGGGGCGCCTTCCCTTCACGACCAAGGAAGAGCTGCGGGAAGGCTACCCCCTGGGGCTGATGGCAGCCCCCGAAGAGCGGGTGGTCCGGATCCACTCCTCCTCTGGCACCACCGGCAAGCCGGTAATTGTACCCTATACGGCTTATGACGTGTCCACCTGGGCTGAAATGATGGCCCGCTGCATGGCCATGGCCGGCGTTACCGCCAGGGATCGCATCCAGGTAACGCCGGGCTACGGCCTGTGGACTGCTGGCATTGGCTTCCAGGCCGGCGTGGAGCGGCTCGGCGCTTTGGCCATCCCCACCGGCCCCGGCAATACAGAAAAACAACTTGAGATGATGGTTGATCTCCAGACAACCGTATTGACCGCCACCTCTTCTTACGCCCTGCTCCTGGCCGAGGAAGTAAACAGGCGGGGCCTGCGGGATCGGATTAAACTCCGCATCGGGATCTTCGGTTCGGAGCGCTGGGGAGAGAAAACCCGCGCCAGAATTGAAGAACTCCTGGGCATCGAGACCTTCGACATCTACGGCCTGACGGAAATATACGGCCCCGGCATCTCTATTGACTGCCCCGAGCACTGCGGATTGCATTACTGGTACGATCACCTCCTCTTTGAGGTTATCGACCCTAACAGCGGCCGGCAGCTCCCCCCGGGTGAAGAAGGCGAGCTGGTTATCACCACTCTGACCAAGGAGGGCATGCCCCTCCTGCGCTACCGCACCCGGGATATCACCCGGATCATCCCCGGCCAGTGCCGCTGCGGGAGTCCCTACCCCATGCACGAACGGGTCCTGGGCCGCACCGACGACATGATCAAGATCAAGGGAGTAAACATCTACCCGGGCCAGGTTGACCACGTTCTGCAAATTACCGAGGGGGCAGGCGGCGAGTACCAGATTATCTTAACCAGGGACCAGGGCAAGGACAGTATTCTGGTAAAAGTCGAGGCCGTCAAAGGCCAGCCCTTGGAGGACCTTGCCTACAGGCTGCGCAGAAATATTAAAACCCGCATCGGTATCCTGGTGGACACTGAGGCCGTCCCGGAAGGTTCTCTCCCTAGAAGCGAGAAGAAGAGCAAGAGGGTATACGACTACAGGGAATGCTAACAATAGATTACACTCTGGCTTTTTATTCAAGACTCCTGTCACGCGGGAGTCTTGATGTTTTTTTAACCTTATTAAAGAAAAAAAAGCATATAAGTTATGAAACTTAGCTTTAATGCTTGATGTTATTTAGCGGAGACACCTGTAATTAAAGTTCTTTTTATGTGCAGGAAATTACATTTTTATAGCGAATTTGCCAATACGGGAATGAACTCACTGCAATAGAATATTGGTAAAAAATTGGATTAATTCAATGTCCTTCCAGTATTGTTTTATATACCGGTAATATGTTTAAATATTTAAAACGGGGGTGTTTAAGATGATTTTGTCGCTCTTAAAAGCTGTGCGATTACGATAACACAAAGGAGCGGATTGTTCAGTGAAGGACGAAGACAAGTCAAAGGAACAGCTAATTAGCGAGCTCATAGTATTGCGCAGGCAAGTTCGAGAGTTGAAAAACCTGGTAAGAATGAGCTGCAATGTACATAACCCTGCCCAGGGAACCAAGGGGCAGAAAAAATCGACTGGAACAGGGGCAGAAAAATTTCGCGATATTTTTGAAAAGTCTTTTGTCGGCATTTTCCAGACCACCCCTGAGGGTCGATGTATAACGGTCAACAACGCCTTCGCCAAAATCTTCGGGTACAGTTCACCGGAAGAGATAATCAGCACCGTGCAAGATATTGGAAAACAGCTTTATGCCAGTATTGATGACCGTAACCATTGTATAAAAAAACTCCTTCAAAGCGGTTCCTGCGCTGTAGAAGTCCCGGCCTACCGCAAAGACGGGAGTAAGATTTGGGTCTATATTAATGTCCGCCTGGTCCGGGATGATGAAGGGAATGTCCTTTATTTTGAAGGCATGACTATAGATATAACCCGGCGCAAGCAAGTAGAGGAAGAATTAAAACAATACCGCCGCAACCTGGAGGAAATGGTCAAAAAGCGCACAGACAGGTTGCTGAAGGCAAACAGACGCCTCCGGCGCGAAATCTTAGAGCGCAAAAAGGCAGAGAAAGCCCTGCGTCAATCGGAAGAGTGGTTCACCAAATTGTTTCATGCCTCACCTAATCCAATGGCCATAACCTTGCTGAAGGACGGTACCATTTTAGATGTTAACAACGCCTTTCTTACACTGCATGATTACCAAAGGGAAGAGGTTATTGGAAAGAAAATATATGATCTTTATATATGGTTCAACCATGGAGAGCGGGTAAACATAATCGAGTTGATCAAGGAAAAGGGTGCCCTTTATAACCAGGAAATAACTTTTAGGAAAAAAACCGGCGAACTGCGTACCGCCCTATACTCTGCAGATATAATCAACATGAATGGCGTAGAATGCGTCTTCGGTATGATGAATGACATCACCGAGCACAAGAGGTTTATGGTCGAAATGGCTCGCCTTGAAAGGCTGAAACTGATCGGTGAAATAGCTGCGGGGATAGGGCATGAAATCAGAAACCCCATGACAACCGTACGGGGTTTTCTGCAAATCCTGAGGGAAAAACCAGAATGTGTAAAGTATTATGGTTATTACACATTGATCATTGAAGAGCTTGACAGGATGAATTCGATTATTAACGAGTTTCTCTCTTTGGCTCAAAACAGGGTTCTGGCAAAGAAACAAAACAATATTAACAATATTAATTCAATTATTGAGGCGATCCTGCCCTTAATCCAGTCAGATGCCACAAACAATGGTATTAATGTGGTTTTCAGTCCTATAGCAGTTCCTGATTTGCTCCTGAACGAGAAAGAGATTCGCCAGCTCATTCTCAACCTTGTACGCAACGGCCTGGAAGCAATGCAGCCCGGCGGAACGCTGACCCTGCGGACATTCATGGAAAACGGATATATAGTCCTTTCCGTCAGCGATCAAGGAAAAGGTATAGAACCCAATGTGTTAGAAAAAATGGGAACTCCTTTCTTTACAACGAAGGATAACGGGACTGGTTTGGGTTTAGCGGTTTGCTACAGCATTGCTTCCAGGCACAATGCCAAAATAACGGTAAAAACAAATTGCATGGGTACAACTTTTTTTGTGAAGTTTAAACAAGAAGTCTAAGATCCTATTTTATTAAATGGGACAGCTTCCTGAATTCAGGGGTGTCTGCCTCTTTCATTAAGTCAAAAAATACCAGTTCCGTACTTGTGACTACCGCCCCCATCTGGGACATCAGGGATAAAGCGTTCCGGAAGTTTTCCTTGGTCCGGGAGCATACCGCGTCCTCTACCACAAAAACCTGGTAACCCAGGGCAAGCAAGTCCCTGGCAGTTTGAAAAACGCAAACATGGGTTTCCATCCCGGTAATAATTATCTTCTTCCTGCCCAGCCGCTCAAGTTCTGAGAGTACTTCCTCAGTGCAAGCAGAAAAAGTTGTTTTTGCAAAAATGGCTGCCTCTGAACCTATATTTACTTCGGGAACCGTTTTACCCAGGCCTTGAGGATATTGCTCCGTAACGATTACAGGTATTCCCAAATCTTCGGCTATGCTAAGCAGGATATTTGTTTTTTTAATGACCTGTTTGCCGTATTTCATTGGCGGTACTAAACGTTCCTGGATATCAATAACCAGTAATATGCTTTCTCCCCGGTCCAGTGTGAATTTGTCCAATTGACCCATTTCCTTCACTCCTTTTGAATAGTTTTCAACCCCTGGTAATTACCTAAAATGGTTCACCATAAACACGCACCAGATTAACTTGAATATAGTTTTGCCACTGAACCAACGGTGTATCGATTTAGAAACTCCCGGTTCCGCTGTGCTTTAACCTTAAAACAAAGGCAAAATCTACTCCCAATAACCACCTTTTTTCTTTTAAGCGGAAGGTTTCTCCTGCCCTGAAAGGAATTATTATTTAAGAAATTTCCTTTAAAAACTGGTGCCTGCGGATTTCCCACACAGGAGGAAAGTATTATGAATGAGGACAACAAACCGGACACTTGTGTTATGGACCGGAAAACCCTGCTGGCGCTTATAGAGGACATGGCCAAAAGGTGGCGGGCCCACGACGGCTTATGGTTTCAGGCTGTGGAAAAGGCATACGGGATGGAAGAGGCTATCCGGCTGGACACCGACGCCTGGGCAAGGTTTTCTCCCCTTGAGGCCGAAAGGATCATGAGTTTTTTAAAAATCCCCCCAAAGGGCGGCATTCCGGCCTTGAAGCAGGCCCTGGGGCTGAGGCTTTACGCTTTTGTCAACAGGCAGGAGATCATTGACATTGACGAGAACAGGATTGTTTTCAGAATGAACGAGTGCCGGGTCCAGTCTGCCAGGAAGAGAAAGAACATGCCTGACTTCCCCTGCAAATCCGTAGGGCTTGTTGAATACGAAAGCTTTGCCAGGACCATCGATCCCCGCATCAAAACCCGCTGCATCGCCTGCCCCCCGGACGACCATCCCCCGGAATATTACTGTGCCTGGGAGTTCTGGATCGAGCCCTGAAAAAGCTGTGGGCCGGTGGCCGCCCAATCTTGACCTGCACCAGGTCAATTCCCTTCCGGTTTTAAAAAGCCCGGATCTTGCCCTCACAGGGGGACGGCCCGGTTGAGGTGGAAGAGGTAAACGTACTTTTCCTTAACCTTTCTGTGCAGTATACTTTCCACCGCCATAGCGTAAAGGTCCAGTTGGAACCGGTAGCGGGCGGCCGCAAGCCCTGTTTGGTCTGCGGGAATCCGGTCGGACTTGTAATCCACCAGCAGAAAACCGTCCCCCTCGTCCACCAGCAAGTCCACAACACCCTGGACGAGGACGGTTTCGCCCCTGCCTTCCCAACGCCCCGGGTTCAGCCGGGCAAGGGAAAAGGCTGGTTTAGTAGTTCCATCTCCAGGCTCACCCTGGCTCTCCGGGCAGCCAGTTATGATACCCCTGCCTTTGTTTTCTTCCCCTGATTGTTCCCCTGGCACCGCTTTCGGGTAGATGGCTTCAGCTGGCAATGCCAAAGTAAAGGGCAGTTCGCGCAGCACCCTCTGGCCGGCCAGCACCCTCCTTCCCAGCTCCCCGGCAAAGAAGGCGGCTATCCGCTCCACCGGCACGGAAGCTGCCTGCTCCCGGGTCAGGAGCTCCCGTTCCACCATCCTCTCCACCTGCTCCGCGATGGAAGCGGCGCCGTTAACCCCGGCCAGGTCCAGGTTTTGCAGCACCAGGTGCAAGGCCGTCCCTGCTTCCGCAGCAGACAGGCCGCGCTTCTCCTGGAGGAAAAGAGGCCTGCCTCCTACGGGCTTCCGGAAGTCCGCTATCGAGGGCTCCTCTTCCACGATCAGGGCATCAAAGCGGCGTTTTAATTCCGTGACGGATACCTTGGCCGCCTTGCCCAGCGCGTAACTAGCAGGGTAGGTCCACTCCAGCCGGGAGCGGACAAGCTCTGCCTGCGGACCGGCCGTCCCAAGCGGCTCCAGGCGGCGAATCTTTTCGAAGAGCTCCAGTGCTGTCTCTTCCCCGGCATCTTCCCGGGCAGGGGCGGAGTCGAGGAGCACTTTCCAGCTTGACGCGCTGGAAGCCACAAACTCCGGTGGCTGGTCCTCGCAGAGCCCCAGCCGGCGTAGCCCGGACCCGTCCCGGTGGCGGGCTACCGCCGGTATCAGCCAGTCCAGATAGCTCAAGGCGCCGGCCAGTTCTCCCTCCGGCAGGGCCCAGCTTTGCGTCGCTACCGGACCGCACCAGCGCCGGGCGCAATCCTCGAGGTATCTGGCCGAACCCACCAGGATCAGCTTTTCCCTGGCCCGGGTCAGGGCCACGTAAAGGATGCGCATTTCTTCGGACAGCGCCTCCATTTTCAGTTTTTGCTTCAAAGCCAGTTTGGCCACGGTGGGGTAGGTTACCCTGGTTTCCGAGTCCACCAGCTGGGGTCCGAGGCCCAGATCTTTATGAAAAAGTACAGTTTTTGCTAAATCTTTAAAATTAAACCGTTTGCCCAGTCCCGCCACAAATACCACCGGAAACTCAAGGCCTTTGCTCTTGTGGATGCTCATTAGCCGCACCACATTTTCACTCTCGCCCAGGTAACGGGCGGCGCCCAGGTCGCCCCCGCCCTCCCGGATCCGCTCGATAAAGCGCAGGAAAAGGAATAGACCCCGGAAAGCGGTAGCTTCGTACTGCTCCGCCCGGTGGTGGAGTGCCCTCAAATTCGCCTGCCGCTGCCCGCCCCCGGACAAGCCTCCCACAAAATCATAGTAGCCGGTTTCCCGGTAGAGGGTCCAGATCAAGTCCGCCAGCGTGCCCTGCCTGGCGGCGGTGCGCCAGCTTTCCAGCTTGCAGAGGAAGTCCTGCAAGCGCTCCCCAAGGGCTCCCTTTTCTGACAGGGAGGCCGCCACCACTGCGTCCAGGTAGTCCCCCCGGCGCGCGTGCAGCCTTATCCTCGCCATTTCCCCGGCGTTGAGGCCGACGATGGGAGACCTCAAAACAGCGGCTAGAGGCAGGTCCTGGCGGGGGTTATCAATGATCTTGAGCAGGGACAGGATGGTTTCCACTTCGGTGGCCTCGAAATACCCAGTGGCCAGTTCTGCGTAAGCCGGGACGCCCGCCTGCCGGAATTCTTCCATAAATATATTGGCGTAGCCGGTAACAGCCCGCAGCAGCACCACCACGTCCCGGTAGGTAACCGGACGGCAGTCCCTTTGCCCCCTGTCGTACACCGTGAGCGGGGGAATGCCCGGGGCGCCCTCCACCAGTTCTTTGATCCGCCTGGCAACCAGGCGCGCCTCCCTCTGGACGGCATCCAGGTCCTCTTCGCTCTCGCCCTCCTGCCGGCCGGCGCCTTCTTCCGGCTCGTCCCCGCCGGAACCAGCGGCAGGTTCCCGGCTTCCGGCGGCTTCCGGTTGCCCGGCGGGTTCCCGTTCGATGAGGTGGATTTCTACGTACTCTTCCGGACCCGCCCCTTCTCCCGTCCCCTCCGGGTATTCGGCGGCATAAACCAGTTCCTCGCCGGGGCCGTATGCCATTTCACCCACGGCCGGGGTCATCAGCTGGCGGAAAAGAAAGTTGACCGCTTCAATTATCCCCCGGCGGCTTCGGAAGTTCCTGGCCAGGTCGATCCGGCGCCCCGGCCCGCGGTCCTTCAGGGTGGGGTAGGTCTCGTATTTCTGCAGGAACAGCCCGGGATCGGCCAGGCGGAACCTGTAAATACTCTGTTTGACATCCCCCACCATGAACAGGTTTGAACCCTTTTCCCCCTGGCGGGATACCAGCTGAAGAATAGCCTCCTGCACTGCGTTGATGTCCTGGTATTCGTCCACCAGCACTTCCTCGAAGCGTTCCTGCAGCTCCAGGGCCACGGCAGAGGGCGAACTTTCCCCGGTTTCAGGATCCCGCTCCTCCAGGATCTGCAGGCAGTAGTGTTCCAGGTCGTTAAAGTCCAGCACGGCCCGGGCCAGCTTGACCCGGCGGTATGTTTCCCCGAACTCGAGGACTAGGCTGGACAGCTCCCGGACCAGCGGCACCACAGCCCGCAGGTCCGCACATAGCTCTTCCGGCGGCCTCCGGAAGTAATCCCTCTGGAGCACTGCAATCCTTTTCTTTACACTGTCCCTTATTTTACGCACCTGCTCAGCCAGCCCCGCTCCGTCGTCTTCCCTTTTACAGGCCTTCAGTCTGCCGAAGGCGACCCTGTTGAAGGCCTCGTGCAGGGATGCCCAGGAAGCGCCTGCGGCACAAGCTTTGCAAAGGCCGAGCACCATATCCCGCTCTGCCTCCAGGTTGGCCAGGTAAACCCTGGGGCCGCCGGGCCTGCGGGCCAGCTCCAGGGCCTGCTCCAGCCCGGACAGCGCACCGCTCAGCTCGATCTCCAGCGATTTCTTTAGGGCGCCGCTCCAGGGCAGCTGGTCCAAAGAGGCCCCTTGGGGCAGTTCAAAGCCCCCGGGCAACTTTTTCAGCCATTCCTCAGGCTGCGGTGTGCTGCGGGAAAAGAGGTAGAGCTCCAGGACCAGCTCCTGCAGTACGGTGTCGTCCCTTTGTCCCCCGTAGCTGTCCACCAGGGCGGTAAAAACTGAGTTTTCTTCCCTGGCGTAACGGCGCTCGAAGAGCTCCTCCAGCGCCTCAGCCTGGAGCATGACAGTTTCGGTCTCATCTGCCACCCGGAAGGAAGGGTCCAGGTCCACCCGGTAATAATGCTGACGCAGCAGGTCCAGGCAAAAGGAGTGCAGGGTGCTGATGCCGGCCCGCCCCAGCAGGGCCAGCTGCCTGTGCAGGTGCCTGGAGTCCGGTTGCCGGGCAAGGGCTTCCCTCAGGGAGCGGCCGATGCGTTCCCTCATCTCCGCCGCAGCCGCGTTGGTAAAGGTGACCACCAAAAGGCGGTCGACGTCCACGGGCTGAACCGGGTCCGTGATCAGCCGCACAATCCGCTCCACCAGCACGGAAGTCTTCCCCGCCCCGGCAGCAGCGGCCACCAGCAGGTTCTGCCCCCGGCTTTCGATGGCTTCCAGTTGTTCCCGGGTCCACTGGTTACTCACTTTCATCACCCTCCCCCTGTCCAGCCAGCCGGCTCCAGATCACACTGTCCCTTTCCTGGTGGAGCAGACGATACTTATTTCCTTCTATTAAAAGGTCAAATTGACAGACCGGTTTAAAGGAACAGTGCTGGCAGGAGCGGAAGGCACCCAGGCGGTAGGGTGAGATCTCTACCACGCCATCCATGATCTCGCTGCCTGCCGAAACCAGCTGGTAGCGCATGTAGCGCCGCAGCAGCTCAAACTGCTCGGAGGTGAGGACAGCCGAACGGGCGCCGATTTCCCCGTCCTTTTTAATATGTACCGGGATCAGGTCGGAGTCGCCCTCTACCTCTCCGTCCATCAGCCTCACCACCTCCGGGTCGGCCAGGATCAGGCCGGTCATGCGCAGCTCCCGCAGGATCCTTTTTTCCAGCTCCGCTTCGTCAGGTACCCGCCCGTCTGTTTTGACGAAGGGATCGTCCAGGCGAAAGTAGAGGATGGCCCCGGGCAGGCCCTCCGCACCTGCCAGGGTCAGGGCGTGCTCCAGGGCAACATCCAGGTAGGCCAGCAGCTGCAGCTTGAGTCCGTGATAAATATCGCAAAGCCTGATGGTGGTCCGGGCAGACTTGTAATCAATCACTCTCAGGTAGACCCCTCCTTCCCCAGCCGCCGCGTCGATCCGGTCAATGCGTCCGGCCAGCGTCATCTCACTGCCGTCCCGCAGGATAAAGGTCGCCGCGGGCAGGTCTCCCCCCGGCCCGAAGGCCAGCTCCAGACCCACTGGCCGGAAGCGGCCCCGCCGGGAGTGCTCGGCCAGGACCAGGGCCGCCCGCTGCACGGTCCTCTTAAGCTTGCCGGTAAGGTAACGGTGCCGGGCGGAACTTAAGAGGATTTCGCTCTGCAGGCGAGGGGCCAGCAGTTCCACCACCTCGCCTGCCATTTCCCGGCACTGCTTCCGGTTTAAGTTACCCCATTCCAGTCCCTGCTCACGGACGCGGTCGCCGAAAAGCTTCAAGGCGGCATGAAAGAACCTGCCCAGGTCTGGCGCGCCCAGCCTGTAAACCGCCCGCTGCTGCAGGCCCAGACCGTGGGCCAGGAAATAAGCGAAGGGACAGGAGCGGAACTTCTCCAGGGCGGATATGCTGGTTTTGAGGGTGCGGCCATAGAGGGACCGGCCCAGGCCGGGGGGCAGGCGGCCCTCCCGGTTGCTGAAGAAGAGCCCGGCAAGTACCCGGGCGCATTCCTCCCGGCGGCCGCTCTGGACAAACCAGTCGTAAACGTCGTACCACAGGGGGTCCACCGGGCGGCCGGCCCGGGCCTCCCGCAGCTGGGCCGCCAGGTAGGACAGGGCGCGGCCGGGGTTGCTCACGAAGGTTAAATCGTCCGCCAGGGTTGCGTTGGGCTCCACCGGCCAGACCCGCTCCTCCACATCCGGTAACAGCTCCTTCACCCGGGCCACCACCCCGGAGGGCATGACAGCTCTGCCCTCACTGTCTGCCAGTGGATAAGTCAAATAGAGCTTTTCCGCAGATCGGGTCAAGGCCAGGTAAACCAGGTACTGCTCTTCAAATGTCCTGCGCCGGGATCCCGGGGCCAGCTTCAGGCCCACCGTCTCCAGCCTTTCCCGCTCCCCCTCGGAAAGGATGCCTTTGGCGGAAGGCCGGGCTGGCAATACACCGTCGTTAACACCCAGGACAAAGGCGGCCCTTGCTTCCGGCACCCGGGAGCGTTCCAGGCTTCCCACCACCACCTGGTCCAGGCCGGGGGGAATCAGGGCCAGTTTCATGCTTTCAAACCCGGTATCCAGTATGGCTGCGTATTCTTCAGGGGTCAGTGCCTCATCACCCAGGGCTTCAACCACCTGATCCAGCAGGTTGATCACCCCGTTCCAAACCTGGACGTGTTCCCGGGCGGCCTCCAGGCGCCCCTCCTCCTCCGCCCGGCTTCGCCAGCTCTCCAGGCGTTCAGCTACCTGCAGGCTTTCCAGCAGGTTAAATAGGGCCGCTGTCATTTCCCGCACGTCTGCGGCCTGACCGGCCTCCCGGCAGAAAGCGGCCAGGGCTGCCGAGGCCTGCCGGCGCAGGCTGTTAATCCGGTCCAGTTCTACGAGCTCCGCTTCGGTGGCCTCCCGGTCCTCCTCCAGGGTCAGCCGCCTGCGGTAATCCCATGGTCTGTCATCAGTCCAGCGGCTCCCCCGGATCCCGTGGGCAAGCACGTAATTCTCCAGCAGGTCCACTTCCTCTCTGGATAGCGGTGTGAGGTCGGTCTTGAGGTAGCGAAAGACGGGATCAAAGGCCCATTCCCTGATCAGCACCTCCAGCGCCGAGCGGATCAGTTCCACCAGGGGGTGGTGCATGGCCGTTCTTTTGTGGTCTAGAAAAACCGGGATCCCGTGGTCGGCAAAGACCACCCTGAGGAGGCCGGCGTAGGCGTCCAGATCACGTAAAAGGATCACAATATCCCTGTAGCGGAAGCCTTCATCCCGGCAAAGGGCTGTAATTTCCCTGGCCACCCCCTCCACTTCGGCCCTGGGGTTGAACGCAGCGGCCAGGGTAACTCCGGTCCCGCTACAGTCTGGGGGCGGAGCCGGGTAAGTGAAGAAAAACTGTTCAAGGCGGGCCAGGGCCGGGGTAAGGAAACGGCGCGGAGGCCCGTCCTCCAGGATCAGGGGTTCCTCCAGCGCAATGCGCTCCCGGGCGGCCATGGCGCACAATGAATCGTAGGTTTCCCGGACCGGGTAAAAAAGATCGGTCTCGTCACGGTAGCCGGTCAGCGCCGCCAGATCCGCGCAGAGGGTTATGTTTACCCGGCGGGCAGTCCGGGCCAATGCCGCCAGCACCCGGAACTCCTGGGGCGTAAAACCGGTAAAGCCGTCCACCCAGACTTCTGCCCCCCGAACCAGGGAGGAATCCTTCAGGCGGTCGGCCAGCAGGCTGAGGTAGTCGTCGGGGTCGGTGAAACGGCCGGCCAGGGCTTCCTCCAGGCTGTCATACAACAGGCTTAAGTCGTCGAGCTTGTCGGGCAGCAGTCCCGCCCCGGCCTCCCTGAGGGTGGAGGAAGCGCGGTCCAGGTCCTCCGGGGCGGTGCAATAGGTTTTTAACTCGCCCAGGGCCCGGGCCAGGGTATCGACAAAGCCCGGCAGCCCGGCCGCGCGGCGGAACACTTTCAGTTCACCGCGGCGCCGCTCCAGCAAGCGGCGTAGCATCATGCGTTTGCCCAGCTCACCGATGTGCGCCCGGGCAGCGCCCCCAACCTCCTGCAGAACCCGGTAGGCCAGGCGCCTGAAGCTAATCACCTGGACCCGGATGAAGCCGTTCAGGCCGGGCGTGGAGGCCAGTTCGTATTCTGTCTGAAAGGTGGCCTGCTCGGGCACCAGCAGGATCAGCGGGTGCCCTACCGGGCTTTTCCGGAGTTCTTCCCGCACCTCCTCCAGGCAGGCGCGGGTTTTTCCGGAGCCGGCCCTGCCGATAATAAAGCGTATAGTCACGGCTTTCACCTGCACTTAAATCAACGTATTTTTAACCGGTAGGCTTGGGGAAAAATCTCTCCAGAAGATTTAAATTCCCTCAAAAACCAGAAAACCCTTTTACTGTTAAGGAAGAGGCTAAAAAAACAAACTGGTGTTCTGTTTTGACATGAGCTTTTAATAATAAATCCTTTGAAGCAACTCACAGAAGAGCCGCCTTTGCTTTGTGCAACAAAGGCGGCTCTCCTAACAATTCTGTATTTACGGAGCGCGACTGTTCCGCTACCTTTAGCCTGCGTTTGCCCCGGTGCTTTCGGCCATGACTTCGTCCCCCGGACGTGCAGCCCCCAAAGGAATGAACTGGTAATTATAATCTGCCGAAGTGAGGTCCAAATAAAGCACCTGGGGTATCCTGATCCGTTCCCTGGCCAGGTTTGTCACCCGGGCCAGCGCCCCGGGATTGAGGAAATGTTTGCCCCCCTCAATCTCGTGATATCCAAGGTGGGCGTGGGCACCGAGGGTAAAATCAGCTTCGGTGGCAGTTACGCTGGAAATCAGTGTGCAGGGTACTTTTTCGGAAAAAGCCCTGGGCAGGAGCATACCGTGAACCACGTGAATGGCCAGATCGCAGTTCTTTTTAGTGACCATGTAAACCTCACCGTTGCCGTGCCTGTCAATACCGCTGTAATAATGCTGGCCACTCAGCTGGAGCACACAATTCTTATTGGAGAGGTAGATCATTTTTCCCGGTTGCAGGAGACGCACCCACTCCTTACGGGCCAGGTAACCCAGGGCGGTACCGTCAAGGCTGTCCAGTCGCTGGTCGATCAGGTCATGATTGCCTGCAACACAGTAAACCGGCAGGGCGAGTTTTTTCAAAAACCATTGTAGTAAAGCAAGGGACCTGCGGTCCGGGTTGGGATGGTCAAATATATCCCCCCCGTGAATAACATAGTCGATTTTCAGTAAACGGCATAATTTAACTATCTCTGAAAGCTTTGCCGCAATAGCCTTCAGGAAATCATCCCTGCGGTTTACTGGGTTAACGGATCGAATATGCGTATCCGTGAAATAAAGCAGGCGCAAAAGTATAATCCCTCCATCAGTCTGTTTATCAACAAATAATGAGGGCGGCCGGGATTATCCCTTTTTCGTCAGCCAGCCCGGTGGCAACAAGCAATACCTATATTTCAGCAATCCTCTCCACCATCTATTTTATTGTGAATGAAGGACTCTCCCGGCGTTGCGTTGTTCGTTGCCCCTCAGGTTAACTTAACAATATCCTCTATTTGGGTCCTTATTGAGACTCTCTTCTTCCAAAAGCTTTAGACCTTGGAAAGCATCCCTTTGGTTGAGTTATATCATCATCTATAATAATTATAACAGAATCAGGGTTTAATTTGACTTAATTTTTAGTCAATTTATCCTGGACCCGGCGCATGAAACTTTCCGTCTTAACAATAAAGCGCTCGTGGATGCCCTTGCCTACCAGGTCCACATTGTCCCTCGCCTCCACCTCAAAAACAAGGCGTTTGCCGTCAATTTCCACCAGGCGGGACGTAGCCACCACAGTCATACCCACGGGGGTTGCTGCCAAGTGTTTAATGTCCACCCTGGTCCCTACGGTGGTAGTCCCCTCTTCCAGCAACGGTTCAACCGAGGACAGGGCGGCCTTCTCCATCAAAGCCACTAGGGCCGGTGTGGCAAAAACACTAACTGACCCGCTCCCGTGGGAGATGGCTGTGTTTGATTCGCTGACTACCGTCTGGGCCAAACCTTCAATACCTATCTGTAAACCCCTGGCCATGTGCAATTCCTCCATTTTAAAAAATTATTTGTGATGAAATATTTTTTACTCTGTTCCCCAAATACCTTCTGAGGCCTAAAATATTGCCTGCAGCGGAAAAGGTAGCCAGGCAATCAATGTAATATTGTGGTCATTCAGGCATAATCTATCATAAAAACTAACTGCCCTAATCTATAAGCAACCCAATGGCAAGTGATAACAATATGACACTTTGTTTATAATTCGTGTTTGTTCATCCAATCATGCCATCTGTTTTTTCGCGCTACGTAAACCAGGTGTGACCTGGTATAGCCAGCAGGGAGATGATTCAGTTGAACAGCGATATCTGGGGTTTTACTTCTCCCGAGTTAATCCTGATCATTTTATTATTCCTTGGCCTTTTCGGGCGTTCCAACCTGGTGGTGACGTCCGCCTGCATCCTGTTATGCATTCGTTATTTCAGGTTGGATCAAATCCTCCTGCCGGTTCTGGAAGAACGGGGCCTGGAAATTGGTCTGGTTCTTTTAATGCTGCACATCCTGACTCCGGTTGCCACAGAGAGACTTACTACCAAAGACCTCCATTCCCTGGCTTCCTTAAAAGGTATCTATGCGCTGGTAGCGGGAGCGCTGGCTACCAAGCTCAATAGTGATGGGCTCAACCTGATGAACTTAAACCCTGAGATTATTTTTGGGCTGACGGTGGGAAGCGTGCTGGGTATCCTGCTGCTTAGGGGAACTCCCTGCGGGCCGGTAATGGCAGCAGCGGTAACGGCAGTATTCCTGCATATCACCAGCCTTTTCTCCTGAGTAGGGCATCATGTCCCGCCTGGAGCATGCCCTAAACCGGCGAATCTACAAATGCACCCCTGATTAGTTTATTTTGCCCGGAAGCAAATTGACAGGAATTTTCTTCTGCCCTTTAATGATGTACCCCATAAAAAAAACCGCCTTCAGTACTGACCTGAGAGGCGGTTACAGAATACCATTTATTTCTGGGGATTCAGGTTAATACCAGGTAATTCCAGCTGCCACCTTAAGGGCACTCTTAATACATCCCTGCTGTTTCCTGTTAATTTGTTTCCTGTTAATTCAGCCCTTTGTCTGGACCAGCTTTCATTTTCCCCTGGCCTGTCCCTGTTATTATCACCATCATTATCGTTTTGGTTATTTTTCCAGTTATCGCTTTTATCTTTGTTATTCCCGTCGTTATTCTTGTGGTTGTTATTCTCTTTGTCCTCTTTATTTCCGTTCATTTTTTTTTTATTCTTTCTATCCTGATCGTTTCTATCATAATCGTTTCTGTCTTTGTTGTTTTTATCTTTATCGTTTTTGTTGTTACCATTGTTGCCGGGGACATTCCTTGGGTTATCTCTATTTTTTTCATCGCTCCTACCCGGCGTTTCTTTTTTACCCTTGTCCTTATCCTTTTCCTTGTCCTTTTCCTGCTTCGCCTCAGCTTTAATCGTTTTCCCTTCTGTAAATGTCACAGACCCCGTAGCTTTCTTACGGCCATCGTAGTAAATGCCTGACCGTTCTTTCCTGGAGTTCGCATTCTTTTCTGCCTCAACACTTCTTTCTGCCGCGTTTATCCCGTTTTCCTTTAACAGCTCAATGATGCTTATTTTTTTTGTCTTTTCAAGGCTTCCGAGGCTCGATCCTCCAACTTCATCCACGCTGACCGGTACGCCTTTTTCGCCAGACTTCTTGAGCACCAGGAACTTTCCGGTGGAAAGCCCGGTTTTCGCTGCGTCTTCGCGCATCTTTGGCGTTACCGGTTCGATTATAATTTCTGCCAGGATACCGCTGTATCTTACCGGTTTTTCAATGGCTTCGTAAACAGTATCCAGAGCCACGAGGGGTTCCTGATTTTCTTCTACGGTAAGTGTAGCCAGAATTATATTCTCATCAATGTCATTGAGGAACTGGTCAGTCACGGCCTGACTTACAATCCGGTCAACCGCATCAGACAATTTCAATCCTTTTACCGTGACCTTTGCCAGAATCCGCTCTCCATCGGGGTTAAGGCCCCTTGCGGAAACCACCTTTTCGCTGGCAGTAACCCCCAGCTCAACACTGGGGTTGATGTCAATGGTCAGGTAAGCAGCCGCAGGCGGCGCCAAAGGAAAGAACTGGCCCGCAAGAACTACCACAGCCAGGAGAGAAGCTGCAACCATCAGAAATCTAAAATATGGAATGGTTTTTCTTTGGGGAATTTGTATTTCCTGGCCAACCCTAGCTCTTGAACCTTCGGTCAGGGGCACTTCCCGGTATTCTCCTTCAGGCGTAAGAACAATACACGAGTTGCTTTTTACTTTGACAACCATCCCTCGTTCTTTCATCATTTTTCTGGCACCCCCTTTTCAGCCGGAGAAGGCAATATCAGATAAGAACTCAAGTATAAATACTCTTCCCGCTTACTAATCAATAAAGCCATGGCAATGATATACTTTCTGCCTCTTTCAAGGGTTTTACGGCTCACTCCCGTTATCTTTTCCAGATCTATTAAAGGGAGCTTTTTTTTAGTCTTGAGTTCATTGAGCAGTTGATTGCTGTTCGCCAGTTCCTGCGCTGCATGCAGAAGGGACAGGCGGGTAGAACGGTGCCGCGGCGAACACTTGACCAGGTCCTCAAAGGTTACCCCGTAACTGCTCAATAAAACCTCATATTCCTTTATTTCTTCTTCCCTTTCCCTGCTGGCTTCTTCTTCCAGGTAGGCTTCCCAGGACCTGGCGCACTCCAAATTGTTCTGTCTGTCCGCCTCCAGTGACAGACCTTCGGCGTCGGCCCTGTTTTCACGCCTGAAGTAATCTTTTAGCCGGCTGACTATAACCAGCCTGGCAAAGGCCAGAAAAGGAACGCCACTGTCTTCCCGGTAGCGGTCTATGGCCTCATTAAAGGCAATCAGAGCGATGGCTAATTCATCATCCCTGCCCCAATCCAACCCACGTTTGCAAAATTTACAGGCTGCCTTAAAAATAAAGGGTTTGTAGCTTTCCAGGAAATCCTCCCGGGCCAGTTGGTCCCCCTGCTTGATTCTCTTAACAGTATTATCCAAATCCTGTGCAGGAAACAAGCTTACACACCCCTTCTCTTGAAGGTGCTCACCTCTTTCCCGTAAAAAGTAATAAAGGTTTTCCCTTACTCCTTTATACGGTTGAACAGACCTCTATTTTAAGGGGAAAACTCAAAATGAGGTATTATATTTTTCGACATTGTTCTCAATCATTCCTCCCATGCATGGTATTATGTTCCCAAGTTGCTATTAATTGTATAATTTTGCCTTTCTATTAAAAGATTTTTCCAACACCTTTTCCCCAGACCTGTCTGTTTTGGTTGTAAGTTGACTCAATTTTTATTACAATAAACTTAACATGCTGGA
>LFSA01000092.1 GCA_001512635.1 Pelotomaculum sp. DTU098 | reverse complement strand
TTCAGGATTTTTCCTGCTTCGACTACGGGATTTTGGAACGAACTTTATTTTTATAGAGCGAAGTTTATTATTACGGAGTGGAGTTTATTTGAATTATACAACTCCACGGGTTTTAAACCCGCCCTCTACTCCACAGTCACCGACTTGGCCAGGTTTCTGGGCTTATCCACGTCACAGCCCCTGGCTACGGCCGTGTAATAGGCCAGCAGCTGCAGCGGGATTACGCTCAGGACCGGCGACAGGAGCGGGTGGGTCCTGGGGATGTAAACGACGCTATTGGCCACCTTCTCCACTTCCTCCAGGCCTTCCATGGCCAAAGCCAGCACGGAGGCGCCCCGGGCCTTGACCTCCTGGATGTTGCTGACCATTTTATCGATAAGGGCCTCCTGGGTGGCCAGGGCCACCACCGGCACGTCCTCTTCGATCAGGGCCAGGGTGCCGTGCTTCAGCTCGCCTGCGGCATAAGCCTCGGCGTGGATGTAGGAAATCTCCTTAAGTTTAAGGGCCCCTTCCATGGCCACGGCGTAGTCCAGTCCCCTGCCCAGGTAGAAGATGCTTCTGCTGGCGGCGATTTCCCCGGCGAATTCCCTGATTACCGGAGAGTTGTCCAGAACTCTCTGGGCCTTGGCGGCCAGGTTCTTCATCTCGGCCAGGAGCCCGCCAATTTTCCCGGGCTCCAGTATCCCCCGCAGGGCAGCCAGGTAAAGGGCCAGCAGGTACATGGACATTAACTGGGTGGTGTAGGCCTTGGTGGAGGCCACAGCAATTTCCGGACCGGCCCAGGTGTAGATAACGTCGTCGGCCTCCCGGGCTACGGAACTGCCCACCACGTTGGTCACAGCCACAACCCTGGCCCCCTGCCGTCTGGCTTCCCGCATTGCGGCCAGGGTGTCGGCGGTCTCGCCGGACTGGCTGATGACCACCACCAGGGTGCCCGGCTCAATGATGGGCTGGCGGTAGCGGAACTCCGAGGCGATGTCCACTTCCACCGGTAGCCGCACCAGCCTTTCAATAACGTATTTACCCACCAGGCCGGCGTGGTAGGCCGTACCGCAGGCGGTCACGAAGATTTTTTTAAGTCCCCTGATTTCTTCGGGGCTGATGCTCACTTCATCAAGGACAACGCTGACACCGTCCGCAGAAATCCGGCCGCCCAGGGTGTCCCTGAGGGCTCTGGGCTGCTCGTGGATCTCCTTCAGCATGAAATGTTCATAGCCGCCCTTTTCAGCCTCCTCGGCCTTCCATTTAATCTCTGTTACTTTTTTCTCCACCCTGCTGCCCTTCAGGTCAAGGACCTCAACCCCGCCGGCTTCCAGCACAGCCACTTCCCCGTAGTCGAGGATATAGATAGAACGGGTGTGCTTTAAAACAGCAGGGATGTCCGAGGCCAGGAAGTATTCTCCTTCACCCAGTCCCACCACAAGGGGGCTGTCCTGGCGGACGGCCACCAGTTTCCCCGGCTCTCTGGCGGAAATTACAGCCATGGCGAAGGAGCCTTCCAGCTTAGGCACAGCCTTTAGGACTGCCTCCACCAGGTCCCCTTCGTAGTAGTGTTCCACCAGGTGGGGCAGGACCTCGGTGTCGGTCTGGGAGCAAAAGGTGTGCCCTCCTTCGGACTGGAGCCATTCTTTCAGGCTCATGTAATTCTCAATAATCCCGTTATGCACCACAGCAAACTGTCCGGTGCAGTCGGTATGGGGATGGGCGTTTATGTCAGAGGGCTCGCCGTGGGTGGCCCAGCGGGTGTGGCCTATCCCCGCTCTGGCGTCATAGCTCTGCCCGTTCAATTTTTCCTTAAGGGCGTCAAGCCTGCCCTCCTTCTTCAAGACAAGCAGCTCATCCTGCCCGGGGATAGCCAACCCCGCTGAGTCGTAACCACGGTACTCCAGTTTCTCCATGCTCTCTATTAAAATAGGAACAGCTTTCCGGGGGCCGATGTATCCTACAATGCCACACATTGTACATGACCTCCTGATCTCTTCTCAAAAAAAGCAGAAAATGCCGGGCTTGACCAGGCGCCGGCAAGAAATAGCACATTAATCGGGGTCACCTAAAAAAGGCAACACTAAGCCACCGACATATTAATACACCGAATCAACACACCGACAAATTAATACCCGTTTATGGCCGCAGGCATATTTGTCCCGCTGGTTACCCGGCGGTTTTGTTCTGCCGCTGACGGTCCGGCCTGACCGGGGGGCACCCGCCGAAAAATTTCGATTAACCCCCTCCNNTATTAACCCCCTCCTCGTCAACCCTGAAAGACAAGGGATTAAGTACTTTGCTGGTCAACTGCCAAACAATGTTCCTTAAAAAAATCCCTTCCTTAATCCCGGATTCCAAACCTGTCACCGGGACGGGTTCTGGCGCTTGGTTATTTAATTTTATCTTTTACTTCCTTTTATCTGATTATTCCACCCCTTTAATTATTCTCAATTTCCCTTATTACATTTGTCAGCCTTCCAATAATTGCCTTCAACTGCTCCATATCTCTTCCCTCTGCCATTACCCTCACCAGAGGCTCCGTGCCGGAGAGCCGGACAAGGATGCGCCCGTTACCGTCGAGCAGTTTTTCTTCCCTTGCAATGGCGCTGGCCAGAAGGGGACTGTTCATAACCGCTTTTTTGTCAGCCACCCGGACATTATCCAGCAACTGGGGCAGGCGCTCCATCTGGCTTGCCAGGCTTTCCAGGGATTGCCCGCTTTCCTTTATCACGGAAAGCAGCTGCAGTGCGGTTATAATCCCGTCACCGGTGGTGTTGTGGTCCAGAAAAATAATGTGGCCGGACTGTTCACCGCCCAACCGGGCGCCTGTCCTCAGTAGTTCCTCCAACACGTAGCGGTCTCCCACTTTCGTTTCAATTACCTTGATTTGTGCTTTGCGCAGGGACAGGTGCAGCCCCAGGTTGCTCATCACGGTGACCACAACAGTGTCCTTTTCCAGCTGGCCCTTTTCCTTCAGGTGCTTGGCACAAATCACCATGATCTGGTCGCCGTCCACCAGCCTGCCGGCGGCATCAACCGCCAGGACCCGGTCGGAATCACCGTCGTGGGCCAAGCCCAAATCGGCCCCATTGGCAGTAACGGCTTCCATCAATGCTTCCGGGTGGGTGGAGCCGCAGCAGTTGTTGATGTTCACACCATCCGGACAGTTAAAGATGGGGATTACTTCCGCGCCCAGCTTTCTGTAAATCCGGGGCGCCACGTCATAGGCGGCGCCGTTGGCGCAGTCCACCATGATTTTTAAGCCCTTGAAATCCGTGTTCACAGTACTGCAGACATAGTTGATGTAACGTTCGGCGGCGTCCTGTACCTGGTAGGCCCGGCCGACACCCGCTCCCACGGGACAGGGAACACCGGTGCAGTTGTCCAGGACCAGGGCTTCAATCTCAGTCTCTGTTTCATCGGACAGTTTGTAGCCGCTGGTGCCGAAAAACTTGATCCCGTTGTCCTCCACCGGGTTGTGGGAAGCCGAGATCACAACTCCGGCCGCTGCTTTGAGTTCCCGGGTGAGGTAGGCAATAGCCGGCGTGGGCATGATCCCTACTTTTAAGACGTCCACCCCGGCGGAACAGATCCCCGCCACCAGGGCGGCTTCAAGCATGTCGCCGGATATTCTGGTATCCCTGCCGATCACCATCCTGGTATTGGCGTTGTCCCTGGCCAGAACATAGGCCGCTGCCCGGCCCAGCTTAAAAGCCAGGTCGGGAGTGAGGTCCCGGTTGGCCACACCTCTAACCCCATCAGTTCCGAACATAGACCCCATGTACCGTCTCCCTCCATAGACAAATTACAACTAATTATAACTTCACGCAACTATGTTGTCAATTTACCCGCATTCTATGGTTTGTGTCAAGTCAATGTGGGCCTTTCCCACTTTATGGAACTCTCTCCAATAGTTTGG
>LFSA01000098.1 GCA_001512635.1 Pelotomaculum sp. DTU098 | reverse complement strand
GATTTGCAATATTTACAATCCGGACGGTACTCCATTTTGTGGTGATCCCCGCAATGTCCTGATCAAAGTTATTGAAGAAGCCGAGCAAATGGGCTACACCATGAATGTGGGGCCGGAAGCGGAGTTTTTCCTCTTCCATGTCGACAAGGAAGGAAGGCCTACAACTATCACCCATGATAATGCCGGGTATTTTGACCTGGCTCCGGTTGACCTTGGTGAAGACGCCCGCCGCGATATGGTCCTGGTCCTGGAACAAATGGGTTTTGAGATTGAGGCCTCTCACCATGAACTGGCCCCCGGCCAGCACGAGATTGACTTCAAATATTCGGATGCTCTGGATATAGCTGATAAGATTGTTACTTTCAAGCTTGTGGTTCGTTCCATAGCCCAGCGGCACGGGTTGCACGCCACTTTTATGCCGAAGCCGATTTATGGGATTGCCGGTTCCGGGATGCACTTAAACCAGTCCCTGATGAAAAACGGGGAAAACGCCTTTTTCGACCCGCAGGCGCCGGACGGACTGAGCCAGGAGTGCCTGTATTACATCGGGGGCCTGATGAGCCACGCCAAAGCCATCACGGCGGTGGTCAACCCGACGGTAAACTCCTATAAGCGCCTGGTTTCAGGGTACGAGGCGCCGGTCTATATCGCCTGGTCGGCACAGAACAGAAGCCCGTTGATCAGGATTCCGGCCAAGAAGGGTCCTTCCACCCGGATCGAATTGAGAAGCCCTGATCCCTCCTGTAACCCGTACCTGGCCCTGGCGGTTTGTCTCAAAGCCGGCCTGGACGGAATCCGGAATAAAATCCTGCCGCCCAAGCCCTGCAACCGGAACATCTACGAGATGACCCCCTTAGAGCGGGAGCAGATGGGTATTGGCCTTTTGCCGGGCAGCCTTAGCGAGGCCCTGGCGGAGCTTTTAAAGGATAAGGTTATCCAGGAGGCCCTTGGCGAGCATGTCCTGCAACGCTTTGTGGAAGCAAAGAGAATCGAATGGGAACGCTACCGCACAATGGTCCATCCCTGGGAACTTGAGGAGTACCTGACCAAGTTTTAGCTGTTATTCGATTATTTAGAAGTGTTTTCCAGCAAGACATGATCAATAAATAGCGGGTACAATGTTGTATCCAGGTTTTGGGCAATGAGGCCTTAACCACAGCTGCTTTATTCCGGCATGCCTGTGGTGGGCCTTTTTCTTTTCTAATTATGGAATTAGAAAGGGTACTTAACATGAATAAATATGGACTGCCACCCAAACAGGGTCTTTATGACCCGCAATTTGAACATGATGCATGCGGCATCGGTTTTGTAGCCAACATCAAAGGCAGGAAATCAAATGATATTATCCGGAAAGCCCTGACCGTACTGGTAAATCTCGACCACCGCGGGGCCAGGGGTTCCGAGCAGAATACAGGGGACGGCGCCGGCATCCTGATGCAGATTCCCCATGCCTTCTTCGAGAATGAATGCGCCAAGCTGGGTTTCCGGCTGCCGGCCGAAGGGAAATACGGGATCGGCATGCTGTTTCTGTCCCACCAGCGGGACAGGCGGGAAAAGTGCGAGAAATTACTCGAAAAAATCATCCAGGAAGAGGGTCAGACCCTCCTGGGCTGGCGTACGGTACCGGTAAACGACGCTTCCCTGGGTGAAACGGCTAAGCTGACCCAGCCCTATATCCGTCAGGTTTTCGTCGCCGGGAGCCCCGGTTTTGATCATCAGCTGGACTTTGAGCGCAAGCTGTATGTGATCCGGAAACGGGCTGAAAAGGAAATTGGGGTTAAGTGCCTGCAAGAAGGCGGAAGGTTTTACTTTCCCAGCTTCTCCTGCAGAACCATAGTTTATAAGGGCATGCTTGTGCCGGAACAGCTGGCGGAGTATTACCCTGATTTAAATGATCCCGACATGGAAGTGGCTCTGGCCCTTGTTCATTCAAGATTCAGCACCAATACCTTTCCCAGCTGGGAGCGTGCCCACCCTTACCGCTATTTGATTCATAACGGGGAAATCAATACCCTGCGCGGGAACATCAACTGGATGTATACCCGCCAGTCCAGCTGTGAAACAGAATTATTTGGCGAGGATCTAAAAAGGGTTTTTCCCGTAATTGACCAGAACGGCAGCGACTCGGCCATGTTTGACAACTGCCTGGAGTTTCTTGCTCTCACTGGGCGCTCCCTGCCCCATGCGGTGATGATGATGATACCTGAGCCGTGGTCCAACCACGAAAGCATGAGTGACGAAAAGAAGGCCTTCTATGAATACCATAGCTGTCTTATGGAGCCCTGGGACGGCCCAGCCTCCATAGTCTTTACCGACGGCACGCTGGTTGGTGCGGTGCTCGACCGGAACGGCTTGAGACCCTCCCGCTATTATGTGACCAGAGACGATCTGATTGTGATGGCCTCCGAAGTGGGTGTGCTGGATATTCCTCCTGGGGACATCGTGCTGAAGGAGCGGCTCCGGCCCGGACGCATGCTGCTGGTGGACACAGAAGAGGGCAGGATCGTCAGTGACGAAGAGTTGAAGCAGCGGATTGCCGCGGAACACCCCTACCGCCAGTGGCTGAACCAGTACCTGGTGGACCTGGAGGAACTGTCGCCGGCCGGGTTTATCACGGGAGCTGAAGGCGAGTCGCTGCTTTTGCGGCAGCAAACCTTCGGCTATACCCACGAAGATCTTTTCAAAATCCTGGAGCCAATGGCCAGGGATGCGGTTGAGCCGGTGGGTTCCATGGGCAATGATGCGTCCCTGGCGGTGCTCTCGGATAAACCCCAGTTACTGTATAACTATTTTAAACAGCTTTTTGCCCAGGTGACAAACCCGCCCATAGACTCCATCCGGGAGGAAATAATTTTTTCCGTTGAGACGACCATAGGATCCGAGAAAAACCTTCTTAAGCCACAACCCGAAAGCTGCCGGCGGATCAGGCTGAAGGCGCCTGTTCTGACCAACGAGCAGCTGGCCAGGCTCAGGAATGTGAAACTGGAAGGCTTTAAAGCTGTTACCCTGCCCATCCTCTTTAAGGCAGCGGCAGGAACCCGGGGTCTGGAGGCGGCCCTGGACTCCCTTTTTACCGAGGCCGACCGGCAGATTGACAGCGGCGCCAACCTGTTAATTCTATCCGACCGGGGTGTGGATGCAGACAACGCTCCAATTCCAGCACTGCTGGCCGTGTCGGGGCTACACCACCACTTAATCCGGCAGGGGACCCGGAACAGGGTAAGTCTGTTGCTGGAGTCGGGAGAGCCCCGTGAAACCCACCACTTTGCGGTATTGCTGGGTTACGGCGCCAGCGCCGTCAACCCCTATCTGGCCTTTGAAACGCTGGAAGACATGGTCCGGCGGGGGATAATTACGGGTGTAACGCCCAGGGAGGCAGTGGAAAACTATGTCAAGGCCGCCATCAAGGGTGTGGTCAAGGTTGCTTCCAAAATGGGCATCTCAACGATCCAGAGCTATTGCGGGGCCCAGATTTTTGAAGCAGTGGGTATCCACCCTACCGTCATTGACAGGTATTTTACCTGGACTGCCTCCCGTGTCGGAGGCCTCGGGCTTGCTGAAATTGCCCGGGAGACCCTGCTCCGCCACCGGCGGGTTTTCCAGGAAGGCTGCGACGGTACCCTTGATTCCGGCTCTTCTTACCAGTGGCGGCATGGCGGCGAGGAGCACATGTTTAACCCCCGGACCATAACGCTGCTGCAGCAAGCCTGCCGCAAGAACGATTATCAACTGTTTAAACAGTATTCCGCAGAGATAGACAGCCAGAAAAACGCCCTGCGCAGGTACCTGGACTTTAAAAAGGGCCTGCCCTCCATCCCCATTGAAGAGGTCGAGCCTGTGGAATCCATCTGCCGGCGCTTTAAAACCGGAGCTATGTCCTATGGTTCCATCAGCAAAGAGGCCCATGAAGCGCTGGCCATAGCCATGAACCGGATTGGCGGTAAGAGCAACACGGGTGAAGGCGGCGAAGACCCGGCACGCTACAAGCCGCTTCCCAACGGGGATTCCCTGCGCAGCGCCATTAAGCAGGTGGCTTCGGGCAGATTTGGCGTGACCAGCGAATACCTGGCCAGCGCAGATGAAATCCAGATAAAGATGGCCCAGGGGGCAAAGCCCGGTGAGGGCGGGCAGCTGCCGGGCCGCAAGGTCTACCCCTGGATTGCCAGGGTACGGGGTACGACGGCGGGTGTGGGCTTGATTTCACCACCGCCCCACCATGACATTTATTCTATCGAGGACCTGGCCCAACTTATCCATGACTTAAAACACTCCAATCCCGGTGCCCGGATAAGCGTCAAGCTTGTTTCGGAAGTAGGCGTGGGCATCATTGCCGCCGGTGTAACCAAGGGGCGGGCCGATGTGATTTTAATCAGCGGTTATGACGGGGGCACCGGAGCATCGCCCTGGACCAGCATCAATCATGCCGGACTCCCCTGGGAACTGGGTGTGGCCGAAACCTACCAAACCCTGATGCTGAATAACCTGCGCGACCGGGTCGTGATTGAAGTGGACGGCAAGCTGATGACGGGCCGGGACGTGGTCATTGCCACACTGCTCGGCGCGGAGGAATACGGGTTTGCCACTGCCCCCCTGGTTGTTTTGGGCTGCGTCATGATGAGGGTCTGCAACCTGGACACCTGTCCCTGCGGCATTGCGACCCAGAATCCCGCCCTGCGCAAAAATTTTAAAGGGGACCCGCAGCACGTGGTCAATTTCATGCGCTTTATTGCCCAGGAAATGCGCGAGATTATGGCAGAGCTGGGTTTCCGAACGATCAACGAAATGGTCGGTCGGAGCGACGTGCTGCAGCAAATGCAGGGCATAGAGCACTGGAAGGCAAGGGGACTGGATCTCTCGGCTCTGCTCCGGCAGCCGGATGTACCCTCCGGCAGGGGTAGGTACTGCAGCGTTAAGCAGCAGCATCATTTAGAAAAATCTCTGGACCGGCAGGTGCTGCTGAAAATCTGCAGGCCCGCCCTGGAGCGCCGGGAACCGGTAAAAGCCAGGCTGCCGGTTAGAAACACCAACCGTGCGGTGGGCACCCTTCTTGGCTATGAGATTACCAGGCGTTTCGGCGGGGAGGGGCTGCCCGAGGACACAATCTGCTTGCATTTTGACGGTTCGGCAGGACAGAGCTTCGGTGCCTTTATTCCCAGAGGTATTACCCTGACCCTGGCAGGAGACGCCAATGACTATTTCGGCAAAGGCCTTTCAGGCGGCAAGCTGATTGTTACGCCGCCTGCCGGTGTGACTTTTGCGCCGGAGGAAAACATCATTGTCGGCAATGTATCATTGTACGGGGCAACTTCTGGAGAGGCCTACATCTGCGGCGTGGCTGGCGAGCGCTTCTGTGTCCGGAACAGCGGTGCAAAGGCGGTGGTGGAGGGTGTCGGCGACCACGGCTGTGAATACATGACCGGCGGGCGCGTGGTTGTCCTCGGGCTTACCGGCAGAAACTTTGCGGCCGGCATGTCGGGCGGTATCGCCTACGTGCTGGATCAGGACGGGACGTTCCCGCTGCGCTGCAACCACCAGATGGTTACTCTGGAAGCCCTGGAAGAAGCCCAGGAAATAGAAGAAGTCTGGCAAATGCTCCGGAAGCACTGGGAGTATACCCGGAGCCGGCGGGCCGAAGCAATTCTGGAAACCTGGGAAGATAGCGTGAGCAAATTTGTAAAGGTTATTCCCAGGGACTACAAGCGCATGATCGAAGCGATTAAACGGGCCCGGAAGCTTGGCCTTGGTGAAGACGAGGCGGTTATGGTTGCTTTTGAAGAGAATCTTAAAGATGTATCCCGGGTCAGCGGCAATTAGCCGGCAATGTTGATGGGGGGAAAGATCATGGGTAAACCAGGCGGATTTATGGAATACCGGAGGGAACTCCCGGGGGAGCGAGTTCCGCTGGAGCGACTTAATGACTGGGAAGAGTTTCACATGAGCCTGCCGGAGGAAAAACTAAAAGCACAGGGCGGGCGTTGCATGAATTGCGGCACACCTTTTTGTCACAGCGGCATACTTATTAACGGGATGGTTTCAGGCTGTCCCAACCACAACCTGGTGCCCGAATGGAATGACCTGGTGTACCGGGGTTTATGGAGGGAAGCCTTAGAACGGTTGCTGAAAACAAATAACTTCCCCGAGTTTACCGGCAGGGTATGCCCGGCTCCCTGTGAAGGGGCCTGTGCCGCCGGTCTTGCCTCAGAACCGGTAACAACGAAGATAATTGAGCGTGCCATCATTGACAAAGCCTTTGAGGAGGGCTGGATCAGGCCCAGGCCGCCTTTAAAACGGACAGGTAAAAGGGTTGCTGTTGTCGGCTCAGGTTCCTCCGGCCTCGCCTGTGCGGCTCAACTAAACAGGGCCGGTCACTGGGTTACTGTTTTTGAACGGTCCGACCGGATCGGCGGCCTGCTGATGTACGGTATTCCCAACATGAAGCTCGACAAGCGGATTGTGCTGAGGAGGGTCGAGTTGCTGGCTGAAGAAGGGGTATCCTTTATTACCTGCACAGAGGTGGGCAAGGACTATCCTGCAGAGCAATTGCTTAAGGATTTCGATGCTGTCGTCCTCTGCGGGGGAGCCAGCCAGCCGCGAGATCTGCAGGTGGAAGGCAGAAACCTGAAAGGGATCCATTTTGCGGTTGAATACCTGAAATCGACTACAAAAAGCCTGCTGGATTCCAATCTGTCCGACGGAAAATATATCTCTGCCTACGGCAAGGATGTCCTTATCATAGGCGGCGGTGATACAGGTACGGACTGTGTGGCCACAGCCCTGCGCCAAAAGTGCAAAAGCGTCAACCAGTTCGAGATTATGCCCAGGCTGCCCGACAAGCGCAGTGAAGAGAACCCCTGGCCGCAGTTTCCCAGAGTTTTTAAGGAGGACTACGGTCAGGCGGAAGCTGCCTGTCTTTTCGGTAAAGACCCGCGGCACTACTGTATTAAAGTGAAAAGATTAGTTGGAGACGGCTCCGGCAGGGTCAAGGAAGTGGAGACGGTGAACGTGGAGTGGATCAAAGATGACTGTGGCCGCCCACTACCCAGGGAGCTTCCGGGTACGGAAAGGGTCTGGCCCGCCCAGCTGGTGCTGCTGGCCATGGGCTTCACCGGTCCGGAAAGAATGTTCCTGGACCAGCTTGGTGTGGAGCACGACACTGCTCCTAACGCCAGGGCCATGGACAATACATTCTCCACCAATATCAAGGGAGTCTTTATAGCTGGCGACATGCGCCGGGGACAGAGCCTTGTTGTGTGGGCCATCAACGAGGGGCGCGGGGCTGCCGCAGAGTGTCACCGCTACCTGATGGAGACACCAGCCGGGGGTTGATCTTAGCCGTGGTAAGAAAAAAGAGTAAAAGGGAGGATAAACGGCAACTGAAGCTGCCAGCTGGTTTGCCGGTTCACCCTTTAAATGCGAAAAGAGGAGCCCGTTAGGGGCTTCTTTATTTATATGTTAATTGAGAGGCAGAAAGGTGACATTGGATTGATGCAGGCAAATTTTAAAAAACATTTAATCAACTTTTGTGATAAAATAAAAAAAACGCGTAACAGGGCGCTAGGAGGGTTATCTTGAAGAGTACGCTTGCAGTTCTGGTAGTCAATAAACCTGGTGTTCTTGCCCGCATATCAGGGCTACTGAGCCGGCGGGTTTTCAATATTGAAAGTATTGCAGCCGGTTATACGGAGGAACCGGATGTGACCCGCATCACCCTTGTTGTGCAGGGTGATACCCAGGTCCTGAATCAGGTGATGAGGCAGCTTTCCAAACTTGTTGACGTGATTAAAGTCGTGGAGCTTAAGTCGGAGGAATCTGTTGAGCGGGAGCTTGCCCTGGTTAAAGTAAGGGCGGAACCAAACCGCAGGTCCGACATCGTCAACCTTGTTTCAGTGTTCAGGGCTAATATTATTGATGTAAATAAAGAAACTATGATTATAGAAATCCTGGGTGATGAGAAAAAAATTACCGCCCTTTGCTCGGTGCTTGAAGACTATGGTATTGTTGAAATGGTGCGCACCGGGAAAGTAGTTCTGTCCAGAGGGCCAGGGGCGGTAAAACACCAGCCTGTTTGACCGGTTTGGACGGATTTGTGCTGTTGTTAGTAAGACATGTGTTATTGACATAATTAATGCGATAGTGTATATAATAAGGTATATTAAACCGGCTTCATGGAGGAGGACGGCAATGTCCCAGCTTAAGAGAGTTATGATTAGCCTGCCCGATACACTTCTGGCGGAGGTGGACGGGATAGCGGCCGCAGAACAACTTAACCGCAGCGAGTTTATCCGGGAGGCCATGAAGCTATATATTGCAGAAAGAAAAAGACGTCTTTTGAGAGAGCAGATGAAGAAAGGATACCTGGAGATGGCAAGAATCAACCTGGCCCTGGCAGTGGAGCATTATCGCCTGGAAGCAGAAGCAGCAAGCATCATTGAAATGCCTGTTCCGGAGGTTAAATAATGCTAATTCGTCGGGGTGATATTTTTTACGCAGATCTGAGCCCGGTTGTCGGTTCCGAACAGGGTGGTACCAGGCCGGTGCTTATTATTCAGAACGATATTGGGAACCAGTACAGCCCGACCACAATAGTGGCGGCAATTACATCACATATCGAGAAATCCAGGTTGCCCACTCATGTTGAAATGCCGGCATCTCCAGGCGGTCTGGAAAAAAACTCGGTCATCCTTCTGGAGCAAATCAGAACTATTGACAAAAGCAGGCTGATGGAAAAAGTAACTTCCCTTGAGGCCGATATGATGGCCAAGGTTAACCAGGCGATGGAAATAAGTCTGGGTCTGGTTGATATATAAGATTCTTCAGGGAATTTAATATTTACCACTTTATTTATAACATTATTAATCCTTTCCCAGGAAAGGATTTTCTGTTTTTTACAGGGTAATTCCAGTTCAGCGGTGCCTATATATTATAAAAGGACATGATTAGGGACGGGGATTAAAAATTGCGGCCTGTAATTGGTATTACCTGTGCAGCAAGCCGGGACGGCTGCAGGCTGTACTTAAACGAGCCCTATGCTGCTGCAGTGGCGGCGGCAGGGGGTCTGCCCCTGTTGCTTCCTGAAATGCCAGGGCTGGAAAAGGATTATCTAAAAAGGCTGGATGGACTGCTTTTATCCGGCGGAGGGGATATCGATCCTTCTTTTTTTGGCCAGGAACCACACCCCCTGATGGGTTGGGTCAGTCCCCGCAGGGATGCTTTTGAGCTGGAGCTGGCACGGCTAGCCCTTAAGTCCGGGATTCCTGTGCTGGGCATTTGCCGTGGGCTTCAAATCCTCAACGTTGCTGCCGGGGGTGATATCTGCCAGGATCTCTCCCTGTCCGTCAGGGACCCCCTAAAGCACTTCCAGGACGCTCCGCGCTGGCACCCCACCCACGGATTGCGGATTAATCCTGGCAGCCTTCTGGCCAGCCTCCTGGGATTGGAAATCAGGGTTAATAGTTTTCACCACCAGGCGGTGGGAAAGGTTTCCGGATTGTTTATGGTGACTGCCCGTTCGCCCGACGGCGTAATAGAGGGCTTGGAGAGCCGGAACGGTTATGCTCTGGGTGTTCAGTTCCATCCCGAAGAATTATGGAAACAAGATGCCCGTTTTTTGAACATTTTTTACTCCCTGGTTGAAGCAGCTAGATTATGCAGATAAACCAGTTTAAAGTCGAAATTTGACTAAAGGAATTGAGCTTTATTCGGAGAAAGTTAGCAGTTAAACGAATCCTTTGTTTAAATATGCAGGTCCTGACTGATATTTTGAGAAATTTCTTATGACAAAATTATGCCATACAAGGAAGGAAGAGGGACTACTTTGCTGGCTTTTACTGGTGCAAGGGTTATTACTATGGCAGGACCGCCGCTGGAAAAGGGAACGGTTCTTGTTGAAGGAGAAAAAATTATTGACGTTAAAGAAGGACTGGTGGTTCCCCCGGGCTTTGAGGTTGTAGACCTGACGGGAAAAACAATTCTTCCCGGAATGATTGACGCTCACAGTCACCTGGGAATTATGGAGGAAATATACCGTGAGGAAGGGGACGATTGTAACGAGAATACGGACCCCGTAACTCCGCACTTGCGGGCCATTGATGCTGTAAACCCTGCCGACCTTGGTTTCCGCGACGCTCTAAGCGGAGGTGTTACCACTGTTGTAACAGGCCCGGGAAGCACAAATATAATCGGTGGCGAAATGGTTGCCCTGAAAACCCGGGGTACGGTGGTGGATGATATGATCGTCCGTTTTCCGGCCGGTCTAAAAGCCGCCCTTGGAGAGAATCCCAAGCGCAGCTATGGTCGTGAAAAGAAGGTTGCTCCGGTAACTCGCATGGCTTCAGCGGCCATCCTGAGGGAGTCTCTGGCCCGGGCGCAAGATTACTCAAAAAAGAAAGAGCCGGAGAGGGATTTAAAAATGGAGGCGCTGGCCAGAGTTTTAAAACAGGAGGTGCCCCTTAGGGTGCATGCCCACCGTGCCGATGATATCATGACTGCAGTTCGTATCGCCGAAGAGTTCAAGGTTAATCTTGTCATCGAACACTGTACCGAGGGGCACCTGGTGGCTGATAAGCTGGCTGAAAAGGGGATCCCGGTGGTAATCGGCCCGTTGCTTTCGAACCGGGCCAAGGTGGAATTGCAGGGGATAACACTGGATGCGGCATCGATCCTGGCCAGGGCAGGCGTCCGGTTTGCCATTATGACCGATCACCCGGTTGTGCCCATTCAGTACCTGGTAGTTTCGGCTGCGCTGGCTGTAAAGGGGGGTTTAGCGGAGGAACAGGCCCTCAAAGCCGTGACCATTGACGCCGCAGCTATCTTAGGCCTGGATAAACGCCTGGGCAGTCTGGAGCCCGGCAAGGATGCGGACCTGGTTGTTTGGAGTGGTAATCCCCTGGATATTTCCTCCCGGGTGGAACAAGTCTTTATAGAGGGCCAGAAAGTATTTCCTTTTTAAGCATATCCCGCAAAAACTGATGTTTTTTATTAAAAAGTTCATAAAAATATATTACTTAAAAAAGGATTTTAATAATTAGTGTCGAAGTAGTGTAAATGGGATGATTATACTGTTTTGTTAGTATGTGTCATAATATGTAGAGATATGGAAATGGGGAGATTAGCGTGAATATTTTAATTGTGGATGACCAGCCCGGGGTACGCTACCTGCTGGATATTGTGGCCAGGGAGGCGGGACACCGGGTTTGTACCGCCGAAAACGGCCTGGAGGCTATAGACGCGGTACGGTCATTCAATCCTGATCTGGTTTTTATGGATGTCAGGATGCCGTTGATGGGAGGATTAGAAGCCCTTGGTATTATTAAGTCCCTGGCTCCTGAGACTGATGTGATCATAATGACCGCTTATGGATCGGAAGAAACTGTCTCCAAAGCAATGCAGGGCGGAGCTCTGTGTTGTATCGCCAAACCCTTTGATGTCGATATTATAAAGGAAATTCTTAACAAATACAGGTGGAAAGGTGCTGGTTTTAGAGCAAGTGCGGCAGGCAGTGGCGCATAGTATTAGCCTTCTTTACCCTTCAAGGAAGAAGGGTTTTCCTTTTTATGGGGTATATCCTGGGCAATTATAATAATCTGGGGCTGTAAGACGTATTCTCCCTGAAAAAAATCCTGTCTGCCAGTTGGAAGGGTTGCGCAGGCCGGGTGAAGGTTATAATATGGAGTATATCATATTGGACTATGATCTATTGCCTGATTATCCTGGAGTGATCAACAGTGCCGTCTTTGCTGACTTATGCACCTGAAGATACTGCGGAGTTTGGGCGGAAACTGGGCGAACTGCTTATTTCCGGAGATTTAATTTGCCTGATCGGTGAGCTTGGAGCTGGAAAGACATGTTTTGCCCAGGGTGTTGCACGGGGTCTCGGTGTGGAGGGACAGGTCAGAAGCCCCAGCTTTACCCTGATTCATGAGTATTATGGCAGGTTGCCCTTTTATCACCTGGATCTTTACCGTCTGAATGACCCTTCTGAGCTGGAGGACCTGGGTTACGAGGAATATTTTTACGGAGACGGTGTTGCTCTGGTGGAATGGGCGGACCGGGCCCGGGAACTATTGCCTGAGGAAAGACTGGATGTATACATTGACAGGCTTGCCGGGGAGGACGAGGACGGCAGGAAGCTGGAGCTGGTGCCCCGGGGCGAAAGGTACCAGCGCCTGGTTGAGGAGCTGATGGACGTTGTATGTGCTGGGAATAGAAACTGCGACACAGGTTGCTTCGGTGGCGGTGGCATCTGACGGGGGGATTCTGGCTGAACGCATGGTTCATAACCAGAGAACCCATTCAGTCAACCTGCTGCCCATGATTAAAGCTGTATTGGAAGAGTCAGTGGAAGAGCGCCGGTGCCTGGACGGCATAGCCGTTTCCAGCGGACCCGGTTCTTTTACCGGCCTCAGGATTGGGATGAGCACGGCCAAGGCGCTAGCGGCAGTGTGGAACATTCCGGTTGTGGCCGTTCCAACTCTGGAAGCCCTTGCTTTTGTTCTGAAAGGCCACGGCAGACTGGTCTGCCCGATCCTGAACGCGCGTAAAAATGAAATTTATGCGGCTATATACGATTATCCAGACAGTGATTCAATGTTCTGTCTGCACGGTCCTGTGGCTGTAAAGCCCGGGGAACTGGCTGATTTACTTTTTGAGTTAGCCCGGCCCGTGACCTTCACGGGGGACGCCACTGGCGAGTTTGGCCAGTTATTCCAGGAAAGGCTGGGGGAAAAGGCCAGGTTTGCCCCACTTTCTATGGTTTTTCCCAGGGGGGCGGCAGTGGCCGAACTGGGCCTGCTTGCCCTCCGGGAAGGCCGGGGTAGCGATCCTATGGATGTAAAGCCCGAGTATGTCAGGGTCTCCGAGGCGGAGGCGGCCTGGCTCCGGAAAAACAGGCCTGGAGGTTTGAACAAACAGTGAATGTGACATTTGAGAAAATGCGCCTGGAGCACCTGAACGACATCCTGAAAATTGAAAAGCTGTCCTTTCCATCCCCGTGGTCCCGCAGCTCATTTCTGTATGAAATCACCCAGAATCAATTTGCCTGCTATATTGTTGCGATGGCTGAGGAAAAGGTGGCGGGCTACGGTGGAATGTGGTTGATTATGGACGAGGCTCACATAACCAACGTGGCAGTACACCCGGATTACCGGATGAACAGGATCGGTACCGCGCTGATGAAGGAACTGATCAGGCTGGCCAGCCTGATGGGAGCAACCCGGATGACTCTGGAGGTAAGGCCCTCCAATACCGCCGCCAGGCGCCTGTACGCTTCCCTTGGCTTTAAGGATGTCGGCCTGCGCAAGCGTTACTATACGGATACAAATGAAGATGCCATTATAATGTGGAAGGACAACCTGTCCGTAGGACAGCCGGCTTTGTCCAGCCGGTCGTAATTTCTGAAAGGGGGTTTGTTATGCCGGGAAAATGGAAAACCATTTTGAGGATCTCCGGTTTAATCTTTACTGCCGCAGGCTTATTTGCGGGACTGCCGTCGCCCTGGCCCCTGGTCCTGGCCCTGTTTGGACTGGTTCAGTTTCTGGCGGCGGGCGGCTTCGGTTGAAAGAGCTGTTAGAGTTGGTCAACTCCACAATACTTCCTTAATAGCTTTGCCGTTGAATCAATGGTCCTAATTTATTCTCTAGTTAAACCATGATCCTGTTTAAAGCCAGGAAGGGGAGAGTGGGCAGTGTTGGGAAAGAGCTCTCTGGCGGCAAAAAAATACCTCGTGGCTTTTCTTGTCATTACCCTCATCGGAGCTTACTTAAGGTACTGGTGGATCATAAATATTCCAAATGTGCCTGAATCTGACTTCGAGGGATATTATGTTATAGCTACAAACTTTTATCATAACCGGGGAATATCGATGTGGGGTAATCCTGTCGCTTTTCAGGGAATGGGTTATCCCTTTGTTTTGGGATTGTTTTTTAAGCTGGCCGGGAACACGGAAATTATGACCGCTAAGTATTTGAACCTGTTATTGTCCATATCCACAATGATTGTTTTGTTTTTTATTTTTAACAGGCTGTTTGAGCAAAAAACAGCTATGGCTGCTTATCTTGTTGCTGCTTTGCTGCCGAACTATATCGCCTATAACAGTGTCCTGGGAAGTGAAATCCTCTTTACCTTTTTTGTGGCGCTGACCATTCTGGTTCAATTCTCTGAACTGGATAACAGGTACCGCTACCCTCTGCTGGGAATTTTTATTGCTTTTTCAGCCCTGACCAAACCATTTTTTGTAGCGTACCCGGCTGTTTTTGCTGTTGCAGAATGGTTGCGCAACAGATCGATTGAACAAACAGCAATTGCTGCGCTGCTTGTTTCCCTGGTCATGGCTGTGGTCATCGCACCCTGGACCTACCGCAACTGGAAGGTCTTCAATGAATTCATACCTATCACCTATAACGGCGGGTACGTACTTTACATCAACAATAATGACTATAACCATTATGGGGGCTGGATGGATCCCGCAAATTTTGAAGTCTCTGAAGAGTTTAAAGCCAGGTTTGTGGAAAAGGGAACCACATTCCCCGAACACCCCCCGCAAGCTGACAAAATATACAGAGATGAAGCAATCAGGTGGATCTCCAGCCATCCTGTTGAGTTCCTGAAGCTTGGTGTCCTGAGGGTTAAGAATACATTTTTCAACGGAGCGGAAGATATTGTCAAGTGGACGATGAATCAAATCGATAAGGAAAATTTGGACAGGCAGAGCTTAAGGAAACTAAATTTCTACCGGGCTCTCACGGATATGATTATATATGTTTTAAGTTCCTTTGGATTTTTTTATACAATGATTTACTTGCTCTGGATCATTAACGGCCTTTTTCGCAAAACGCCAGCACTTGATTATAAAAAGGCCGCAGTTGTCCTCAATATTGCCTTCCTGGCGGCAGTTTACTTTGTTACTGAGGGACAGCCAAGGTATAACTTTCCCGCTTTATTCTTTTTGATCGCTGCTACGGTTGCCTCGATGGAGTTAATTATAAAAAACCTGGGCAGGAATTACCGGGAGCAGACCTGAAGCCGGCAGGACTGGCGGAATTGTGTTAACTGCATAGAATAAAATTCTATATTGATTAACTGATAGAGTATATTCCGGGTGATTAAAATGATTAGAAAGGTACTGCCGTGTTTTAATCTTAGAAGCAGTTTGGTGCTTTCTAATCTTTTTTTTCTTCTGTGGTCACCGGCGTCTTTTGGGGACGCCGCACTCTATGGGGCTGAGCCCGAAGGGATATCCTGGAGTTTAAATGAATTAATTAGAGAAATCTGCAGGACAGATTTCCAGCCTGGTTTGAAGAAAATACCGCATTAAATAATTCAAAAGAATTTAAGAGCTCGATTTTATCAGCTTTTTTAACAGGGGTTTTATTGAAATGTTTTTAGGCCATCTAGGGTTAAGGGTCGACCTAAGGCTTATGACTGCTGCTTAGAAAAATTTTATTGATTGGATATATCCCGTCACAAAAAGGCCCGTGCTTCTGTTATAGAAGTGAAAGCAAGAATGGCCTGGAGGTGCTAAGAGGGTATTGATGCCGACCATCACCGGACGATTAGCGGGCCAGACCGGCTTCAGGGAGCTCTTCGACTGTTATTACCCGGTTATCTGCCGCCAGCTTACCTGTCTTTTGGGCAATCGTGACGCCGCGGAGGACGTTGCCCAGGAAACATTCATCAAACTGTACCAGTCTCCGCCCCGGGAATCCTCCAATTTAGGGGGGTGGCTGGCCAGGGTATCGGCCAATCTGGCTTATAACCACCTGCGCAGCGCGAAAAGCAGGCGGTGCCGGGAAATGGGCGCCGGACAGCAGGCTGCCGGGCGGGAAGCAGGGCCGGAAGAAGTACTGATCCGGGACGAAGAGGTAGCCCTCACCCGGCAGGTCCTGGAACTCCTGCCGGAAAGAGACCGGGCCTGCCTGCTCCTGAAGTTTTCCGGAATGAGTTATGCGGAAATCGCCAGGGTTACCGGGATCAAGGAGAACTCCGTGGGGACCGTACTGGCCCGGGCGCGTGCCAAGTTTAAAAGGGAGTATATTAGATTAAAAGGAAGTGATGATGGTGTCCTGCTATGACCCTGGAGACCTTCAGGCCTATCTTGACGGAGAACTGGATTGTGGTGCAAAAGCTGAACTGGAAAAGCACCTGCTACACTGCAGTAAGTGCTGCAGGGCTCTGGAGGAAATCCGGGAGAACCAGAGCTTTGCATCCGCCAGACTGGCCCGCTACATGAAGGCCCTGGCCGGCGCTGAGTTTGATACCAGCCAGGCCTGGAGACGTTTCAACAAAAAGCGGCTATCCACCGGAAAGGGCAGCCCTTTAATCAAGAAAGGAGTTTTATCCATGCTTGCAAAGTACCGTGCGGTCGCAACCGCAGCGGCAATCATACTGGCCCTGGCCGTTACCTTCAGCATCGGTTCCGTGCGTTCGGCGGCCAGCGACCTGTTGACCATCTTCAGGGTGGAAAAGGTAAAGACTATCAACCTGACACCCTCAGACCTTGCGCAAATTGAAACAGCTTTACGTGAAGGTGCCGGAAAAGTGGACATCGGGAATTTCGGCAAACTGGAATTCAGCGGTGGCAACGAATCCGGAAAAGTGACCCTTGAAGAAGCCCGCAACGCAGTGGATTTTGAGCTCAACCTGCCGGATGTCCTGCCCGGCGGCTATCAGTTGCAGGAAGTCCATAAGTACAGCGCTGGTCATATGGAATTTACCCTGGACACCATTAAGACCAATCAGGTTTTGCAGTCCCTGGGAAGCGAGAATTTATTGCCGGAAGAATTGAACGGCAGGACCTTTGTTGTAAAGTCTCCGGCCCAGATCTCGGCTGCTTACAGCGATCCCGGCAACCAGAGTGTATCCATCTGGCAGGGCAGGAGCCCTGAGCTGATCGCACCGGGTTCGGACGTCAATACCATCCGTGACGCGCTCCTGGCCCTGCCCTTCCTGCCCGAAAACCTGCGCGCCCAGCTGGCATCAATCAATGACTGGGAGCATACCTTTTTGATCCCCAATGTCGGAGGCAGCTCCCAGGAGGTTGTTGTTAACGGTGTACCGGGAGTGTTTATCGGTCAGAACGGCAGTGAAGAGCAAACCAGCTGTCTGATCTGGCAAAAAGCCGGTGTGGTCTACGCCGTCAGCGGCCAGCTGGATCTCGGGCAGGCCTTGCAATTAATTGCTGCCCTGGACTAGGACCGGGCAGCTGGTAATACCTGTGGGGCTAATGCCTTGCTGAAAAAGTATACCAGTAATCTTTAAACACGCAGATTTACTTTAACTGATAACTGGAAATAATTAGCCAGGTAATTGAGGCGCTTATTTTGCAGAAAGTCCTCAAACAATAAGGAAGGATAAACCCTTTATGATTATTGAAACCAGTAACCTGACTAAAATGTACGGCAATAAGGTCGGGTGCTCGGAGATTTGCCTCTCTGTGGGGGAGGGGCAAATCTTTGGTTTTCTCGGGCCTAATGGCGCCGGAAAAAGCACCCTGGTTAAAATGCTGGTGGGACTTCTCTTCCCTACCAGCGGAACGGCAAAAATTCTAGGTCGCCCCCTGGGGGATCTGGAAACGCGGCGAAAAACAGGCTTTTTGCCGGAAAACTTTCGTTATCAGGATTGGCTTACGGGCGAAGAATTGCTTTCCTTTCACGCTTCCCTGTACGGGCTGAGCGCGCAGGATAAAAAGCGCCGGATTCCCGCAGTACTCGAGCAGGTAGGCCTGAGCGGCAAGGAGAGGCAAAGGGTGGGTACTTACAGCAAAGGGATGCAGCAGCGGCTAGGACTGGCCTGCGCCCTGCTGCCCGACCCGGAGCTAATCTTCCTGGATGAGCCTACCTCGGCCCTGGATCCCCTGGGCCGGCGGGAGGTGCGTCAGATTATCCTGGACCTGCGCAGGAGGGGCAAAACCGTCTTTCTAAACAGCCACCTCCTCAGTGAAGTGGAGATGATTTGCGACCAGGTGGCCATTATTCATAGGGGCAGAATCATTGCCACGGGTGTACTTGGGGAAATGCTTTCCGGGTCAGTTGAGGTGGAAATGCAGGTGGAGGCCCAGACGCCGCAAATGCTGGCGGAGTTGTCCGCGCTCAGCCGAAAAATGGCTGTGGACGGCAGCCGCATCCGGCTCAGCCTTAACGACAGGGAAGACGTGGGCGCTCTTGCCGGAATAGTGGTGAGGAACGGCGGCAGGTTGTTCAGCCTCAAGGCCGTTCAGAGTTCCCTGGAGGATCTTTTTGTCGACTTGATTCAGGGAGGGGGCGGGAACGACCATGCTGGCCATAACCCTGCTGACCTTTAAGGAAGTGATCCGGCGCCGGATCCTTTTGATTACCTTATTCCTGACCCTGGTTTTTTTGGCCCTGTTTGGGACAGGGGTCCACTACGGTTACGAGGAAATGGCCGGGCAGGCCGGGCCGCTGGAGATGGTGTTGACCCAGCAGTTTTTGGCCATGGGGCTTTATTTCGGAAGCTTTATCGTTGCCTTTCTAGCGATTATGGCGGCGGTGGGAGCCATTTCCGGGGAAATCGAAAGCGGAACCATTTACGCTCTTGTGGCGAGGCCTGTAAAGCGTTCCGCAATTATTCTGGGGAAGCTGTTGGGTTACGGGTTTATGCTCTGTGTCTTTGCAGCGCTCTTTTATCTCGCCATCGTCCTTATTATTCGTTTCAACACAGGCCTGAGTGTCCCGGTGAAGCCGGCTGCCCTGGGGCTCTTTTGCCTTCAGCCATTCATCCTTCTGGCGGTGACCCTGTTCGGCACCACCTTTCTTTCTACCCTGGCCAACGGTATTGCTGCATTTATGCTCTACGCCATTGGAGTTGTCGGAGGCATGATGGAGCAGATCGGCTACTTTGCCAAAAGCGAAGTTCTGGTTCAGATCGGTATTGTTTCCAGCCTGCTCATGCCGGCGGACGCTGTTTACAGAAAAATAGTCTACAGCCTCCTGGCCACCCCGGAGGTTTCAATGGCAAGCATGCTCGGGCCTTTCGGCAGCATGTCCGAGCCAAGCGCCTGGATGCTTCTGTATACGGGATTGTACATGCTCAGTTTTCTGGCGCTGGCAGTTAGGATATTCTCTAGAAGGGACATCTAAATTGCAGGGATATCTAAGCCACTGCAGGTTTTGGCCAGTTCGCTCCTGCAACCGGCGGCCTGCACCGCTGTTTCCCACTTTCCCGGCTGTGCCTGGAGCTGGTACCAGGCAGGTAAAATGGAATAATAAAGCCCCGCCAAGAAATAATATAGCTGATGTATTTTAGAGCGGATCGGAAGGGCCGTGCGAAAAATGTCTAAAGGTAAAATTGCCGTGGTGGGAGTAGGTGCGGTAGGGGCTACAATAGCCTTTACCCTGGCCATGAGCGGTGTGGCAACAGAACTGGTCCTGGTGGATATTAACCAGCCTAAGGCAATTGGAGAAGCCCTGGACATTGCCCATGCTGCGGCTTTCATCAAGCCCACCAGGATTTATGCCGGAACATTTGAAGACTGCCGGGACGCGTCCATTATTGTTTTCTCTGCCGGGGCAGCTCAAAAGCCCGGGGAGACCCGGCTGGAACTGCTGCAGAAGAATTACGCCATCTTGAAGCAGAGCCTGCCCCGCTTGCAGGGCGGCAATCAGGAGCAAATCTTCTTAATTGTGAGCAATCCCGTGGATGTCCTTACCTATGCGGCGCTGAAGATTACCGGGCTGCCCCCCCAGAGGGTCTTCGGAACCGGGACGGTGCTGGACAGTTCCCGTTTCAGGCACAGCCTTAGCCGCCGCTGCGGCGTTGCTCCCAGGAACATTCACGCCTACGTTGTGGGTGAGCACGGTGACAGTGAGGTGCTGCTCTGGAGCCTTGCCTTTATTGCGGGGCTACGGGTGGAGCAGTATTGTGAATTGGCCTGCATCGAGCCTATCAGCCGCCGGGTTCTGGAGCAGGAGGTCAAAAACGCTGCCTACGAGATAATCTCAAGCAAGGGAGCTACTTATTACGCCGTCAGCCTGGCTGTTCAGCGCATTTGCGAGAGTATTATCAGGGACGAGAACTCAATTCTCACGGTAACTGGCCTGATCGATGGGCTTTACGGGATCAAGGACTGCTGTCTCAGCATGCCTGCGGTGATTAATGCCGGGGGCCGCAGCAATCCCCTGGAACTGCCCCTTGCGGAGGAGGAAAGGGAAGCCCTGCTGAAATCGGCGGCTATTATTCAGAATGCCATCAGGGAACTGGACATTTAGCCACAGCAAAGTAGCCATCAGGGAGTTTAACTCCCTTGACCTGATAATAAGCAGAATATTTTTGTGCTTACCCCTTGCATTTTGTCTCGATTCGTATATAATTATATAGTGCACCAAGCGCCTGTAGCTCAGGGGATAGAGCGCCGGCCTCCGGAGCCGGGTGCACAGGTTCGATTCCTGTCAGGCGCACCAAATTTAAGCCTATAATCGTTGATATTCTTATAACATAAGGCATAACCTGACCGCATTTGCAGGTTATGCTTTATGTCTATTTAGGTCAAATTATACTTTACACCCCTTTTTAACATTTAAAAGGGAAAGATATGAAATATATCGAACAAAGTAGTTGATGGAAGGATAGAGCTGGATAAGATAGATAGAGAATAGACGGGTTCCCCGGGGTGAAGCATAATAAATGGAAACCATCTACGGTTACCTTGAGAGGATAACTTTTGTAAATGAAGAGAACCATTTTACGGTAGCCAGGCTTCAGGAAAAAGCCAAGAAGGAACTGACTACCATTGTTGGCAACCTGGCCGGCATTAATCCCGGTGAGTCCCTACGCCTTTATGGAAAATGGGTCCACAACGCAAAATACGGAAGCCAATTTCAGGTGGAGAAGTATGAAACAGTTGTTCCCGCTACGGTAAACGGTATTGAAAAATACCTTGGCTCGGGGCTGATCAAGGGTATCGGTCCCGTGATGGCCAAGCGGATCGTAAAAACTTTCGGGCTTTCCACCCTGGACGTTATAGAAACAGCACCGGAAGAACTGGCCAAAGTGGACGGTATAGGAGTTAAGCGCATTGAAATGATCAAGAAAGCCTGGGAGGAACAAAAGGAAATTAAGGAGATTATGGTTTTTCTCCAGAGCCATGGTGTAAGTGCCGCCTATTCGGCCAGGATTTTTAAAAGGTATGGGAAGGACTCAATTGAAAATGTCAGGGAAAATCCCTACCGTCTTGCGGCGGACATACACGGCATTGGTTTTATCACTGCCGACCGCATTGCTCAGAATATGGGTGTTGACCCCAACTCCATCTTGCGGGTCAAAGAAGGAATAATTTATGTCCTGAACCAGTTGACCAGTGAGGGCCATGTTTATTATCCCCTGGAACCTTTACTGGCAAAAGCTGCAGAGATGCTCAAAGTGGACGCTGAGCTTACCGGAAAGGCTGTGGCGGAGCTGCTGGAGGAAAGAAGAATCAGGGTAGAGGAGTTGCCTGGACAGCCCCCGCTCCAGGCAGTTTATCTCCCAGCCTTTTACACCGCTGAAACGAACCTGGCCAGGCTGCTTCTTAGCCTGGCTGGGGAGCCTTCTCCCATCCGTCCCATTGATCCAGAAAGGGCAATGGACTGGGTTGCCGGCAAAATCGGCACAAATCTGGCCGAAAAACAGAAAGAGGCTCTTGTTTTATCTACGCAGAACAAAGTCCTGATTATCACCGGTGGGCCGGGTACGGGTAAAACGACCATCATTAAAGCCATTATCAGGATTTTCCGGGCCCTGAATCTCCGGGTCTTGCTGGCTGCACCCACCGGGCGGGCGGCTAAACGGATGCAGGAAGCAACAGGTTATGAGGCCAAAACCATTCACCGGCTGCTGGAATATAGTCCCCGGAAGGGCGGCTTTGAAAGAAATCAGGAATCCCCACTGGAGGCTGATGTAATCATCCTGGATGAGTCCTCCATGATTGACCTACTATTGATGTACAACCTGGTCAAAGCCATCCCTCCAAAGGCAACCTTAATCCTTGTGGGCGACATCAACCAGCTTCCCTCGGTTGGGCCGGGCAATGTGCTGAAGGACTTGATTGAATGCGGTAGATTCAAGGTGGTTACACTGACTGAAATCTTCAGGCAGGCCCGGGAAAGCCGCATTGTGACCAATGCCCATCTCATCAACAAGGGTATGTTCCCGGATTTGAAAAAGCCTCCCGGCAAGGAATTGGCCGATTTTTATTTCATTGAGGAAGAAGAGCCGGAAAAAATTATAAATAAAATTTTGGCTCTCTGTTTGAATAGGATCCCTAAACGTTTTGGCTTCCACCCGGTTCAGGAAATCCAGGTTCTAACCCCTATGCACCGTGGAAAGCTTGGAGTAATGAATTTGAATCTGAGGCTCCAGGAGTTTCTAAATCCAGGTGAGAGCAGGCTGGTCAGGGGACACAAAACTTTTAAAGTTAACGATAAGGTAATGCAGGTTGTAAATAACTATGATAAATCAGTTTACAACGGCGATGTGGGTACAATTTCCCGAATTGACCTGGAAGAGCAGGAAGTCGAGGTTAATTTTGAAGGAAGATTAGTAACCTATGATTTTTCCGAGTTGGATGAGCTGGTTTTGGCTTATGCCATTTCCATCCACAAGTCCCAGGGCAGCGAGTACCCGGCCGTGATTATTCCAGTTGTGACGCAGCACTATATGCTCCTTCAAAGGAATCTCATCTATACAGGAATTACCAGGGGTAAAAAACTTGTTATACTGATTGGGAGCAAAAGGGCCTTGGCCATTGCAGTTAAAAATAATAAAACACAGAATCGCTTTACCTGGCTCAAAGAAAGGCTGGCTAAAGGGATCTAAACTTCATCCCGGTTAACACCTGTGGGCAGAATAACACTTCTTGAAATGGGTTACTGTCACCTGGTATCCGTAGGACCGGTTCTTTATTCTTATGTATCAACTACTGGATTATTGTTCGGGTAGTGAAAAGGTTGTTAAAAACAGCTTTCACCAGTCTCCTGCCAGGACATCAAGAAAGCCATTCCCCGTCGTACCCTGCCACGGTGAGAGAGCTGCTCTTACACCGTGCTCATCCCTCTCCTGTTACCTTCCCCACAAATATATGTATATTTTTTCTAAGATTTAAATTGACTAAAAATTTATAATATTGCGAATTGTATTGCCATACTCTAGAATTTGACAGTATAATATTGTCAGTATAATAAAAGTAAGAACTGGCATAGATAGGAACAATTGACGAAAAGAGGTCGAAGAGTATGGTTCAATTGTCCGAAATGCAGATGTACGAGTTCTTAAGCGGAGGAATGTTCGCCACTGTTTATCATTTCTATAAGAAAGGTGTAAAGATTATCGGGTTTGCTAGTGGCAACAGCTTTAAAATAAAAGTTTTATCGATAGGACATAACACGCCAAGAAAAGGTTTCGGGCAGGCTGCCTTAAAATTTTTACGCCCCAGGTACAAAAGAATTTCTGTAATAGAAATACACAAGGGGGCCCTGCCTTTCTGGATCAAAATGAAGGAGCGGGGTTTGGTGGACCACCTGGAGTCAGTAAAAGAGGGTAAAATAATCTATCATTTAAAGGAGGCGCCGGGTGCGGCATGTCCCCTGAAAAGGGTTGTAAGCGAAAATGTCTGGGAGTTTGAGAGCTTCAATGCCATTGGAACCTTCAACGGCAAATACGATTATGAGCCTGTGGCTTACGTCTAGATTGTTAAAAAAACTTCCCACCCGACAAGGGGTGGGATTAATTTTACAGCGATAATCTATTCTTGGGAGGATCTTATGTCCTCTCGGCGTCACCGATTTCCGGTTGTGATGTGAAGAAGTCTTCTGATGTGCTGGTAACTTCTTTTTTCATCATCAGGAGCCTGTTAATGTGGTGAATTTCTTCGTCGACCAGAGCCTGTACGGCAAACTGTTCTTCTTCCGGTACCATCTTTTTGAACTGGAGATAAAAAATTACGGAATCTTTTTCAAAGCCGACGGCCAGGTTTATGGCTTCTATAGGAGAGCTTGTCTTTTCTGCAAGCGCTGCCGTGTCGAGGTCTTTGGTAAAAATAATATTGTCAATAAGCTCGCTGATATACTTCTCCTCGTCCTCATAGGGCTCCGGCATCCCTAAAGAGGCCAGTTTTTCCGCCATTTCTTTAAATGTTTCCCGGTGTTGCTTTTCCTCTCTGGCCATAAAAGAAAACAATTCCTTGGCTTCTTTTTCTTTTGTTTTTTCAGCAAGCGCTTCGTAAAAGGCCATCCCGTTTTCCTCAATCTTCATAGCAATTTTGGCCAACTCGCTTGGGCTAAATGGTAACATCGCATAACCCCCCAATTCTCTTTTTTTGGTACTAGCTTAATTATAATAGATTTTAATTAATTTGTAATAAATAAATAATTACAAAATCCTTAAATTTTTAGAGAGTTTTATAGCGTTTTCAGTTTAAACCAGGGAAAATATCCACAACCCGTGCGGCAAGGATGAGGTTTTTAACTGGTGGGCGAGGCCCCCGCAAAAGTTGTATTGCTGCCAGTTTCGGCACAGAACTTGTATTTTTAGTTTAATTTGGATACAATGGTAAGGGTTAAAACGCACCAGCCCAAGCTGCTAGCGTGATTGGGGGTTATATTTTGAAGCGGGTGGTAAGCGTCAGCCTGGGATCAGCCAGGCGCGACCATAAGGTTCAGGTGGAACTCCTGGGGGAGTCGTTTGAAATAGCCCGGAGGGGTACCGACGGTGATTTTGAAAAAGCCGTAGAGCTGTTGAAGGAACTGGACGGAAAGGTTGACGCCATCGGTCTGGGCGGAATTGATGTCTTTCTTTGGGTCAGGCAAAAACGCTTTGCCATTCAGGATGGCCTGAAGTTGATGGAAGCGGTGAAGATTACGCCGGTGGTGGACGGAAGCGGCTTAAAAAACACTTTGGAAAGAGAAGTTGTACGGATTCTGGCCCGGGAAACCAATTTAATTAAGAAAGGCACAAAGGTTTTGATGGTCAGTTCCGTGGACCGTTTCGGCATGGCTGAAGCAATGTCAGAATTGGGTTGTGATGTTACTTTCGGAGACTTGATTTTTGCAGCCGGGATTCCCTATCCCATTAAGACAGTGGAGGAATTGGAGGAGCTTGCCAATAAATTACTCCCGGAGATAACCAAAATGCCCTTTCATATGATATATCCCACCGGTAAAAAGCAGGAAAGCCAGGACGAGGCCAAAGTGCAGAAGTTTGCCGGTTATTATCAAGACGCTGAAGTGATTGCAGGGGATTTTCACCTGATCAGGCGCTTTATGCCCTCTGGGCTGAAAGGGCAGACCATCCTGACCAATACCACCACCCCTGACGATGTCGCTTTCCTTAAGGAAAAAGGCGTGGGAACCCTGGTAACCACAACTCCTGTATACGAGGGAAGGTCCTTCGGCACCAACGTTATGGAAGCCGCCCTGGTGGCCATCCTCGGTAAGCCTTGGGCAGAAATAACCCCGGAAGAATATCTGGGATTGCTCGAGAAGTTGAATTTCCGTCCCCAGATTTTAAACCTGCAATAATTTTAATTGGTTGATTACGTCTGGGAACAATAGCCTTTTCAGGTATCCTCCAAGGAGGTGGAAGAATGGCCACGCATGAAGAAATTACGGAAAGCCTGAGGGTTTTCACCGAAAAGTACAATAAAAATGAACGTTTAAAAATTATGAACAGGGACTGGAACCGGGTTGTTGTGGTACAAGCTACTGACGTGGATTCCCAGCACACGCTGACTCTGGTAGACGGCGTTGTATCTTTAAAAGAAGGGAAAGCAAGCAACCCTGACCTGACTGTGATTTCAGACAGCGAAACCCTGGCTGATATATTCTACGGTGACATTACTCCCACCGGGCCATACAATAACGGTACGCTGAGGATCATTGGATCCGAGGATGATATTATCCGCCTTGATTTCATATCCCTGATGATCTGGGGTGAATAGCTTGCAGCTAAAAAAGGTTCTTACCTTGCGCACTGTTGTGGCTACCAGCGCTGGCCTGACCCTGGCCAGCTCGTCTTTTGTAGCGGCTGTATCCGTGGCTAATTTTGTGCTGGGGGATACCGCCTGGATTGCGATCCTGGTGGGTGGGCTCCTCTGCACATTAGCGGCCTTCTGTTTTTCCGAGTTAAATGGTTTGCTGCCGTCGGCGGCCGGCATCCGCCTCTATTTCAACCGTGCATTCAACGACCGGGTCTCGCTGACAGTATCCATCCTTTATATGCTGGTAGTCATTGTGGGTGTTGTTGGGGCAGAAAGCTATGTTTTATCCACCCTTTTGTCCGATGTTATACCCGCGGTGCCGCCCTACGTCTGGATTGTCCTGATGCTTCTTCTGGTAACCGGCATGAATATCCGGGGGATCAAAATTGCCGGTATTTTCCAGGATATCATCACTTACGGCCTGATGTTTTCCATGCTTGCCATGGGCTTGATCGCACTTTTTAAAGTGGATTTTCAATTAAACGCTCCCCTTTCCCCCGGGGGCGCCACAGGGATTATCAGCGCTGTGGCGGTGGGGGTCTTCCTCTTTGTAGGCTTTGAATGGGTAACTCCCCTGGCAGAGGAAGTAACCCAGATCCGGCAGATATCCAGGGGTATGATGGCTGCTCTGGGGATTCTTAGCGTCATTTATGCTATTTTTACCACAGCCATGACGGCCACTGTGCCCAAGGAGGTGCTGGCATCATTCGCAGCACCCCACCTGGTTTTTGCCCGGGCCGTGCTGGGCGGTGCCGGTGTTACCTGGATGACTGCGGTCAGCCTGGCAGCAACCCTTACCACGTTCAATGCCGGTTTGCTCAGCGTCTCCCGCTTCATGTACGCAACTGCCCGGGAACATGCCCTCCCCCAGATTTTCAGCAAGATCAGTATGCGCTATTTCACGCCCTGGGTGTCCATACTGACCCTGTTTCTAATTGGCCTGGTCGTCTCGGGGGTGATCCTGCTGACCCACCGCTACCTGGTGCTGGTGCACCTGGCTGCCGCTATGGAGTCGATTGTCTACGTCATGGCTGGCCTGGCGGTAATCAGCCTGCGCCGCCGGATGCCCGAACAGGAAAGGCCCTACCGGATTCCCTTCGGCAACCTTGTGCCTGTGCTGACTATTTTAGTATTCGCGGTCCTGGCCTTGACCGTTCTGGTCACCAGCCCGTGGGTGCTGGTTAACCTGGCAGTTGCATTACTACTCTGCCTGGTCTATGTAAATACCGCTGTGCCTTACCTGAAAAAGAAACACCAGGCCCGCAGGCCTGCTACCAGGCGACGTCCCCAGCGCAGGCCGGAAGGGGCTGGAGGAAATTAGGGCATGTGATTTTGCCCTGTTCCACCTTATTGTTTAATTCTATCTACTAGAATAAATAGGGAAAGGAAGCTGCACTCCGAGGGATGTACTTTTACTGGTACTTCCCATTTTTATTAGCCGCCAGTCACAGTTTTAAACTGACTAGGCAACTGCTGTACTTCCCCAGGGATGGGTATAAGTAAGAGTGGAGTTCATTTTCAGAAAGCCCGGATGCAGGTTCAACGCAGGGAATAAAACAACCTTCCATTTTTAATTATTTAGTAAAAATTGTTATATATGGATATTATTGTAGTATAATATTTGTAAGTAATAAATGGAAGGGTGTTGATCCCGTGGGCAGGGTGCTTATGCGTTTAATCCTGTTGCTAGTTGTGCTTTCTCTAGCTGTATTCCCGGGTGGGTGTAATGATAACATTGACAGCAGAACACTACCTTACCTGGAGGAGAAGGGAGCAGGTGAGAGCCTGCTCAATGGAGGCAGTGAGCAGGCTGAAATAAGTGTTGAACCCATTGAAAAAACAACTACCTCTAAAAACGGTTATCTAACCATCGTCCTGTATTTTGGGAATAAAGAAGGCTATCTCACGGGAGAAAAAAGAGTGATCCCAAAAACTCTGGGGGTTGCCAGGGCCGCCATGAACGAGCTGATTAAAGGACCTACTGCACAAAGCGGTTTGTATGCAACCATTCCCCCGGGTACCAGGCTAAGGGATATTAAGATCGAAAACGGCCTGGCTACCGTGGATTTCAGCGAAGCTATCAAGAGTAAACACCCGGGGGGGTCGGCGGGGGAAGCCCTGACCATCGGCTCTATTGTCAACACGTTGACCCAGTTTCCAACCGTCCAGAAAGTCCAAATACTCGTGGAAGGAAGGGTTGTTGAGACTCTGGCCGGGCACCTGGATATTTCGAAGCCCCTGGAGCGACAGGCTGAGATAATTCGGCCAAATCCGGGAACCTTTTGAAGCTCCTGAAAGTCTAACCATATGGGTGTTGAAGTTACAGGATCCTCCATACTTCAACAACATATGGTTTTTTTTGTGCATCTTAACCACCTTGCGGAGGGAAGTGTATGCATTTCAGGAGTTCTTGGCGCGCTGTGTTTTGCCTCTGGCTTATGGTTTTTGTCTTTTTCTTTTGCTTTGTTTTATTATGGACAAGTCCAGGTCTGTCCGAAGCGGCAGAAACAGCTGTCGTAACTGGTACTATCGTTAATATACGCAGCGGTCCTACCCTTGATTTTGAGGCCTTTGCGCAGGTAAAACAGGGTGACCGGCTGCCGGTTCTAGATAAGTTTTACAACTGGTACTATGTGAAATTACCCAGTGGAGTTAATGGCTGGATATCCGGTCAGCTGGTTAGAATAGAACAATCTGAGCCTCCAGAACTGAGTTCGGGCAACCTTCTCACGATTATGATTAATGCCGACGGAGTTAATATCCGCAGTGGCCCAGGCACTACCTACGAAATTGTCGACCGGGCCAGTTATGGCCAGCACTATCCTGTATTGGAAACATCAGGGGATTGGTATAAAGTCTGGCTTGGCACGCGCACCGGCTGGGTAGCCGGCTGGCTGGTGGCCAGGAAAGAGGGGGTCTCGACCACACCTACGCAAACAGTTCCTCCAGCTCCTTCCCCTTCCCCCGCTGTCCAGACCGGCGGGAAAACTGCCGTTGTGACCGGTAGCCTGGTTAATGTCCGGAAGGGGCCGGGAACGGGCAATGCTTTGGTTGGCCAGGTTGCCAGGGGGGACGAGCTGCCTGTTCTGGGACAGGACGGTGACTGGTATCAGATCAAGCTGGCCAACGGCAGCAACGGTTGGGTGGCAGGGTGGCTGGTGTCCCTTAAGGACGCTGTGCCTCCTGAACAGGTCCAGACTCCTGTTCAGAATCCAGTTGAAAATCAGAATCCACAGCCTGTAAATGTTGATGCATCCAGGGGAGGGGAAGACCGTAAACCGGAAGGCGGGTCCGGCAAGGCACTCTCCCTGCAAGTTAAGGAAACTGACGGGCATACCAGTGCCGTGGTTGTTGCCGATGTACCCTTTGAATACGAGGCTTTCTTCTTAAGCGGACCGGACAGGCTGGTCCTGGATCTCAAAGGTATTGCCAAAGGGGATTTGCCGGCTGTAACAGAAATCAATTCAAAAACAGTTAAACAAATCCGGGTAGGGCAATACCAGAGGGAGCCTGATATTACCAGACTGGTCTTTGATTTACTAGGCGGCGCCCAGTATGTTACCACCCATTCCGGGGATAAGAAAAGCATCAGCATCGAGACATACATCCCAACTATAAGCGGTTCTTACAAAGGTACGACTATCGTCATCGACGCCGGGCACGGCAAGCCGGACCCCGGAGCGATAGGCCAAAACGGGCTATTGGAAAAGGATGTAACCTTCGATATTGCCAAGCGGGTCAAAAAACTCCTGGAAGCCAAAGGTGCCAAGGTGATTATGACCCGTACCGGGGATTACGAAATCGGGCTGGAAGAAAGAGCGAACAAGGCCAACAAGGCCGGGGCGGACCTCTTTGTCAGCATTCATGTTAATGCCCATACAGATCCTTCAATCGGAGGCACCATGACTTATATTCACAACGGCAACGGAACGGCTGCGGAGGCAACCCGCTACCAGGAAAGCAACAGGCTGGCCCGTTATATTCAGGCTGAACTGGTTAAAAAACTGGGACTAAGGGACGGAGGAGTCCGGTCAGCTAATTTTGTGGTGTTGCGTCAGACCAGTATGCCGGCTGTCCTTACTGAACTGGCTTTTATATCCAACCATGACGAGGAAAAGCTCATGCAGACTGACAATTTCAGGAACAAGTCCGCCGAAGCAATCGTCAACGGTATCGGGTATTATATCTCCGATAAAAAGTCCCGCTAAAGAAAATGATAATTCAGCAAAAGCCATTCTATACCAGGGGAAAACCCTGCCGCTTACGCCAGGTTGGAGCAAGCGGCAGGGTTTTTTTGCGTAAAAAAGAGGAACCCTGGCAAGTTAAGTGAATTACATAAAGATGATCAAATCATGATCAAATCATGCTAAAGACATAGCCTTGTTTCAGGCTCCCAGGAAAGATACCCTTCTTAGCCATGTTGCCTTTTTGTGTTTGCAGAGGGCATTTTTGATTGAACCACTGCTTATTTCGCTGGTACTGGAATATGTTTAAATAGGCCAGGTTTTGGATAATTATTGCCTGCTGAAGGAGGGAGGAAGTGAAACGAAACGCTGCCATCGGTCTTTTTGATTCCGGGGTGGGAGGGCTTTCGGTAGCCGTAGAAATCTACCGGCAGATGCCCGCTGAATCCACCGTTTATTACGGAGACACGGCTCACGTTCCTTATGGGCCGCGCAGTGCCGAAGAACTGACCCGTTTTACCAAAAGAATCACTGATTTTCTGCAAGGGCAGGGTGTAAAATACATTATTGCCGCCTGCAATACCAGTTCGTCGATGTGCCTGCCAGTTTTAAAAGAAAGCTGTAAAGTCCCGATAATAGGATTAATTGAGCCCGGGGTAAAAGAAGCCCTTAGCAAAACGGTAAACGGAAAAATTGGTGTTATTGCCACCGAGGCCACCATCAGGAGCGGGGCCTACGAACATGGATTGAAAAAGCTGGGAAAGGACATCGAGGTATACAGCCAGGCGGCACCACGCCTGGTGCCCCTGGTAGAGACCGGCAGGACAGATACCTATGAGGTAACCGAAGCGCTGCGGGAATACCTCTCCCCTTTGCAAAAGGCAGGCATTGACACCCTGATCCTGGGTTGTACCCACTACCCGTTTTTAGCACGACAGATTGAGGAAGAACTCGGTCCCGGGGTCCGGTTGGTTGACCCGGCTTTAGCCACCGTACGGGCAGCCAAGGAAGAGCTGTGCCGCCTGGGTTTGGCCATAAACGGCGTAAGCCCCGTCAGCCACTGTTTTTATGTCAGCGGCAGGCCTGATGCTTTCAGGGCTGCTGCCGTACGCTTCCTGAAGAAGGATATCGGGCCCGTCAAGCAGGTTATTCTGTAGACCTTAGCTGGAGCAAAACCTTTGTTTTGCCCCATGCTTGAGTCACAGACTCCCGGTGACGCGCGGAATTAAAAATCTGTTTTTAAGCTCACAGGGCCAAACGGGGATTATTCTGCTCATAGACATTGGCCCTAAAGTTAATGTGCCGCTGGTTAAAACATGTTATAATTTCATACATTATATTTAAACCAGAGACATATTCATTTATCTGGTAAAAGCAGGATATCTCAACAGCTGCGGCCAATAGGTCATAAAAACATAGTTTAGACGTGCCTGTATGAAACAACAATACGGGACTCAGGTCTACCTGTTTTCAGGGGGAGTTAATTGTGAAGATTACGGTGCTAGGATGCTGGGCTCCCTATCCCCGGGCAGGAGGTGCCTGCTCCGGTTACTTGATCAGGGGTGGGGGGCAGAATATCCTGTTGGAAGCAGGCAACGGCAGCTTAAGCAGGATGATGGAATTTCTGGACTTCCGCTGCCTGGATGCGGTAATAATCAGCCACCTGCACCCGGATCATTATCTTGATCTCTTCCCGCTGCGCCACGCTATTGAAGGCGCAAGGCGGGACGGAAGTTTAGCCGAACCATTAAAACTCATTTTACCGTCAATGCCGGTTCAAGCATTTCAGGTCCTGGAGGGATACAAAAAGGCCTTTGAGACGACACCGGTTGAAGAACTTCCCCTGGAGCAAAGCCTGTCCGGTACCCCGGTCAGAAGGCTGGACCTGGGCAAGCTGAGCATCTGCTTTGTTCCCACAAAACATTCCCTGCCGGGGTATGCAATATCCTTTACAGGGGCCGGAAAACTGGTATTTTCCGGAGATACCGCCTGGACCGAAGAGTTGGTGGAAATCACCCGGGGTGCCGACCTTTTTTTAAGTGAGGCCAGCGGACAGGACCAGGACGCCGCTTACCTGGGAGAGTTCCATCTCACCGCCCGTCAGGCCGGGGAGATAGCCCGCCGGGCCGGTGTAAGGAAGCTACTGCTCACACACTTCTGGCCGGAATACGATCCGGATTTGTTAGTTCAACAGGCATTGGAGTCTTATGATGGTCCTGTCCTGGCGGCCCGGGAAGGCGAAACCTACAGGGTCATGCCGGGGATGTAACAAGATTTTTTTATGAAACAACGGTTTCGCTCTGCGCTAACTAAATCGAGAGGAGATAAACATGGACAGAGTGGACGGGAGAAAGCCGGGAGAACTACGCCCAGTGCGAATTACCAGAAATTACATCAAGTATGCCGAAGGGTCAGCCTTGATCGAGGTGGGTGATACCAGGGTTATCTGCGCTGCAACCATAGAAGATAAAGCACCTCTTTTTCTCAGAGGAGAGGGTAAGGGCTGGATCACGGCCGAGTACGGAATGCTGCCCTGCGCCACCGGCTCCAGAACGCCAAGGGAGGCTGTCAGGGGACGGGTAGGCGGTCGCACCCACGAAATTCAGCGCTTAATAGGCCGTTCCCTTAGGGCGGTAGTGGACCTGTCGGCTCTAGGTGAGCGGACGATCTGGCTGGATTGCGACGTAATCCAGGCGGATGGTGGTACCAGGACGGCATCCATCACGGGGGCCTTTGTTGCGATGGTTGATGCTTTAAACAAGCTAAAGGCAGCTGGCCACCTGACCTACCTTCCTGTGACGGATTTTGTTGCCGCCACCAGCGTGGGAAGGCTAAATGGAGAAATTATTCTTGACCTGTGCTATGAGGAGGACTCTGCGGCAGAGGTGGACATGAATGTTGTCATGACCGGGTCCGGCCGCTTTGTTGAGGTGCAGGCCACCGGTGAGGAGGCTTCTTTTGATCTGCAGGAGATGAATGACATGATTAATCTTTCCGCGGCGGGGATCTACCAACTCATAGCTATTCAGAAAGAAGTGCTTGGCACCGCTGCGCTGGATATCGGGGAGGGTAAGAGAGTTGAAGGTTGTACTGGCAACAAATAACCCGGGAAAAATCAGGGAGATTTCGGAAATTTTGAAACCTCACGGAATTGATGTGGTTTCATTGCAGGACTATCCCGGGTTGGCGGAGGTTGAAGAAGACGGAGATACCTTCAAAGATAATGCTGTTAAGAAAGCTCTGGCAGCTTGCGAGCATACCGGTCTGGTTGCCCTGGCCGACGATTCCGGCCTGGAGGTAGACTATTTGGGCGGTGCTCCCGGGGTACACTCCTCGCGCTTTGCAGGGAGGGAGAAGGATGATGCTGCCAATAACCAGAAGCTCCTGGAGCTGTTAAGTGGTGTTCCAGAAGAAAAGCGCACCGCCCGTTTTCGCTGTGTAGTGGCAATAGTGGACAGGGAAGGCTGGGTTTACACTGCTGAGGGGACCTGTGAAGGAATAATTGCTACGGAGCCTCGCGGGAAAGGAGGGTTCGGCTACGACCCGCTTTTCTACCTGCCTGAGTACGGTAAAACCTTTGCTGAACTGGGGCCGGAGATCAAGAACAGAATCAGTCACCGGGCACGGGCTCTGGCTGGCGCCCTGGATATTCTTAAGGAGTTGGAAAGGGTAAATGATGGGGAGTGATTCCAGGTGCGGCTTATAGTCTTCAGCGACAGCCACGGCCGGCTGGATTATGCCTTGCGGGCGTTGAAGGAGGCCGGGAAGCCGGACCTCATCCTTCACGCCGGCGACAACTACCGGGATGGCCTCAGGCTTGCTGAAATAACCGGCCTGCCGGTAAAGGCCGTGCCCGGCAACTGTGACCATGATGAGCAAGGGCCTCTGGAATTGATGCTGGAACTGGCGGGTTACAGGATCCTGCTGACCCACGGACATAAAGTGCCATACGAAGAGATGTACGAAAAGTTGCTGGCCCGGGCCACCGAAACCGGAGCCAATGCAGTTGTTTTTGGACACACGCATACTGCAGAAATCAGGAAGGATGCCGGCGTCTTGTTCTTCAATCCGGGCAGTATCGCCAAGCCCCGGGACCAGCAAAGGCCCAGTTATGGAATCCTTAACCTCGACAAGGATGGAATTAAGCCCTTAATCTGCCGCGTCCAATAAAAAGATTTGCTATGGAGCAAGTTAGTGTAAAGTTATTGTAGGAGTTTTACAGACAAAAAGAGAAGATATCACCGTCCTGCC
>LFSA01000039.1 GCA_001512635.1 Pelotomaculum sp. DTU098 | reverse complement strand
TTTATCCCCGGATGTTTCACTCGTGCTATCGCCGCTACAAGTGTTTTTCGAGTAACCGCTTGAGTATAGGCGGTATCCTCAGCACCGAGGTAGTCGATAAAAAAGGTGTTTACCCTTTGCCTGTTATCCCATGACGGCAATGCGTCGAGATATTCGAGGATAGGATGATAAGCCCGGTCATCGGAAACCTTTGTGATGGCAAGCTCATAATTTCGTGCTGTGAACTCACCATAGTGGGCATCGATATAAGCGACAAGCTGTGCAGTATCCGCTTCGCGCCAAGCAGGATGTTGCCGTTCCCACGGCAAACCCTCACCGTATATTTGGCTTGCAAGTTTGTTATACCGTATCCCTACCAGCGACTTATCCATATTTAATATAAGGAGCAGATTACTGAGGGTATTTTCGACCTCGCCTTGCTTGGTTCTTGTCAACCGCGATGCCCAGTTCTCATCGTCCATAAAATCAGACGATGCTTTTTGGCGGCGTTCTTCGAGCAGTAAATCGCTGACCGCTTCATCTTTCACGGCAAGGTCTGACATTTCTTTAAACGACGCTTTTTCATCAAGATCTCCGAATAGATGGGTGCGAACAAGGTCAAAAGCATTCAGCAGTTTGCCGTATGCCGGGTCGGAAGCATGGTGGGAGTAGGCGAACTTATCATCGTAAACGACCACGCCTGCAGCGCTGGTGCCTTTAATGTAATCGTAGCGCCCTTCAACCGCCGACGGTACATATATGTCGGCGAGGAATTTATCTATTACTGAACTGATGCCGTATGTCCGGCAGAACGCACCTATAATTCCGTCTTTAGCCAGAGGGTCTGCCTGCCGTTTTATATCCCGCTGTATAACAGCACTTTCCCGCGAGGATGTTGGGAGAGTGGTAACATCATGCCAGTTCGGATGCGCCGACAATATTTCATCGGGATCAAGCCATTTTCCGTTATACTTGCGGAATATGTACTCGCCGTTGGAGGAGACCGAAGGACGGTACATAAGCTGATGCGGGATATAGGAGCATTCATCAAACTGGTCTATTCCGAGACTTTCGGCAAAATAGCGTGTAACCGCTACGGTTTCTTCGGGGGTCATGTCCCGTGTCGCAGGAACAAAGATGCGGAGCCGTGGTGCTTCGGGTGTATGGCTGTGGGTGCTGTAAATGACGGCAGCGTATTCATTACGCGTTTCAAACTGGTCTAAAAAATCCGTATTTACCTCATCGCCGTCCAGCTTAATCATAGAGCAGCAGTTTACATTCGCACTTTT
>LFSA01000036.1 GCA_001512635.1 Pelotomaculum sp. DTU098 | reverse complement strand
GTCCTTTTCTGAGACGGTTATAGTTATCTCTCTTTATCAAACAGTGCCTTGACACTATCCTTCCCGCCGGGCTGGTTTTACAAACAGGCGGGCTTATAGTATAATAGTTGAATTAAATTCATTAAAAACCGGTAATATTATGTTAAATATCCAGTGGGGGTAGATCTTCTTGCTTGATATGAAATTTGTCCGAAATAATCCTCAGGTCGTCCAGGAGGCTCTTCTTAAACGTGGTTCTATAGTCACCCTGGATGAGTTCCTCAAACTGGACCAGCAACGCCGGGAGAAGCTCTTTATTGTGGAACAGATGAAGAACAGGCGTAACCTGGTTTCCGAGGAAATCGGCCGGCTGAAGAAAGCCGGTAAAGACGTGTCGGAGATGCAGCTGGAAATGCGTGAACTTTCCAGGCAGATCAAGGAAGTCGATGAATCTCACAAGGAACTGGAGAAGAGGCTGCAGCAGATCCTGCTTGATATACCCAACATACCTCATGAGACTGTGCCTGTGGGACAGAGTGATGCAGACAACCAGGTAGTCCGGATCTGGGGAAAACCTCGCGAATTTGACTTTACCCCGAAGCCCCACTGGGATTTGGGCGAAGCTCTGGACATTCTGGACTTCGAACGGGGCGGTAAGGTTACGGGAGCCAGGTTTAACTTCTACAAGGGATTAGGGGCCAGGCTGGAACGCGCGGTGATTAGCTTTATGCTGGACCTTCACACCACCCAGCACAACTACGTGGAAGTCTTTCCGCCCTTTATAGTTAACCGGGATAGCATGATTGGAACCGGACAGCTGCCTAAATTTGCGGAAGACATGTTTAAGATTGAAGGCCAGGAGTATTACCTGATCCCAACTGCGGAAGTGCCGGTTACAAACCTGTACCGGAATGAAATCCTGGACGGGGCGCAGCTGCCGATCCTGCACTGCGCTTACAGCGCCTGCTTCCGGGCGGAGGCCGGGGCCGCAGGGAGGGATACCAGAGGTCTGATCCGGCTGCACCAGTTTAACAAAGTGGAGCTGGTTAAATTCTGCCGGCCGGAAGATTCCTATGAGGAGCTGGAAAAGCTGACCCGGGATGCCGAGAGAGTGCTGCAAATTTTAGAGCTGCCTTACCGGGTTGTAGTTTTGTGCACCGGCGATCTGGGCTTTTCCGCGGCCAAGACCTACGACATTGAAGTATGGCTGCCCAGCTACCAGGGCTATAAAGAAATCTCCTCCTGCAGCAATTTTGCTGATTTCCAGGCCCGCCGGGCCGGCATCCGCTTCCGCAACGCCAAGGGCAAAACCGAGCTGGTGCATACCCTGAACGGGTCCGGTCTGGCCGTTGGCCGCACGGTGGCTGCCATCCTGGAAAACTACCAGGAGTCCGACGGTTCTATAACCATACCGGAGGCACTGCGTCCCTATATGGGAGGCCTGGCCAAAATAGGCTGATTAATTGCACTGACCAGGCCTTTTAGGTTACCTTAAGGTAATCTCAAGGCCGGTGGCCAAAATAATGAATGCGCTGGCCTGGATAGTATACGTAGATCCAGACAGGCAACAGGATAAAAGATATTGATAAAAATAAAAAACAGATAAGACATAAATAGGTATAAGGGCTGCCTGGCGAGTTTTTTAATGAATACCGGGGTAATTGCCTTATAAACAGGCCGGTAGGTACACAATAAGGCTGCACAATGGCTAAAGCAAAGAGCTCTTATTGACACGGGGTTGTTTCTATGTTAAACTGTATCATGCATTATTTATTTCCGTACCCCTTGGTAGATGATGAGTTGGCACGGAGGGGTGTCCGAGCGGTTTAAGGAGGCGGTCTTGAAAACCGTTGAATCTTTACGGGTTCCGTGGGTTCGAATCCCACCCCCTCCGCCAGCGACAGCCCGTTTTAATTGATTACGGAGAGTTGGCCGAGTTGGCTGAAGGCGCTCGCCTGCTAAGCGAGTATACGGGACAAAACCTGTATCGAGGGTTCGAATCCCTCACTCTCCGCCATAAAACATAAAGAAACGCATCCTTATGGGGATGCGCTTTTTGTTATCCTGCAGAGGTTGTAATTAGATTTCCATTTGGAAAGAATTTCGGCTAGTGATAGGATCCACGTATTGAGCTGTAAGTCCGTTAATAACCGTACCCGGAATCTTCACAGCATTTGAATATTGTTCTAAATAATCAGGGTGCTGGACAAATGGCGGGAGGAGTTTTTTTAAGCCGCCGTTTAAAAGGGAATGTGGAATCTGTTCATAAACCAATCGTCGTCATATTTTCTCTGTCTTAAATAACGTTCCCGCTGTTCGAGGACTCCCTCATCCAGAACCCTCTTCACGAGCCTTCCGGAAGGGACCTGACGCTGGATTTTCGCGATCCTCTCTTCCTTGAAATGAGAATATGCCATTCTCAACAAGTTGTAGTGGACGTGGTTGATTGACACCGGGTAGGGGTGTTTTTTACGAAATAAATGCAGGATTTTAACGCTGGGGTTCAGATACAGGTTGAAGCCAAAGAGCCACAGCTTGAGGGAAAGTTCTACATCCTCGTAGCCCCAGACAATAAAGCCACTGTCAAACCCTCCTACGCGGCGGAAGGCTTCGGCCCGAACCGCCAGGCATCCCCCGGGAAGCAGCGGGACGGGGGTTATACCCATGTTCCGGGGTGGGGGGAGCCAGACTGCTTCAAGCCGTTCGTTCCAGGTTTGTCCGTAGCCGGTTGCTACGGGATTGACCAGGGAGCCAATTGCGGGAGACACGGCGTCAACGCCGGGTCGCTGGAAGGTAGCCAGGAGTTTTTCCAGCCAGCCCTCTGGAACCGTGATGTGGGCGTCACAAAAAATCAAAAATTCGCCTGTCGCAGCTGAAGCCCCCAGATTTCTGGCCCGGGCTGCCCCCAGGCCGGGGCAGGACAGATGTTTAATCCCGGCGTAAGAAGCATCTTCAGCCAGGAAACGGCAGCTGCCGTCCACGGATTCGTCGTCAATAATAATAATTTCGATTCCGCCAAGGGGTGTGGCAGCCAGGATGGAGTCTGCGGTCATTTTAACGTTAGTCCCTTCGTTCTTGCAGGGAATGATAATAGAGGCCAGCGGCCTGGTGTTTTCACCTGTTAGCTGCATGATTACACCTGCCAGTTGTTTTATATTAGTCTATTAACCGGGCAGGGGAAAAGCGCAGATCCAGTTTAAGATCTGGTTTTATTAACGTAGTTTTTTGAGGAGGCTGGACAATTCCCGGACCCAGGGGGGAGGGATATTTAACGCTCTTGGGAATGGAGAGGGAGTGGGATGGCAAATTATGCTTTTTAAAGAATAATTGTTTCAGGAGAGCCAAACCTGCCTCATCTTTACACAAACGGCAGATAATAACGCCTTGACGGTCAGTTATGAATTTGATAAAATATAACTTGCCACATATGAGGCACCAAAAAACATGCGCCTGTAGCTCAGCTGGATAGAGCGTCTGACTACGGATCAGAAGGTCGGGGGTTCGAATCTTCCCAGGCGCACCATTAAAAAGGCTTCCGGGAATTAGCCCGGAAGCTTTTCAATGTGTTTTGGGATAATTTGTGGATAATGATTTTAAACTATCCCCAAAGGGACACAACTTAAAGCTAAAAGACTTAAGGACAGGTTGCCTGTACCTGCCCTTATTTTGTGTTTTTATATTGCCCTTCATGGTCTTGATAAACTTGCTCCAGTCTGTTGGCTGCCTCCCTGGTCATCTGACTTGAGGTAGTGGCCCTTTGGAAATGAACAGAATTGATAGATTATTATTAAAGGGTAATCCTGGAATGTTATAGAATGATTAGATTATGTCCGGTGAGTATTGGGAAAGAAGTAAAAGGCCTTTACACCTACCCCGTCAAAAAAAAGAATAAAGGATCCCTTTTTTGGAGAGTATTGGGATAGAGGCTACTTGGAGCAAACCCTGTGGTGCTTGGATTAATATAACTGGTTCTGTTGAGATTTTTATAGATAATTAATCTGATTAATTTGATAGGGGGGGTAACGTGACTAAAAAAAATCAAGAAGGACTGACTCCAAAAACTTTGGCCAAACGGTTCAGAGATGCTCTGAACGAGGAAATGAACAAGGATCCCGTACAGCATATCCGGGAAGCTTTTCAGCAGCTGCTGGGAGAGACGGATACCGGGGATGCCGGGCAGAAAAGTCAATTGTCCGGTACGGCTGTTCAGGATGAACAAGAACAGCGCAACCGTAAACCCTGGTGGAGCAGGGTATTTAGATGGTAGGCTAATAATCCAGTATTTGTTTTCAATTATTTTTTGGTTTGGATCCCGGTTATTTCAGTATTAGCTGAAATAAGTAAAGTAAGTCTGAACTGGTGTAAGAGCTTTATTCGGTCATTATAAAACCCAGGATTTCATATGCTGACATGGCGCCAACGTTAAGGAGCGAAGAATTTAATAGCGTTTGAGGGTAGAAAGTCACCGTTGTCGCGGCCAGCAGAAGGATAAAATTTTTTCAGGGTGGTACGTGGTAATCTATTTTCATTTGATTATTAAACCGGAACCGTTCTGAAAGATTAAAGAGTCCACGGTTCGGGGGTGTAATTAAGCTCGTTGTTATCAGAGTTACTATCTATTTTAAACCGTACATAAAAGGTGCTGCCCCCCGGGCTGGTATCCACTGAAATTGTAGCTTTATGACGGGTAGCAATGCTGTAGCAAACTGCCAGGCCAAGTCCTGTGCCCTTATCCTTGGTTGTAAAGAAAGGAGTTCCTATTTTTTCAAGGACTTCGGCACTGATTCCCTTGCCTTCGTCCTGCACTGAAAAGACAACCTCGTTATCTTCAGTGTACGTTCTAATAATTACTTTGCCACCGGGTGGCATGGCTTCCAGTCCGTTGCGAACTAGGTTAATAATGAGCTGGCGGATTTCATCCTCATCCAGGAGTAAATCCGGAACTTCCTCCAGGTCGGCTTGGATATATTTGTCGGTTTTAATCCCTTCTTTCTGCAGCAAGGGGAGTAAAGTTCTAATTATAGTAACAAGGTTTTGTTTTTTTAAAAGCATAGCTTTGTTCCTTGCTAAGGTCAAGAATTCTGTAATAATTGAATTGGCTCTGTCCAGTTCTGATATCATCATATCGAAATAGTTTTTGTACCGGGAGCATTCTTCCTTGTCTCCCAACAATTGAAGAAAACCGCGCACTGATGTCATCGGATTCCTAATTTCGTGGGCAATTCCCGCTGCCATTTCACCCACAAGGTTCAGTTGAGCAAGGCGAGCCTTTTCTTTTTCAATTCTCTTGCACTCAGTTATGTCTTCAGAAACTCTGATGAGATGGGTGATTTCACCCTTTTTGTTGCTGAAAGGAGCAATTGTAACCCGCTCCCAGTAAAACTCTCCGTTCTTTTTTCTGTTTTTAATTTCGCCCTGCCAGGCTTTGCCGCTTTTCACAGTTTGGTATATAGCTGTACATTCTTTGCTCTGGTCGCGTCTTGCCCAAATGTTTTTGCCATATACCTCTTCGGGCAGGTATTCTGTTGTGCTGGTATATTTTTGGTTGATGTAATTAATATTTCCGTTGGCATCTGTAATCATGATCAGTACAGGGCTTTGTTCAACCGCCTGGGACAGCATGCTGAGCTGTTCTTCAACTGCTTTGCGCTGCATGATTTCCGAATGAAAAGAAGAAATATATGCTCTCAGTTGTTCCCGGTGACGGTTCTCCAAGTTGGTTACTCCACCTACAAACCAGCCCATGATAAACATCGTACTGATCAGAATCAGGTTCGATTCAAATAACTGAACCAGGGACATGTAATCCGCGGTTTTGTGCTTAAAAAATAATACCAGTATTACGCAGAAACAGGAAACCAAAATACCGGTCTTTTTTCCCATCATGGAGGCGGCAATTAAAATTGGCAGCAAAAGCAAATATTCAACGGAATTTAGACTGTTTCCGGTAACAATAACTGTTAATCCGGTAATGATAAATAGGAGGACAACGTAGGCGAAAACAATTTGGATAGTTGATATTTTTGGTTCTGTTGAATGGGAATCTTCCATTACTCTTTGTAAAAATATTAGGTACGAGCCAATTAGAGTCACTACAGCAAAAAAAAGAAGATTTATCAGTGGATGTGTAATAGCGTTAACAAAGATTTTGTTGCCTAAAATAAGAGAAATGAAGAGAACAATAAAACAAAGAAAATGTGTGATTGTAATATGCTCGAATAGTTCTTTTTGCCTTTCTGTTATTTTATTTTCAGGAACCAATTAGGACACTCCCTGGTGTTTTGGGTAGAAATTTATTCAACATGTATTGTTTTTAACCCTGTTAAATTGGAGTAATAATATGAAAAAAATTCAACTATTTTCCGACAGATTTCTTATTCTAAAAGCTTTTTAACTGGTGTTTATCACGATTAATGACAAAATTAAAAAAATTACCTCGAATCAAGGCGAAATGAAAAAAGGTGGAGTTCCAGTTTCTGTACCTTGACAAATTGACTTAAAAAATGTAATATGTTTATTGCTTATTGTGCGCCCGTAGCTCAGGTGGATAGAGCAGCGGTTTCCTAAACCGCGTGTCGGGAGTTCGAGTCTCTCCGGGCGCGCCAGATAAATTAAAGGCTTCCGGGATTTTCTCCGGAAGCTTTTTTGTAGGAAGAAGGCGAGATACTGTCCTCCTGTATGCTCTCTTCCAGAGAAGCAGCAGGACATTTCCCTCTGATGTCGAAAGAAGAGTGGTGTGTGCCAGTGACAGGTAATTATAAGGTGTCTCTTGGAAAAGAATTCACCGAGGGTATTATGATGAAAGAGGATGTTGGGGTGAAGTTTGAACCAGGGGAGCAATTTTTAGGAATTTTGTCTGCTGCCGGCGCCTTTATTTTATGGGGTATATTTCCAATCTACTGGAAACTGGTTGACCAGGTACCAGCCCTGCAGATCATGTCACACCGGGTTGCCTGGTGTTTTGTATTTATGGCCCTGGTTATACTAGTTACTAAAAAGCTTGGGGTTTTTTTAAGTGAGCTGCGCAAAATATTTTCCAGTATAAAAAGTTTTTCCGGCATTTTTCTTGCGTCTGGATTAATCAGCGTAAACTGGTTGACCTATATCTGGGCTGTAAACAATGACCATATTATTGAAACAAGCCTGGGATATTATATAAATCCCCTGGTCAGCGTTTTGCTGGGAGTGATTGTTTTAAGGGAAAAGCTGTCCCTCTGGCAAATGGTTTCCTTTGTGCTTGCCGCCGTTGGCGTGTTGAATATGACCTTGCACTTCGGGAGCGTTCCCTGGATTGCTCTGGTCCTGGCCATGAGCTTTGGCCTTTATGGTTTAAGTAAAAAAATCATTCACCTCAGCGCCGTCACGGGAATTGCCGTGGAAACACTGTTTATATCTCCCTTTGCCCTGCTCTACCTCTACTATGCGCATAGCAGCGGGGTTGGCGCCTTCGCCTTGAATAATCCGGGCGTTTCCCTGACTTTAGCCGGGGCGGGTGTCGTGACGGCAATACCGCTAATCTTATTTGCCGGTGGCGCCAAACGCCTTCCGCTGTCAAATATAGGGTTTCTGCAGTATACTTCCCCCACCATTGCGCTGGTTATAGGGGTTTTTCTCTTCCATGAGCCCTTTAACAGAGTTCACCTGGTGTCCTTTGTTCTTATCTGGGTAGCGCTGACGATTTTTTCCCTGGCCAGAACCAGGCTATTTATCCAGATGGAAAATGTGCTTCTTGAAAGGGTGTCTTACAAGGGTTCCACCGGGAAATATTTTAACAGGCGAGTTTAATAAAAAACAGGCAAGATCGTCTCCAGGGTGGGGAGACTCCAGGGTTCATGCCCCTTCCGGATTTCATCTTTTGGCCTCGCGGGTAATTGCGAGGTTTTTTATTTTCTTTGCTTTTCCTGCGGGTTGTTTCTATATAGCCCCCTAATGTATTTGGAGAAAGTACGTTTAATACGTTAACATAGTTAATAGG
>LFSA01000131.1 GCA_001512635.1 Pelotomaculum sp. DTU098 | reverse complement strand
ATCCCACCAAAGACGTTGCTGGTGTCGAGCCCTTCAAGAGAGTCAAGTTTGTTGAGGGTGCCTGGAAAGAGTTCGCATAATAATCACGGTTCTTTGAAAAGATTGTACTGCAAACCGTTAGTCCAAGATTCATCTTGGACTAACGGTATGTTTGTTTGGACAGAAAATATTTTTTCTCATATATTTTTCAATAGTGTTTAAACTAGAGAGGCGGGGGGTCTTTATGTCGGATGTTTTTTTGGTTGACGCAAGGGCTGCCAGCGTCAGAGAAAACTACATCGATAAAATACGATTACTTTTCAGAGCGCCAGGATTTGCAGAAATGATTCCTAAAAACCCCAGGGTGACCTTTATTAAGGCCAACTACAGCCCGATCGGTTATACCAGACACATCCGGCCGGTACTGGTGGCCGCGGTGGTGGAAAGCATCAGGGACCATGGCGGCAATCCTGCTGTTACCGATACCTCCGGCTTTTTCCCCAGGGGAAAGTATGTGGGAGAACAATGGTTTACCGGCGCCGACATGATGGGTTACTCCGAAATGGCTCTGGGCTGCGAAAGGGTCCTGGCCAACGGTTATGAGGGTGACGACGGTGAGTTTATCTCAACCGGCGGGGCTGAACTGGGTGGTGTTGAAGTGGCCAGGGCAATTCGCGAGGCTGCCTGTCTCGTAGTTGCTTCCCACCTGACCGCCCACCCCATGGCAGGTTTGTCCGGAGCCATTGTTAATGTTGGTCTGGAAAGCCTGAATAATTCAGGCAAAGCCAGGGTTTACGATGGTTTGAAGCCCGAATTCTTTAAGGAAAAATGTGAGTCCTGCGGCACCTGTGTGGATTTCTGCCAGTGGCAGGCACTGAGCTATACAGACGGAGTCCTTGCTTATGATCCGTCGCGCTGTGCTGGTTGCGGCAGCTGCCTGGTTTCTTGCCCACACAAGGCAAGGAGTTTTTCGCCGGAGCAAATTGTGGCCTTCCAGCGGAGGGTTGCGGAGGCCTCGGCGGCTGTTGCCAAGACCCTGGAGAAACCAATTATTTACCTTAATTACCTGATCGATATTGTGCCCCAATCCTACCGGTACCATTGGGCAGATGTTCCCTTTGTCCCGGACCTGGGTTTTGCGGCATCTACCGACCCGGTGGCACTGGATGCTTTTTGCGTGGATCTGGTGGCCAGGGCTCCCGGTGTTCCCGGTTCTGCTGCTGAAGACGCCGGCGCTCTGAAGTGCGGGGTGGAGAAGTTCAAGGCCATCACCGGCGCGGATCCGGCCGTGATGCTGGCCCACGCGGAGAGTCTGGGTGTCGGTTCGAGAGACTACCAGTTACTCATTGCAGGGAGGTGATACCCCGATGACACAGGATATGGAACTATTCGAAATGATCAGCATGAGGGAAAAGGCAAAAAAAGAGTTAATCGATCAGCACGGGCCCATTAGGGATGCTTTACGGGGTGTCCGCTATAAGATTGCCATCCTGAGCGGTAAGGGCGGCGTGGGCAAGACCAGCGCGGTCGTCAATATCGCCTCTCGCTTAAAAGAAATGGGCTACAAGGTCGGAATTTTAGACGCTGACGTGCACGGACCCAGCGTCCCCAAGATGACAGGTTTGAATAAGCGAACAGATTTGCACGGAGCCTGGGGAATGAGACCGGTCCTGACCGATGACGGGATCAAGGTGATGTCCGTCAGCTTGTTCTGGCCGGGCGAAGCAACACCGGTGATGTGGAAGGGTCATTACAAGGCCCGGGTAATCCGGCAGTTGCTTGCCGCGGTGCGCTGGGACGACCTGGACTTTCTCCTGATCGATCTGCCTCCGGGGACTGGTGACGAGCCGGTCACCATTATGAAGTCAATTCCGGGGCTGGACGGCGTGGTGGTTGTCACTTCGCCCCAGGAAGTATCAGTGGCCGTTTGCAGCAAGGCTATCAGCAGCGCCAATGAGCTAGGTGTCAGGCTGCTGGGACTGATCGAAAACATGAGTGATTTCATCTGTCCCCACTGCGGTAAAGAAATTGCCTTACTTGGCAAAGGCAGGGGCGAAGATCTGGCCAGGACTTACAAAATTCCCTTTCTGGGCAGGATTCCTTTGAATGAGATGGCCGGAAAAGCAGCTGACGAGGGTGTGCCAGTGGTGCTCCGCTATCCTGATTCACCTGTGTCTGTGGCTTTCCGGGCTGTTACAGATAAAATGCTGGCAATTCTGAAGGAGAAGGAGGAAAAGGAGTCTTGAGAATTTTAATCACCGGCGGAGCCGGCAACATTGGCCGTGAACTGGTCAGAAGATCGCTTGCAGCCGGCCACGAGGTAACCGTTTTCGATATTCCCCAGGCCAATTATGAGGGTCTGGAAGGCAAGGAAGGCATCACCGTTGTCAAGGGGTTTGTAACTGACGCCGAAGCCATAGCCCAGGCCGTTAAAGGAGCCGACGCGGTTATTCACCTGGCGGCGCTGATGACCCACCTGTGCACTGACCGGGAAAAGACCATGGAAGTGAATGTCGGCGGGACCAAGACCGTCCTTGACGCGCTGAAAAAAGAAGGCCGTGATGTACAGTTTGTCTTTTCTTCTTCGGTGTCTACCTACGGCTGGACCACTGAAGACACTCCGCCGATCAAGATTGACCATCCCCAGGTGGGCATGGACCTTTACGCTGAAAGCAAGATCGAAGCCGAAAAAGTTGTTCTGGCATCCGGTGTTCCCTACGTTATTTTACGTATAACCGGCGTCGTCATTCCCCAGTTTTATGATCCCAATCCCTGGCAGTTTTTAAAGGACCAGAGGGTTGAGTTTATAGCCCGTGACGATGTGGCTACCGCTCTGTACAACGCCGCGGTGACCCGGGAAGCCCGGAACAAAATCTTTAATATTGCAGGGGGCAAGGAATGGCAGATGCTTGGCCACGAGTGGGCGGCAAAGCACCTGGCTGTGTTAGACTTCCCCATTGAGGAAGCCGAATACTCGGAGCATCCCGGCTGGTTTGACTGGTATGATACGGAAGAAAGCCAGGCCATCCTGAAGTATCAGAATACAACTCCAGAAATGTTCTTTGAGCAATTGGCCGAGGCTGTTGAAGCGTTTTACAACGAAGAGGAAGAATAAAAAAGTCCTAAAAAAACATACACAATAAATTATTCAAGGGGGTTATTACTGATGGCTGCTGTTTATCCTGCACATGAAAACGCTGCCACTACACTGGCAAACTTGAGAGAGGCTTTGGCAAAGGCCGAAGGGGATACCAAAGCGAGAATTGAAAAATTGATTGAAGCTTTGGATCCGATTAAAGACAACCGTACTTTTATGCGTACCCAGAAGGCTGAAAAGGTTACTCAAAAAACTGTAGAAGACAGCGAGGCGCTCAAGAATAATCCGAACGACGAAGAAAAGCTGGCTGCCCTTGAAACGGATATTCCCTATCTTGTGGAAAGAGTCAGAACAATGGTCGTCCGGATGACCTAAAAGAATTCAGCTCACCCTACTAAAATAAATTGTTTGTTTTTACGTTCAACAGCCCGGTTTTTTTATACATTATTTTTGATGGGGTTGATGTAAAATGAGTGTGCCGGCTGAAAAGAAAGATCTTAACGAAGCCGTAATGGAAATGGGAAAAGGTTCTTTAACGCTTATTCAGCGATTTCTTTCCGGCCGGGTTTCCAGGGACGACCTTTTGACAGCTCTGTCAAGTTTCCCTGTGCGGGAAGTTATGTCGGAACACTGGGGGGAATTGATTTCCGACTCCAAATACGTTCCTCACTGGAAAATATTGCAGACATTGCAGGGCCTGGTTGACGAGCTGGGTTATCAACTGGGGGAATATGGAGAAGCTACATTGCATGATGACCTCAAGGAAATAGCTTTAAACATGAAGATCATCTCCGAGCAGGAAGCTAAAAGGTAGGATTAGACTCGCAGTAGACTTGCCTTGAATGCCATAAATTAATATATTGCTAGTACACATAATTAGTATAGTGAGGAGCCTTATAATATGGTGAAAGATGAGCTGCGCCAATTACTGGAGGATGTAAAAAACAATAGGGTTGATGTTGGAGATGCCTTGAACAGGTTGAAAAATTTGCCTTACGAGGACCTCGGCTTCGCAGTTTTGGATCATCACCGGGCACTGCGCAAAGGATTTCCGGAAGTGGTGTTTTGCCAGGGTAAAACGGTCAATCAGGTAGCCCAGATCTTTAAATCCCTCTGCGGAGGGAAGAGAAGCATTCTTGGCACCAGGGCTTCCAGGGAGGCCTATGAAGCAGTCCGGGAGATCTACCCTGACGCTGTATACCATGAGCTTGCCCGCATTATCGTAGTGCAACGGGGCGAGTCACCCGTAAAGAAGGGCAATATCCTGGTCATGAGCGCAGGGACGGCCGATATTCCGGTGGCCGAAGAGGCTGCCATCACCGCCGAAATTATGGGCAACAACGTGCGACGGCTCTATGACGTCGGTGTAGCGGGGATTCACCGGCTCCTGGACAAACTGGAAACCATTCGCTGGGCTCATGTTGTTATTGTAGTGGCTGGCATGGAGGGAGCCCTGGCCAGCGTTGTGGGTGGTCTTTGCGATCAGCCCATGATTGCAGTTCCAACCAGCGTAGGTTACGGCGCCAGCTTTAACGGTTTATCAGCCCTTCTCTGCATGCTGAACAGCTGTGCCTCGGGAGTGGGCGTGGTCAACATTGACAACGGTTTTGGCGCTGCCGCCATGGCCAACGCCATAACCCAGATGCTTGAAAGAGTTAGAACGGCTGAAACGAAGGACTTGGAAGAACCCGCAACTGGTGTCAAGCCGCGCGTAGTAAAGAGGGAAAGCGCATGAGGATCGCCTATTTTGATTGTTTCTCGGGAATCAGCGGAGATATGTGCCTGGGCGCATTAATCAGTGCCGGGCTTGATTTCGACCGCTTAAAGGAAGAGCTGGCTAAACTGCCGGTGGAGGGATATGCCCTCCGCTGGGAGAAGGTCAGGCGCAACGGTATTACATCTGCAAATTTTTTTGTGGACATGCTGGATGTGGAACAGCCTGAGAGACGCCTTGCAGACATACACGGGATTATCGATAAAAGTGAGCTGCCGGAGGCAGTTAAGGAAAAAAGCAAGGCGGTTTTCAACAGGTTGGCGGTGGCGGAGGCAGCTGTTCATGATACTACCCCGGATCATATCCACTTTCACGAGGTAGGAGCCGTTGATGCCATTGTAGACATTGTGGGAACTGTGCTGGGCCTCTATTTGCTGGGGGTCCGGAAGGTTTATGCCTCACCCCTGCCCATGGGAAGGGGTTTTATCAAGTGCATGCACGGGATCATTCCTTCACCGGCTCCGGCCACCCTGGAAATATTACGGGGTATTCCCATTTATGGAACGGGCATTGAAGGGGAACTGGTTACCCCAACAGGGGCCGCCCTAATCTCCACCCTGGCGGAATCCTTTACCATCCTTCCGCCTTTAACTGTCGTTGGGATTGGTTACGGAGCAGGTAAAAAAATGATGGAGCATCCCAACCTATTGAGGGTAATCCTGGGTGAACTTGACGAAGGCGGTTTAACCGTACAGGGTCACGGTCATGGCGGGCATCATCACCCACATCACCATCATGCTCATAAGCATCCCCATGGTCATGAGCATCACCATGGACATGAGCATCACCCTCATGATCATGATGACGATCATTGCCATAGCCACCCTCATGATCACAGCGGGGCGGTGCATGTACACACCCATAATCACCAGCACGGCCAACTCAGCCATACCCATGCTCATGAACACGGTCATGCTCATTTGCATCCGGAGGGAGAAGGCATCCCGGGTGACGAACATGAACATGAACACAAGCATGTTCATGACCATGAGCATGAACATGACCACGGACAGCAAGCATGATCATAAACAGGAAAAATAATAGCTGCGGCCGGTGGCAAGGGTATTATCCGGTTTGGCAGTCTAATTTACTATAAGTATAGAACGAGTAAAAAAAAGCATAAAACAAGCCATGTTATAATCCAGGATCCTGGCTGGCCACCTTTGGTATGCATGGTTGACAGGGGCAAAGCTTTAGAGGAAGGTCGGGTTTTGGTGACTGAAGATTTATTAAAAAAGGTGAACACTTTAAAAGAGATCCTCAGTGGCTATAAGAGTGTGCTGGTTGCTTTTTCAGGGGGAGTGGACAGTACCCTGCTCCTCAAAGTTGCCCATGATGTTCTGGGCGAAAGGGTTCTGGCCGTAACTGCCGTTTCAGAAATCTATCCGCCCGGTGAAGGAGAAGACGCCAGCACTCTGGCCCGGCTGATCGGCTGTCAACACCTGGTTTTTGAAGCAAGGGGGCTGGAAAGCCCCGCATTTGCCGGGAACCCTCCTGACCGTTGCTACCACTGTAAAAAGGATATATATGCAGAGCTCCTTAAGATTGCCCGGGAGAGGGGACTGAATTATGTGGTGGACGGGGCCAATGCCGACGATGCCGGCGATTACCGTCCCGGCTTGCGGGCAGGTGTGGAAATGGGAATAAAATCCCCTTTGCTGGAGGCCGGCCTGACTAAGGAGGAGATCCGGACAGTTTCCAGGGAAATGGGATTGCCAACAGCAGACAAGCCTGCCAACCCCTGCCTTGCTTCACGCTTTCCCTACGGGACGGATATTACCAGGGAGGGGCTGAAGCAAGTTGCAGAGGCTGAGAAAGCATTGCATGAAATGGGATTTACTGTGGTCCGGGTAAGGCATCACGGCAACCTGGCCAGAATTGAAGTATCCCCAGATTCCATGCCGGCGGTGCTGGAAAAATCCCGGTCTATTGAACAGAAATTCAGGGAAATAGGATATACTTACGTCACCCTGGATCTGCAGGGCTACCGCACCGGGAGCATGAACGAGATGCTTAAAATCTGAAATTGTTCAAGCTGCCTCAGGTTATTGTTGCAGTGATTATTTTTTAATCAGGGTGAAAACACATTCCTCTAATTAGAAAGATCTTAGCTTGTGATTGTGAAGTGTAATCATATAGTACACATCTGCTCAATTCCGGAACAGGTGTGTTTTTTTTGTACAAGCAATTAAATAACAATTGGCATTTATAAAACACAATTCTTGGAGCTGATATAGTCAAATCAACCTAAAATAAATGGCATAGGGATTGCATAATTTCCGTTATGTATGCAAAAACATATATGTAGGAGAGGCAAAAAATGTGTTATTATTAACGATAATACAATAATAGTTTTTTTTGCCTCGATCTCAAAATGCTGGTTCGCGAAATTAATCACATTTAAGGTTTCTCCCTTAAAAATTTTGCGAACATTGCTATTCATTGTCCGGGCTTATTTTGAGCCTTTTTTCAGGTTTTCCGTTATGCTGCATTGTACTTAACGAGGAACTTGTTAACTTGAGAGGGGGTGTTCAGGGCTAGGTTAAAGAGGGTTTAAGGTATAGGCTGGCTATTATCTGAGTCTGCGGCAGGGTAGTAACTTGCCGTGGCGCAAAGGTCCGTGAACGGGGATGATTATCTTCCAAGATTCGACGGCCTGAAGCAAAACTAAAATATTCAGTATTGGAGTGAAGAGAGTGAAGGGTTTAATTAAGAAATTTGTTAATATCAATGGCGCAAAAGTCACTCTGGTTGTAGACCCGGAAGCCAGGCTGGTAGATGTCCTGCGGGGCCAGCTGCACCTCACCGGCACCAAGGTCGGCTGCGGCAAGGCTCTATGTGGTGCCTGCTCGGTTATTATTAACGGCAAGGTGACTATGGCCTGTGCCACCAAAATGAAGCGGGTGCCCGATGAGGCTATCATCACCACCATCGAAGGTATCGGACAGCCGAACAACCTGCACGCTCTGCAGCTGGCCTGGGTCAAGCACGGCGCTGCCCAGTGCGGATTCTGCACCCCCGGCTTCATCGTTTCAGCCAAAGTTCTCCTGGATCAAAACCCCAACCCCACCCGGGAAGAAGTGCGCGACTGGTTCCAGAAGCATAGAAACGTTTGCCGCTGCACGGGTTACATTCCCATTGTTGACGCTGTGATGGATGCCGCCCGCCTGCTGCGCGGCGAGATCACCGTAGAAGACTTAACCTTCAAGATGCCTGCTGACGGCAAGATCTGGGGAACTGACTATCCGCGTCCATCAGCTATCGGTAAAGTCACCGGCACCATTGATTACGGCGCCGACCTCGGATTGAAAATGCCCCCTGGCACGCTTTACCTCAAACTGGTCCAAGCCCAGGTATCCCACGCAAAGATACTTAACATTGACACTTCAGAAGCGGAAAAAATGCCGGGTGTTTACAAGGTTGTCACCTATAAGGATGTCAAGGGGAACAACCGCATTAACGGCTTGAATCTCCCGGGCAACAAGGGCGACAGCTGGGACAGGCCCATTCTGTGCGATGAAAAGGTCTTCCAGTTAGGTGACCCCCTTGCCATCGTCTGTGCGGACACTGAAGAACACGCTGAGGCCGCTTTGGAGAAGGTTAAGGTTGAATTGGAAGTCCTGCCTGCTTACTTGAGCGCGCCTGCTGCTATGGAACCCGATGCCATCGAGATCCACCCCGGCACGCCCAACGTATACTACAGGCAATTTAACCATAAGGGTGAAGATACCGCTCCTCTGATGGAGAAAGCGGATTACGTCGTATCCCTGGAAGACGTCTATGTAGGACGTCAACCTCACATGCCCAATGAGCCGGACGTTGCCCTGGCTTACTATGATGAAACAGGCCGCCTTGTTATTATGTCCAAGAGTATCGGTCTGGACATCCACGCTGACATGATCGCCGAGGGTATCGGCTTGAAGCCTCATGAAGGATTTGTCATGGCCCAGTTCCCCGGTATCGGCGGAACCTTCGGCTACAAGTTCAGCCCCACCATTGAAGCTCTCGTAGGTGTGGCAACCATGGCCACCGGCAAGCCCTGCTTCTTGAACTACAACTACTACCAGCAAATGATCTATACCGGCAAGCGTTCACCGTTCTTTATTGACATAAAATACGGAGCCAATAAGGACGGCAAGATTATTGCCCTGGAAGCCAACTATGCTGTGGACCACGGTCCCTACTCCGAGTTCGGCGACCTCCTCACCGTCCGTGGTGCCCAGTTCATCGGCGCCGGCTACGGTATTCCCAATATCCGCAGCGTCGGCTACACAGTCTGCACCAACCACTGCTGGGGTTCTGCCTTCCGTGCCTACGGTTCGCCCCAGAGCCTATATGCCTCCGAGATCCTGATGGACATCCTCGCTGAGAAAATGGGTATCGACCCGCTTGAGTTGCGCTTAATTAACGCTTACCGTCCCGGCGACACCAACCCATCCGGACAGGAGCCCGAAGTCTATTCCATGGTAGATGCACTAGAGGCCATCAAGCCCAAGTATAAGGCTGCCCTGGAAGAGGCAAAGAGACTTTCCACGCCTGAGAAGAAGCGCGGCGTTGGCGTCTCCGTCGGTGTTTACGGCTGCGGCCTTGACGGTGTAGACGGAGCGGAAGTATGGGTTGAGCTTCTACCGGACGGCAGGGTCCAGGTAAGCACCAACTGGCAGGATCACGGTCAGGGCGCTGATATGGGACTGCTGGCAACATCCCACGAAACTCTGCGGCCCATGGGAATCAAGCCGGAACAAATTAAGCTGGTTATGAACGATATGGCTTTGGCTCCGGCAGGCGGCCCGGCTGGCGGCAGCCGCTCCCAGTTTGTCATCGGTAACGCTATCGTTAACGGTTGCGAGCAGCTCTTGAAGGCTCTGAAGAAGCCCGATGGGACTTACATGACCTATGAAGAAGCTGTGGCAGCCAAGATCCCGACCAAGTACATTGGGAAGTGGAGTACAGCTGAAGGTGGCGCAAGCGCATGCGACGAGAAAGGCCAAGGTAAACCCTTCCTCTCCTACATGTACGGTGCCTTCCTGGCTGAAGTTGAAGTGGATACCAAGACCGGCAAGGTCCAGGTTCTGAAGATGACCCTGGCTGCGGATATTGGTAGAATTGCCAACAAGGCTGTCGTGGATGGCCAGCTTTACGGCGGTATTGCCCAGGGTATCGGCTTGGCGCTGACCGAAGACTATGAAGACCTGGAGAAACACGTCGATATGCGTGCCTGCGGTATCCCCTATCCGAAGGATATACCCGACAATATCGAACTCATTTACCTGGATCACCCGCGTAAACTGGGACCGCACGGTGCCTCCGGTGTAGGCGAGCTGCCGCTGACTTCGCCTCACGCAGCTATCTCCAACGCCATCTACAACGCTTGCGGCGTGCGCATCCTCCAGCTCCCGGCTACCCCGGATAAGATCCTGGCTGGACTCCAGGGTAAGGAAATTCCTATTCGGAGACGGCCCATCAAGAACCCGGCATTCTAGCAGTTGGTTTCATAGCCACTATTCTCAATTGAACTGCTAGGACGGAGCTGTTATAATTAATCCGGTATAGGGTAGTGAGCTTAAGCCTAGATAACTTAGAAATGCTATATCGGACAGGCTAGAAAGCAGCTTGTGTATTGACGTGATGTGTAATACCTAAAACGAACTAAAATGTTACCATGCTTTTAGTTCGTTTTAGGTTACCCTGTTTTTTAGGCTTAAATAGGTTACCTTGTTTTTTGGGCTCAAGAAAGAATAAGTTGTTTCGTAAAGGATTTAATGGGAAATGGTGGGGTAATATGGAGCATCAAAAACTGTTTGCGTGGGAAGAAAAATGTACCCAGGGTTTACCTCCAGCTTGCACAGCAGCCTGTCCCGTTCATGTGGATGTGAAAGGTTTTCTGGCAGAAATGAAGGCCGGGCGCTTTGACCGGGCCATGAAGATCTTGCGACAAGCTCTTCCTTTTCCGGGCATCATAGGCCGCATTTGTGACCACCCCTGCCAGGACGCCTGCAAGCGGCGGGAGGCGGGCGAAGCCATCTCTATAGCCGCTCTGGAAAAGGCGTGTGTTATGATGAGTTCAAAGCCGCCTGTAAAAATATCTGTTCAGACTAAAAAGGACAAACGTGTTGCTGTAGTGGGGAGCGGGTTGAGCGGTCTTACAGCAGCTCACGACCTGGCTACAAAGGGTTACAGCGTGGTCCTTTTTGAGTCTAAAGACCGCCTGGGTGGCAGCCTCTGGGACATACCTGAGCAGATCCTGCCGCGGGATGTTATTCTAAGTGAGACTGCGGTATTGGAGAAGCTGGGTGTAGAGATCCGGTTCAATACTACCGTAGGTAAAGATATTTCCTTAGCGGACCTATGCCGGGACTTTGATGCAGTTTACATGGGCACAGGAAGGCACTCACAGGATACTTTCAACCTGCAGACCTCCCAGGAGGGAAGAATACAGATCGACCCGGTAGCTTTTAGCACCAGCCAGGAGGGGGTTTTTGCCGGGGGAGGACTGCGCACTGGCGGGGAATACTCGCCGATTCTTTCTCAGTCCGACGGCAAAAGGGCTGCAATATCGATTGACCGCTACCTGCAAAAGGCGTCCCTGTATCTTGCCCGGGAAGATGAAGGCCCTTACGAGTCCAGGCTTTTCACCAGCACAGAGGGGGTAGAACCACTGCCTGCCGTTGTGCCGGCCGATCCCGTCCAGGGTTATACCAGGGAGGAAGCAATCCAGGAAGCCGGGCGCTGTCTCCAGTGTGAATGTATGGAATGTGTGAAGGCCTGTGAATATCTGTCGCACTTTGGAGGGTATCCTAGAAAATATCTCCGGGAAATTAACCACAACCTGAAGATGGTTATGGGACTTCACACGGCTAATAAGATGATTAACTCCTGTAGCCTGTGCGGTCTCTGTAAGGAAATCTGCCCCTATGAATTCGATATGGGGGAAGTATGCAGGTTCTCCAGGGAAGTCATGGTCACTAAAGGGAGGATGCCACCCTCGGCGCACGATTTTGCCCTGCGGGACATGCAGTTCTGCAACAGCGAAATGTTTGCCCTGGCCCGGACTGAGCCCGGCCGGGATAGCTGTAAACACCTCTTTTTCCCGGGCTGCCAGTTAAGCGGATCGTCCCCGGAATACGTCGATAGGGTATACGCTGATCTGAGGGAAAACTTGACCGGCGGAGTCGGCTTGATGCTGCGCTGCTGCGGAGCCCCTGCTGACTGGTCTGGGAGAAAGGAACAGTTCCAGGAGTGCCGCCAGGAAATCCTCAGGCTGTGGAATGAAATGGGCAAACCTTCGTTTATTCTGGCCTGTTCGTCCTGTTATCAGATTTTTCAGAATCATCTTCCAGAAATAGAAATAGTTTCCCTGTGGGAAGTAATGGATCGCCTGGGGTTGCCGGATGCCACCACCGGTAAATCTGGTATGGGAAAAGTAGCTGTGCACGACGCCTGTACCACCCGGCACGAGAAGGATGTTCACGACAGTGTGCGTAGAATTCTTGGACGGCTTGGTTACGAGGTGGAGGAACTGGCATATAGCCGGGATAAAACAGAGTGCTGCGGTTTCGGTGGTCTGATGTCCATTGCCAACCCGGAGCTTGTGCGCAAGGTCATCGACCGGAGGATTAAGGAGAGCGAGACTGATTACGTGGCTTACTGCGCCATGTGCCGGGACAAATTCGCATCCAGGGGCAAAAGGACCTTCCACCTCCTGGATTTGATCTACGGCGGCGGCAATGCAGAACTGGCTGAAAAAAAAGACCCGGGTTATTCGCAAAGGCATGAAAACAGGGCACGTTTAAAAAATAAACTGCTCAGGGAGATCTGGGGTGAAAAAGTGGAAGAGGCTCAGCCAGCAATTAAGCTAGAGATCGATGATAAGCTGAAGGATGTTATGGAGGAACGGCTAATCCTGGTGGAGGATATCCGAAAGGTCATTGATTATGCCGAGAAGACGGGAAACAAGTTCTACAACCAGGAGACCGGGCATTTTATGGCCTGTTACAGGCCGGTCAGCGTAACTTACTGGGTGGAGTATTCCCCCCGGGGTGATGGTTACGCAGTCCACAACGCATACAGCCACAGGGTGCAGATTGTCGAGGATGTGAAAAAATGAGCGGACAATCAAATAAAGCTAAAAAGCAGGAATGGCAGTGTTATAAATGTAAAGTCCCCATAAAACCGAGCAAAGCCAGAATATCCTATATGGGGAACGAGTTTAGCATGGAATTACCAAGGTGTCCCCAGTGCGGCTTAAGCCTCGTTCCGGAAGAACTGGCCATCCGCAAACTGCTCGAAATCGAGCAGACTTTGGAAGACAAATAAAAAACATAATTGCGATTAGCCTTGCTTTTACAATATCAGTAAACAAACACTAATATTAACTATGATATTTATTAGAGCAATTCGCTTTTTTTGCAGGTTTTCCGCAGGCTTTCCTGCGTTTACTTTTCCAGGCACAGCCACGTTGGCCTGGTAGATTGCATTCGGATCCATATCAAATAGCTGTATTGCAGATTGACGAAGATAAATGTCGAATGGCAGGAATTCTATTATGCATCTGACCTCGCAAGAATCTGTTCAGGTCTACGAGAGGGAAGAACTTCGCCGTGCAACAGGAAATACAATCCGGCCCGGCGGTTTCACCTTAACAAACAGGGCGCTTTCCTTTTGTTCTTTCTCCCCCCAGGACCGCATCCTGGATGTAGGTTGCGGTACAGGGGCTACTGTGGAGCATTTAATTAACAACTACAAATTGAGGGCAACCGGTGTTGATCCCTCGCCTCTGCTGCTGGAATGCGGAAAGCAGAAAAACCCCGGATTGCCTCTAATCCAGGCAGTGGGAGAAGAACTGCCCTTTGCAGACGGGGAGTTTGACGGGGTTTTTGCGGAGTGCAGTTTTTCCCTGCTGAAGAACGCAAGGCAGGCTTTAGGAGAGTTTTACAGGGTTTTAAAACCGAACGGCAGGCTGGTAATATCCGATATCTACATCCGCAACCCGGAAGAAACTGCACAGTTGCGAAGCCTGCCCCTCTATGGCTGCCTGGGGGGCGCCAGGACCAGGACAGAATTGGAGGATTTGCTCACTTCAAGCGGTTATAAAATAGTTTTATGGGAAGATCATTCCAAACTCCTGGCTGCGTTTACGGCCCAATTAATCCTGTCTGGTAGCTCCCTGGATATCTTTTGGGGCAAGCCGCCCTGCGGCCCGGACGGTTGTCAGGACATCCGGAAGATAATTAAAAAAGCCAGGCCGGGTTATTTTCTTCTAATTGCTGTTAAAGAGGGTACAAGGAAGTTTCATGAATCATGTTCCGAATAAAAAACAAATGTAAGCTGGTCACAGTCTATTTATAAAGCCGGCCTTAAGATAAGGTCCGGGCCGAAAGGAGTAACTATAAAGATGCCATTTGATTTGATGAGAATGATGGAACTTCGCCGCCATGGCTTTAGGTGCAGTCAGATCATTTTAGCGCTGGGACTGGAGGCCCAGGGCAAAGAAAATCCTGACGTGGTCAGGACCATGACCGGCCTTAGTGGCGGGATCGGCTTTTCCGGGAATGTCTGTGGTTGTTTAACTGCGGGAGTCTGTTTGCTGGGATTGTATGCCGGCAAGGGGGCTCCGGAGGAGAAGGAACATGAAAACTTCTCTGCAATGGTTGATGAGCTGCTGGCATGGTTTAAAACGGAAGTTACCGAGACCTACGGCGGGATCAATTGTATCGACATAATAGGCGAAGATCTGGCAACCAGGACACCGAACCCTAAATGCGCGCAGCTAATTGCCGACACTTACCAAAAGGTAGAAGAAATTTTAAGCGAAAATGATATTGATATAACCGGTGAATAACGTGCAGGGGAAAAAAATTCTTTCCAACACTGAAAGCCTTTGCCCCCACTGCCTGCAAAGGATACCCGCAGCAAGGGTGGAGTGGGGAGATGATATATACCTGGAAAAAACATGTCCGGAGCACGGCTATTTCTTAGTTCCCGTATGGAGGGGACAACAGCCTTCATATAAATCCTGGGTCAAACCCCGGAAAAGGGTGGAAACAGCTGCAATTTCCGGAGGTCAGGGCTGTCCCTTTGAATGCGGTCATTGCCAGGAACACCGGCAGTCTATCTGCAGTGTCCTCCTGGAAGTTACCAACCGCTGTAATTTGGATTGCCCTGTCTGCTTTGCCAGTGCTGGAGAGGAGGAAGTTCCTGACCCCGACCTGGAAACCATCAAGGGCTGGTACCAGCGACTCCTTGCTTCAGGTGGCCCCTATAATATCCAGCTGTCCGGCGGGGAGCCGACCCTGCGGGACGACCTGCCGGAGATTATAGCGCTTGGCCGGTCCCTGGGCTTCAGCTTTTTCCAGCTAAACACCAATGGTTTAAGGCTCTCCCGGGAACCGGAATTCCTCGGAGCTTTAAAACAGGCCGGGCTGTCAACGGTGTTTCTGCAGTTTGACGGGACCCGGCGTGATATTTATTTGCAGCTGCGAGGCAGGGACATTTTAGCTGAGAAATTAGAAGTAATCAAGTTGTGCGGAGAAGCTGGCGTCGGTGTTGTACTGGTGCCAACGGTGGTTCCGGGTGTCAATGACCAAAATCTTGGTGAGATTATACAACTGGCTGTGGAAAATATACCGGTGGTAAGGGGCGTGCATTTTCAGCCGATAAGCTATATCGGGCGCTATCCTTTCCAGCCCACTGAGCAGCAGCGTATAACCATACCCGAAGTTATGAGAAGAATTGTGCAGCAGACAGCCGAAAAAATAAAGATGGTGGATTTCCGGCCCTCCAGTATCTGGGACGGGCTCTGTGCGTTTCACGCCAATTATGTCCTAATGCCGGACGGGGAGCTGCTGCCAACCACAAAGCATGATGAGAAAAGCTACCTGGAAAACTGTTGCGACGGTTCGTGTCGGGACGATATCTGGGGTGAACCTAAACAAGTAAGTAAATTTATAGCGTCCCGCTGGTCGGCTCCCAAGCCGTCTGCTCAGATGCAAAAAAGTTGTTGCAACCAAAAGGTAGAGAAGGACAGCCTGGACCTCTTTTTAGAAAGGATGAAGAATTACACCTTCTGCATTTCCGGGATGGCTTTCCAGGATGTCTGGAACCTGGAACTGGAACGCTTGCGCTACTGCAGCGTACACGTAGTTACTCCGGATGGTAAATTCATCCCCTTTTGTGCTTATAACCTTACAAACAGTGAAGGGGTACCACTTCACAGGGGAAGGTAGGCGTCTATGTACAAAAAAACTCCTTTGGAGTCCTGGATTCTGGGCAAGATTACAGGAAATCCGGGAGATCCGGCTGGACTGACCCGTTCCATGATCGAGGAATATCAAATCCGGAAGTTAAAGGAAACCCTGGCCCTGGCCACTGAGAAAAGTCCCTTTTACCAGCGCCGGCTGGGCCGGGGTGCGGTGGAAAAAGTCCGCTCCTTCAAGGATTTTCAACAACTTCCCTTTACAACCACCGGGGATCTAAGCCGGAATCCGCTGCAAATGCTCTGTGTTTCCCAGGATTCCATTAACCGGGTGGTAACATTGAACAGTTCTGGGACCACCGGGCAACCCAAAAGAGTATTCTTTACAGCCGGGGACCAGGAATTGACCCGGGATTTTTTTCACCACGGCATGTCTACCCTGGTTGAGCCGGGTGATAGGGTGCTGATCCTGCTGCCCGGGGCATTACCTGGAAGTGTTGGTGATTTGCTGGCGGACGGTTTGCGCCGCATGCAGGTGGTGCCCGTTCCCCACGGCCTGGTGCAAAATCCTGAGACAGTCCTGGAAATAATGGCAAAGGAGAGGGTTGACTCTTTGGTGGGCATTCCAACCCAGGTGCTGGCTCTCGCTTATCATGAACGGGCTGAACAGGAGAAGGATAAGATTTGTTTAAAAAACGTCCTGCTCAGCACAGACCATGTTCCGGCTGTGCTGGCGAAACATCTACAGGAAGCCTGGGGCTGCCGGGTTTTTAATCACTATGGTATGACTGAAATGGGCCTGGGCGGTGGAGTTGAATGCGAGGCCCTGGCAGGCTACCACCTGCGGGAAGCAGATTTGCTGTTTGAGGTTGTTGACCCCGAATCCGGTGAGGTTTTACCGGAAGGGGAGGAAGGTGAAGTTGTCTTCACGACACTTACACGTCAGGGCATGCCTTTAATACGCTACCGTACCGGAGATCTTGCAAGGTTTATTCCTGAACCCTGTCCCTGCGGTACAGTATTGATGCGGTTGTCTCCGGTAAAGGACCGGGTTAAAGGCAGAATTCCGCTGACTGGAGGAGGCTTTCTCAGTATGTCCCTACTGGACGAGGCTTTGTTTGCCGTAAAGGGTGTTACCAATTTCAAGGCCTCCCTTTGCACGGATAACAACAGGGACAGGCTGGAAATAACCGTTCAGGTGGCTGGCAAAGTGCCGGGAAATATAACGGCTTTAATTGAACAGGCTTTGTTTTCCATTCCGGTTATTATTAATAATATTAGGAAGGGAAAATTAATCCTGGCACCTATAGGAGTGGAGCCCTTAAAAGAACTCTGGCCTCCACAAAAGAGGGTTATCCGGGATCAGCGTGATAAGAAATAAAAGTACCAGGGGGATTGACGGAGTAGGATTGTTGTTTGAGCAAATGTGGTTAGGAAGACGGGCGCAATGTGCCCTTGTTGTTATTTTAGCGCAAACTCTCCGTGAAAGATCTTAATTGTCCGGGTTCCCACGGATAAAAACCTCAATAACCGGTGTATTACTTTTTTATATGAAATTTTTTCTCTTAACCGGATCTAATTAAAGGATTTTGTCTGAAAATATCGAAATATAAAAATAACGAAATATAAATATAAATTTGTGTTCTCCGAGTCTGGGTGCCTAAGATGAGAAGCATTATGGCGCCAGGCCGATAGGGTCCATTGGGAAACGAATGGGCCTCCCGTGTGGAAAGGAGCAACAATTTTTTTGCTATCTACCGCACGTTGTGCGGTTTTTTGTTTTAAGCTGCACCAGACCCGGAATATATATTGTAGTACGATGAAATGGCTGGGAACCGACGGGATTAAGGAAGGAGGAGTTATGCGTTTAACTAAAAAATACATGTCTGTTTATTTTAAGCACAATAATGAAACTTATGAGATCCGTGTTTATGCTGTGAAGGAAAATGAAGGACCGGCAGAAAGATACGATCTGATGATCTTTAAGGATTTTAAAAAAGTATCTCTATTTGTATATTCTATCGACATGACAACCCATCCAAAATTCAAACAAGCCTGGCTGGACCCCGAACCTGCCTTGAAATATTTAATAGATTTGGCAATGAAGGATATCACCGGCAAGAGAATTTACCCCTATGTCCAGGGAAAGTTCATGGGTCTGGAAGAAAAGAAACCGGAGAGGTATTTGTATAAAGTTCAGTAGATTGTATAAAACAAGAATTAACCCGCTCGGACCCCAGGTCATCTTATTTATCCAAAAATTAGTGTTAGTTTCGTCACTTCAGGGTAATTATAAATAAATTATACTGAAGGTAGTTCCCATCCATATTCTATCCTTGGAATACCTCTTATATTTTTTTTGTTTTTTAGTTATTATCCTGCATAAATATTCCTGGATCAGCAAATTATATAAACAAAATTGATTCAGGAGGGAAAATGTGATGGAGCTAAGTGCCAGAAACAATCTCAAGGCCCGCATTAAAGACATCAAAACAAATGACATCAGTGCTGAAGTCCTCCTTGACGTAGGGGGACAGGAAATGTGTTCCAGTCTAACAGCTGATTCAGTTAAGCGTTTGGGTTTAAGTGTTGGAGACCAGGTGAACGTACTTATAAAAGCAAGTTCCGTAATGCTTGGCAAATAAAACAACCCGCTTAAAGTGGAACCGCCCCTTGTCCCAGGGGCGGTTCAATAATTCAGCCAAAATAGTAGCCATTTATCGGACCTCTATTGATTTTAGATTTAGAGCAATGGTTTTTCATGTGCCTGGTTTTGCCAAATGTGAAAGTTACCTGTTTGTCCTTTAATCGACGCGGCGGCAACACAGTCACCTACACATCAGCAACAATTTTGCCTGTATCCGTTAAATCATAATCACCCAGACCCTGAAGTTCCTTTTTGAACTCAGGTGATTGCAAGATTTCCAGGACAGCTTGAAAATAAGGCTTGTTCATGTCTTCCTTCTTCATCACCAGTTCATAGCGTTCCTTTTGCAAGGGCACAAAATCAATTTCCCGGACCTGCATGGCTGTCTTTTCGTTCCCCAGGCCCACATCGGCTTCACCCCGGGCAACGGCACTGGCCACGGCAAAGTGGGAGAATTCCTCTTTTTCGTACCCGTTTATTTGCCTTCTGTCCAGCCCCAGACGGCGGATTTGCTCGTCAAGCAGGATCCGGGTGCCGCAGCCCTTTTCCCTGTTAATAAAACGCACATCCGGACGGGTTAAGTCCTCCCAGCTTTGAATGCCCTTTGGGTTGCCCCTGGCTACGTAAAACCCCTGCATTCTTTGGGCCAGGTGGACAATCAGCGTAGGAATACCGGGAAGCAGACGGCGCACGTATGGGATGTTATAGAGATTTCTTTCCCCCGCCCAGAGGTGCACCGCAGACATATGGGCCTTTCCCTGGTAAAGGGCCATGAGGCCCTTGAAACTGCCGACGTTGTGCCTCAACGCGCTGATTCCACTGGGATGCCGCTCCAGGTAACGGGTTAGTATATCAAGGAGGACGTCCTGTCCGCAAATAACCACCCTCTGCGGGGCGCTGAAGGGTTCCTCTGTAACGGGGGCCTGTACCGGAGGAGCGGGTGTTGCGGCGGGAGGTGTTGGGGCGGGATTGGTCATTGATATGGCTTGCTCCATCTTTTTGCCCTGCCTCTTGAACTCCTCCACATCCCGCAGGTCAACCCGAATTTTACGTCCAATCCGGTAGGCCGGCAACGCTCCGCGTTTGATCAGTTCATAAACTGTATTCTTGGCAATTTTTAGAATATTGGCTACTTCTTCCGGGGTTAAAGAAATATTTTCTTTCATATTCCCCCTCCATAGGAGCTTCTTTCGTTTATTCATTTATTATTATATCATTTTTTTCTCAACAATCTTTTGTGGTGTTAAATTATGTCTTAAATGTTCCTGCTGAGTGAAATGGTTAAAACAAATTATATCGAAAATTATGAAGCCGGACAAAGTTCTCCTGAGACATAAACCAGGAGAAGATGTTAAACCTGTTAAAGATAAAGAAATGATTAGGGTTAACTGCCCTTAGTGCAGCCGGACCAGGCCGGTGGCAGCGGCGCCGGCAATAGGCAAACTACTTGATAGCATAGCATAGTATAGCATAACATTACATAACATAACTTAACAAAACATAATTTAAAGTGCTTTAAGGGTATTACGCAAGCTCCCTGGACAATGATAAAACAGCTGACCAGAGATGTCAAACCGGGCACGACGAGCTGGCGGGAACGCTGCTCGGCAATCAAACATAAAGAGAATAATGAACAAATAGATAGGCTGTACAGGATTATCCTTGACAAACATAACACCCAGGGCTTATCATGATTTTAGTGATGTTATGTGTAGTTTTATTATGTTACGTTATTGTTTCAAGGGGGTAAAAAATTGAAGAAACTACTGTCGTTGGGACTTGTGCTTATTGTGTTGACAACTGTTGCTATTGCAGGTTGTGGCGGCGGCGAAGGACAAGCCCGGGCCGGGGCGGAACCGGTGAATCTGACCATTGCGGCAGCGGCCAGCCTTCAGGATGCTGCAGGAGAGTTGAAGACTATTTACGAGCAGCAGCAGGCAGGGGTTAAGATTACATATAATTTTGCTTCCTCCGGTACCCTGCAGAAACAAATTGAGGAAGGTGCTCCGGCCGATTTATTTATATCCGCAGGCAAGTCCCAAATGGATGCCCTGGCCGAAAAGGGATTGATTGTAGATGCTTCCCGTAGAGATCTTCTGGGCAACGAACTGGTTTTAATAACAGGGAAAGACGGCAGCCTCAGCGGCTTTGAAGGATTAACAGATGCGGGCGTTGCCAAAATCGCTGTCGGTACGCCGGAAACGGTACCCGCCGGCAAATATGCCCAGGAAGCATTAACGCATTTGGGTCTTTGGGACAAAATTGAATCGAAACTCGTTTTGGCCAAGGACGTGCGCCAGGTGCTTACATATGTGGAAACTAGCAACGCAGATGCTGGCCTTGTCTACCGTTCCGATACAATGGGCAGCGATAGGATTAAAATTGTTGCTGCCGCCCCAGCCGACTCTCATAAACCCATCGTTTACCCCATGGCTGTAATAAAGGGTAGTAAATACCAGAAAGAGGCTGAAGACTTTGCCGGCTTTCTGCAGGGTGCTGAAGCAGCCCGGGTTTTTGAAAAATATGGTTTCAAACCCCTTGAAACCAACAGCTAAAACATGTTTACGCAACTGACTGACTGGTTCCCGGTACTGCTATCCCTGCGGGTGGCTTTTATCTCAGTAGTTATTATCAGCATTCTGGGTTTGCCCCTGGCCAGATTGATGGCCCGCCGGGAGTTTTACGGCAAAGAGTTTGTAGAAGCCGCCATAACGTTGCCGCTGGTGCTGCCGCCCTCTGTAGTAGGTTACGCCTTGCTCGTATTTATAGGCAAAAACGGGCTTTTAGGTAAAGCTCTGGCAGGTATGGGAGTTACGCTGGTCTTTACATGGTACGCAGTGGTTATGGCAGCAACTGTGGTGGCGTTTCCTTTGATGTACCAGAGCGCCAAGGCGGCTTTTCAAAGTGTTGACGTTAATCTGGAGAAGGCTGCCAGAACCCTGGGGGCCGGAGAACTGAGAATATTTTTCACGGTCACCCTCCCCCTGGCCTGGCCCGGTATTCTAGCCGGCCTGGTGCTGTCCTTTGCCCGTGCCCTGGGCGAGTTTGGCGCTACCCTGATGGTGGCGGGTAATATCCCCGGCCAGACCCAGACCATCCCCACGGCAATTTATTTCGCAGTGGAATCAGGGAGGTACGAAACAGCCAGGACCCTGGTGGCCATCATTACGGTATTCAGCTTTCTCGTTGTTTTCTGGGTCAACCGCTGGGCTAAAAAGCAAAAGCATTGAAGCTGTAGGAGACTACGGCCGGACTTAATGACTGATGCCGCGCTGTTCTGGGGCAGCCGGCCTTTGAATCTACAGTGGGCTGCAATTTCCGTTTTTTGTTAGTTTTATATATAGTATAGTTACCCTTCTTAAAGGTGGTATAACCTGTAAAGAATATGTTGAGTAAGCCGCTTTGTATCATTTTACTTAGCGGAGCCGGAAATCCGGGTAGTCTGCCCATAACTATAACGGCTTTATTTAGAGGTGAATCAGTTTGTTGGAAGCTCAACTAACTAAAAAATTATGGCATTTTCAGCTCGATGTTCATTTTAAGGTTGATAATCAGATCCTTCTCTTATGGGGGCATTCAGGCTCCGGGAAAACCACCATTCTACACCTCTTAGCAGGCCTGCTACAGCCGGATTCCGGTTTTATTAAAGTCAATGGACGCCTGCTCTATTCAGATGCGGAAAAAGTCAATGTATCACCACAGGCAAGGAATATCGGCTATCTATTTCAGGAATACGCACTTTTCCCCCATATGACGGTCAGGCAAAATGTTTTTTACGGCCTGAAATGTAAAAAAGGCAAAGGGGATGAACCATTACTGGATCCCGTGGAACTGCTAAATTCTTTTGGTGTCGGGCATCTCCTCGACCGGTACCCCCGGCAGCTGTCCGGAGGTGAAAAACAAAGGGTGGCCCTGGCCAGGGCCCTGGCAGTACGGCCACAGGTACTGCTGCTGGATGAGCCCTTCAGCGCTGTCGATAAAAAAACCAGGGTGGGGCTCCGGAAGGAATTAAGGAAATTGCACGAGCAGTGGCAGATACCTTTTATCCTGGTTACCCACGATGAAGAAGATGCCAGTTACCTGGGGGATGAAGTCATTCATCTGGAAAAGGGCAAAATGAGGGATCTGACCACATCTTTTACCGCTTATTCCAGGGGTTTGTGTGCTGAAAACGCGTCTTATGTGCAAATGTAATACAAGGTAAATCATTGCTGCAAACTGCTGAACCTGTTGCCTTGTTTGTGCCTGCTGGCAATATCCGCCTGGCGCGTGGCGGCCCGCCGTTACAGCAGTGGAATTGCCAGGAAGCCTGTGTTACGGAGCGTGTTTTACGGCAGGACCCACTTTGACCTTTACCGTGACGGGAATAAATAATGAAGAAATAATGAAATTATATTTTGGGTTATGAAATTGATCAAAAATGTCGGGAGTGTACTTGATATGAAGGAACAGTCCACCCGTTCAGTTTTTTTTGAAAACCTGCGTCAGGAGCTGGACCGCCTTGCGGATGAGCTCCAGTTGAAAAAGGTCCCGGTTTCCGTCAGGGCATCCGCCTTGAGTCCTCAGGATGCCCTGGGTGCCACTAAAAGAAAAGATTTTGTGTTGCTCCAGGGTAAGGAGCGCCTGCTGCAGGCCGAAATTCTGGGGTGCAAGGGGCAGTCCTTTACAAGCGCCCAGGGTGATTTTGAGGGAACCCTGGAAGATGTCCTGGCTATGCAATTGGATAATGATTTTCAACGGGCTGTTTATGTTGCTTCTATCAACGCAGTCGCCTGCTATGCCGGCAAAGCTGTCAATACCATCCATTGCCGCGACAAGGGGCCCGAATTGTGCGCCCGCCAAGTGGTTGCTTATTTTAAGGAAAACTTCGGTCAACCCAATATTTTGATGGTTGGCTACCAGCCGGCTCTGGCGGAAGCTTTGAATCCTGCCTTTAACCTGGTGGTCCTGGACCTGGACCCGGACAACATCGGAAAAGTAAAAAACGGTGTGTTGATTAATGACGGAGCGGCTGGCTTGTCTGAAGGGCTCGCTGCCTGTGATGTAATTTTTGCAACCGGGAGCACCATATGTAACAATACTGTGGATGCATTTTACCAGAGCGGCAGGCCGCTGGTTTTCTACGGCACAACAGCCGCCGGAGCAGCTGCGCTGCTGGACCTGCCGCGTTATTGTCCCGAAGCCACCCCAGGTAAATAAGAGTTTCAAAACCCGCAGTAAAGAGCCTTATTTGCCTCAGGTAAATTGTATTTAATGTTATTTAATGCCGGCGGAGTGGGAGTCAGCCTTAATAAATGCAAATATCTTTTGTTTCGGATAGGCAAGGTATGTAGAACTTGTTTATATTGTGCATTTTCAAGTCAATTGATAAAGAATTTGTATCAAATTAAACCGGTACCTGTACAAGTCTGTACCTTTATGAAACAACAACAGGCTTTGTTTTTTATTTTGTTCCCGGAGTGGGTCATGACCTGTTCCCTAGAGGAACACAGGGAAACTTTTCTTATTCTGTCGCTTGGTATATATGTTGCATAATGGAAACAATAGAATGTGGGGGTGACCCTATGTTCCTCAGTTGGAGGTTAGTGTAAAGTTATTGTAGGAGTTTTACAGACAAAAAGAGAAGATATCACCGTCCTGC
>LFSA01000132.1 GCA_001512635.1 Pelotomaculum sp. DTU098 | reverse complement strand
CCCCGTTCTTCAACGGCTACCGTCCCCAGTTTTACTTCCGGACCACCGACGTCACCGGCGTGACCACCCTGCCCGAGGGCGTCGAGATGGTAATGCCCGGGGATAACGTCAAAATCGACATTGAACTGATCACCCCCATCGCCATAGAGGAAGGCCTGCGCTTCGCCATTCGTGAGGGCGGCCGCACAGTGGGCGCCGGCGTGGTTACGGCCATCAACGAGTAGGTGCACCGGGACAAGGAACCTGTCCCCTTGTCCCATTTAAACGCTATTTATGCGATGAGGTGAAAGGTTGCCATTTTGGTGGTTGGTGGTTGGTCGCTGGTGGTTGGTCATAACATAAGCCAGCCGCCGGCTGCAGAAGGCTGCTGCCGAAATGGGGAATTTTCACCGAGAAATGTCCGGAAATCGGGCGAAATAAGGAGGCTATAAGGATGCAGCAAAAAATCAGGATCAGGCTTAAAGCCTTCGATCATCATATGCTGGACCAGTCTGCCCAAAAGATTGTGGAAACAGCGAAGCGGACCGGTGCCTCTGTAGCCGGGCCCATCCCGCTGCCCACGGAAAAGAATGTCTATACCATCCTGCGCAGTCCTCACGTGAACAAGGACTCCCGTGAGCAGTTTGAAATGTGCACCCACAAGCGTCTAATCGACATCCTCGAACCCACACCCAAGACCGTGGACGCGCTGATGCGCCTGGACCTGCCCGCCGGTGTGGATATCGAGATCAAGCTCTAAAAACAAGGCGGGACAAGTTAAGCTTTACACGTCCTTTAAGAAATATATTAAAAAGAGGCAATGTTGAGAACCAGCTCAACCTCTTGCCACAGATAACGGAAGTCGCAGCGTGGAATATCAAACCGGGCTTGCGGTAGGCGGATTGAAAGGCCCGGTTTAAAAAATCCAGCCCGCGGGCTTACCGTTAACGGAGGTGCAATTATGCCCAAAGGTATTCTGGGAAAAAAGGTCGGCATGACCCAGATCTTCACCGGTGATGGTCTTGCCGTTCCTGTTACGGTAATTGAGGCCGGCCCGTGCTATGTGGTTCAGATAAAGACTCCGGAAAAAGACGGGTATGCGGCCATTCAAATAGGTTTTGGTGAGAAAAGGGAAAATCTTTTTAACAAGCCCTTGAAAGGGCACTTTAAAGCCAGTGGAGTCCGCCCGCTGCGTTACCTGCGGGAACTGAGGGTGGAGGACCCGGGGGCCTACCAGCTGGGCCAGGAAATCAAAGCTGACATTTTCGCCCAGGGCGAGAGGGTTGACGTGGTGGGGACCAGCAAGGGTAAAGGCTTTGCCGGCGGGATCAAGCGCCACGGCTTTCACCGCGGGCCCATGGCCCACGGTTCGAAGTACCACCGCCGCCCCGGTTCCCTGGGAGCGAAGGGACCGGCCAGGGTGTTCAAAGGAAGGAGACTTCCCGGTCACCTGGGCGCAGCGCGGGTCACGGTCCAGAACCTGGAAGTGGTCAGGGTGGACGGCGACCGCAACCTGCTGGCCGTGAAAGGGGCCATCCCCGGCCCGAAGGGCGGCCTGGTGCTGGTCAAACCATCCACCAAGAACCGCGGATAACGAATGACGGGATGCGGGACCCGGGCGTGAGAGGGTACAGACCCTTAAGGAACGGGCCCGCATCCAGCGAAGGAGGATTAATGGCATGCCTACAGTAGCCTTGTATAATACAAACGGCGAACAGGTCGGCGAGATAGAGCTGAAGGATGAGATCTTCGGCGTTCCAGTACATGGGCCGGTCCTGCACGATGCCGTTGTTATGCAGCTTGCCAGCCAGCGCCGGGGTACCCACGATACCAAAACCCGGAGTGAAGTCCGGGGCGGCGGCAGGAAGCCCTGGCGCCAAAAGGGCACCGGCAGGGCCCGGCACGGTTCCATCCGCTCCCCCATCTGGCGCGGCGGCGGGGTTGTGTTCGGACCCCATCCCAGGGACTACAGTTACTCCCTGCCCAAAAAAGTAAGGCGGCTGGCCCTGAAGTCGGCCCTGTCCGCCAAGGTGCAGGCGGGGGACCTGCTTGTTCTGGATGAGCTCAGCCTGGAGCAGCCCAAAACTAAAGAGATGGTCAAGATCTTGAACAACCTCAAGGTGGATGACGCTCTGGTGGTTACTGCGGATAACGACGAAGCCGTTGAAAAATCGGCCCGGAACATCCCGAACATCAAGCCCCTTCATGCTGAGGGCCTCAATGTTTACGACATCCTGGCCTACGATAAACTGGTAATCACCAGGGACGCAGTAGCCAGGGTCGAGGAGGTGTTCGTCTAGTGGACCCCTATGATGTCTTAAAGAAGCCCCTGATCACCGAGAAAAGTACGTCCCTCCTGGAGGATAACAAGTATACCTTCGAAGTTGACCCCAGGGCCAACAAGACGGAAATCAAGCAGGCGGTACAGACCATCTTCAAGGTGAAAGTGGAAAAAGTAAACACCATCCGGATCAAGGGTAAAACTAAAAGAGTCCGTAATATTCCCGGCAAGACGCCCGACCGCAAAAAAGCCATCGTGACCCTGCGTAAGGGCGACAAGATAGAAATCTTTGAAGGTATGTAAAGTGTGCAGTAGAGGAGGTGTTCCCCTGTGGCTATAAAAAAGTTCAAGCCGACTTCACCGGGACGCCGTTTTGTAACCGTCTCCGCCTTTGATGAGATTACCAAAACAGAGCCCGAGAAATCACTGCTGGAACCGCTCAAGAAAAAAGCCGGGCGAAACAGCAAGGGCAGGATCACAGTCAGGCACCGCGGCGGCGGGCACAAGCGCATGTACCGGATTATCGATTTTAAGCGGGATAAGGACGGGATTCCGGCCAAAGTTGCCAGCATTGAATACGATCCCAACCGTACAGCCCGGATTGCCCTGCTTCACTACGCCGACGGCGAAAAACGTTATATCATCGCCCCGCTCGGCCTGCAGGTGGGCCAGACGGTGGTGTCCGGCGAGGGTGTCGATATCAAGACGGGCAACTGCCTGCCACTTAAGGATATTCCCCTGGGCACCATGATCCACAACATCGAGCTGTATCCCAGGGGCGGCGGCCAGCTGGTCCGCTCCGCCGGAACCGCGGCACAGCTCATGGCCAAGGAAGGCAGGTACGCGCACATCCGGATGCCCTCCGGCGAAATGCGCCTCGTGCTTCAGGAATGCCGCGCCACCATCGGCCAGGTGGGCAACGTGGAAAATGAAAACATCACCATCGGCAAAGCCGGACGTAAGCGCTGGCTGGGGATCCGGCCCACAGTCCGGGGCGTCGTGATGAACCCTGTGGACCACCCCCACGGCGGTGGCGAAGGCCGTTCACCCATCGGCCGCAACCCGGTTACACCCTGGGGCAAGCCGGCCCTGGGCGCCCGTACCCGTAAGAAAAAGCCCAGCGACAGGCTTATCGTGAAAAGAAGAACCAAATAGTCGTTGGTCGTTAGTCGTTAGTGGTTGGGTTTACGAAAGATAAACCCGAACCAGGTTGTGGTTGATGGGAACCATAGGAACAACTTGCCAAAACTCATGACCAAAATGGTTAAACTCCCCAACGACCCACGACAAACGACCAACCACCAAGTAGTGGTTGGGTTTAATAAAGCGAATTACGTAACAAGTAGTAGTTGGCATAAGATGTTGGTTAAACTCACCAACGACCAAAGGCCAACGACCAACATAGTGGTTAGTCGTTAGTGGATAGGTTTAATAAAGCGGATTACGGGTCAAGTAGTTGTTGTTAGAAATTGTTCGTTAAACTCCCCAACGACCAACGACCCACGACCAACCACCAAAACGGAAGGAGGCTAGAGTTTGGGCCGCTCACTAAAAAAGGGACCGTATTGTGATCCGAAACTTCTTGCCAGGATCAATAAAATGAATGAAACTGGCGAAAAGAAAGTAATTAAGACCTGGTCCAGGGCTTCCACCATTTTCCCCGCCATGGTGGGCCACACCATTGCGGTGCACGACGGCAGGAAGCATGTGCCCGTCTATATTACCGAGGACATGGTTGGACATAAACTGGGTGAATTCGCGCCCACAAGGCTTTTCAGGGGGCACGGGGCCCACACGGAAAGGTCTACGGCACTGAAGTAAGTCACTTTAGCGCAAAGAGTCAGACTAGGCTGGCCAAAGGCGCAGGGTGCAACAAATCAGAGTAAGGAAAGACCCAAAGGGGGTAAGTTCCATTGGAAGCTAGAGCCATAGCTAGATACGTAAGGATATCCCCGCGCAAGGTACGCCAGGTGGTGGACTTGATCAGGGGCAAGCACGTCAATGAAGCCCTGGGAATCCTCAGGTATACACCGCAGCGGGCTTCGCAGGCCGTTACCAAGGTTCTCAAGTCTGCCGTGGCCAACGCCGAAAACAACTTGCAACTGGACAGGGATGAGTTATATATCAAGGCCTGTTATGTGGACCAGGGGCCCACATGGAAACGTTACATGCCCAGGGCCATGGGCCGGGCCGACTTAATACGCAGGCGCACCAGCCACATTACCGTTATAGTCGGGGAAAAAGAGGCTGAAAAAAAAGTTGAGAAGAAGTCCGAGAAGAAGGCTGAAAAGAAGGAGGGATAGGGTTTAGTGGGGCAAAAAGTCAATCCTAAGGGTTTGCGGCTCGGCATCGTCCGGGACTGGGAAGCCAAGTGGTTTGCAGACAAGAAGAACTTCGCCGACCTCCTCATCGAGGACGTAAAGATACGCAAATACATTAAGGAGAAACTTTTCCAGGCGGGTATTTCCAGGATTCAGATCGAAAGGGCCGCCAACAGGGTCAAAGTTTCCATCCACACTGCCAAGCCGGGCATCGTCATCGGCAGGGGCGGCGCGGAAGTGGAAAACCTGCGCAAGCAGCTGGAGAAAATGACCGGCAAGCAGGTTAACGTGAACATCGTTGAAATCAAAGTTCCCGAACTGGACGCGCAGCTGGTGGCTGAAAACGTGGCCGCCCAGCTGGAAAAGCGGGTTTCCTTCAGGCGGGCCATGAAGCAGGTGGTTTCCCGCTCCATGAAAATGGGCGCCAAGGGGATCAAGGTAGCCTGCGGCGGCCGGCTGGCGGGCGCTGAAATAGCCCGTACCGAGTGGTACAGCGAAGGCAAAGTGCCCCTGCATACCCTGCGCGCGGACATCGATTACGGTACTGCCGAAGCCAACACCACCTACGGTAAAATCGGCGTCAAAGTCTGGATTTACAGGGGCGAAGTTTTACCGGCAGCCAAGCTACCCCCGAAGGCCCCGGCCACGGAAGGGAACACCGCCGCCGGTGAAGGAGGCGAATAGGAACTGTGCTTATACCTAAAAGAGTAAAATACCGCAAACAGCACCGCGGCCGGATGACCGGCAGGGCCAAGGGCGGCAAGGAAATAAACTTCGGTGAATACGGCCTGCAGGCGCTGGAACCGGCCTGGATCACCAACCGCCAGATTGAAGCAGCCCGTATCGCCATGACCCGTTATATCAAGCGGGGCGGCAAGGTCTGGATTAGAATTTTCCCGGATAAGCCCATCACTGCGAAGCCTGCGGAAACCCGGATGGGTTCCGGTAAAGGCTCTCCGGAATACTGGGTGGCCGTGGTCAAGCCGGGCCGGATCATGTTTGAGCTGGACGGCGTGTCGGAAGAAGTAGCCAGGGAGGCCTTGCGCCTGGCATCGCACAAGTTGCCGATTAAAACAAAGTTTGTGAAACGCGGGGAAGTAGGTGAGGTCAATGAAGGCTAAAGAACTTCGCGAAATGACCGATGCCGAGCTGAACAAAAAGCTCAGCGACTCCAAGGATGAGCTTTTTAAATTGAGATTCCAGATGGCCACCGGTCAGCTGGATAACCCGATGAAGCTGCAGGAAGTCCGCAAAAGGATTGCCCGGGTCAAGACCATCATGCGTGAGCGGGAACTGGGGATCAAGCGGGCCTAAAGGGGGTAAAAGATTGGAAGGACAGAGCAAGCGCAAAGTTCTCACCGGCAGGGTTGTAAGCGATAAAATGGACAAAACCGTCGTTGTGGCTGTTGAAACACTTGTCAGGCACCCCCTGTACCAGCGGATCGTGCGCCGGACAAAGAAGTTCAAGGCCCACGACGAGAAAAACGCCTGCCGTATCGGTGATAAGGTAAAAATGATGGAGACCCGGCCACTTTCCAAGGAAAAGCGCTGGCGGGTCATCGAAATCCTGGAAAGAGCAGAACAAATATAAGCGTGAGAGTGAGAAGTGAGGTTTAAGGCTCATTTCAACATCTTGCCTCCCGCTTCGCGAGTAAGGAGGTTGTAGCTGTGATTCAGGTTCAGACCATGCTCCAAGTGGCTGACAACACAGGCGCCAGGCGTTTGATGTGTATCCGCGTCCTGGGCGGGGCGCGCCGCAAGTATGCCAGCGTGGGCGACATCATCATTTGTTCCGTTAAAGAAGCCACGCCAGGCGGCGTTGTCAAGAAAGGCGATGTTGTTAAAGCCGTGGTGGTGCGGACCAAGAAAGAAATCCGCCGGCCTGACGGAACCTATATCAAGTTCGACGAAAATGCCGCGGTGATCGTCAAGGACGACCAGAGCCCGCGGGGGACCCGGATCTTCGGGCCGGTGGCCCGGGAATTGAGGGACCGTGACTTCATGAAAATTATCTCCCTGGCACCGCAAGTACTTTAGACCCATGCCACAAGTCCACGGCCCAACCTGGAGGTGAAATAAACCATGGCCCAAAGGAAGGCCAAAAACATAGGTAGACCCAAACTGCACGTCCGCAAAGGTGACACGGTACTGGTGATCACCGGCAAGAACGCCGGCAAGAGGGGTAAAGTCCTGTCCGTCATACCGGAACAGAGCAGGGTGGTGGTGGAAGGCGTAAACATTGTCAAGCGCCATACCAAACCCACCCAGAGGCTCCCCCAGGGGGGCATCATGGAAAAAGAGGCCCCCATCCACAGCTCCAACGTCATGCTGTACTGCGGCAAGTGCAATAACCCCACCAGGATCGCTAAAAAAATCCTGGAAGACGGTGAAAAGGTGCGAATTTGCAAGAAATGCGGGGAAAACATATAGGTCGCGGGACGCAAGGCGATGCCGGAGGCCGTAAGGCAAAGGACTGGAGGAAATGGTTTTTAATATCCCCGGGACCTGTTCAGCAGCCTTAAGGGCCGGCGGCTTGCGTTCCACTGCCTTAGAAGGGAGGTAGCGCAGTGCCCAGACTGAAAGATAAATACAAAAACGAAGTCGTGCCGGCTATGATCCAGAAGTTCGGTTACAAAAATATCATGCAGGTCCCCAAACTGGAAAAGATAGTCGTTAATATGGGACTGGGTGAAGCAATTCAGAACTCCAAGATCATCGACGCAGCGGTTAACGATATTATGACCATCACCGGCCAGAGGCCGGTTGTGACCAAGGCCAAGAAATCCATTGCTGCCTTCAAGCTCCGTGCCGGGATGAGCGTCGGGGCCAAGGTGACCCTGCGGGGAAACCGCATGTACGAATTCATGGACAGGCTTGTCAACGTAGCGCTGCCCAGAGTGCGGGACTTTCGCGGGCTTTCCCCCAAGTCCTTTGACGGGCGGGGCAATTACAGCATGGGCGTCAAAGAGCAGCTCATCTTTCCGGAAATCGATTATGATAAAATCGACAAAACCCGGGGTATGGACATCATCATTGTCACAACAGCCAAAACCGACGAAGAAGCCCGGGAACTGCTAAAGCTAATGGGCATGCCCTTCCGGGCTGCCTAGCGCCGGTAAGACAATAACCTAAGTCACCCGGTAAACTAAAAGGGGGGAAATTGGTGGCAAAAAAATCAATGATTATCAAGCAGGCCCGCCCGCCCAAGTTTAAGGTGCGCGCCTACAACCGCTGCAAACTCTGCGGTAGGCCCCACGCCTATATGAGAAAATTCGGGATCTGCCGGATTTGTTTCCGTGAGCTTTCCTATAAGGGTGAAATTCCGGGCATCCGTAAAGCCAGCTGGTAATCAGGAAGGAGGTAGCGAGAGCATGGTTATGACCGATCCCATTGCAGATTTCCTGACACGTATTCGCAACGCCAATACGGTTTATCATGATACAGTTGAGGCACCTGCTTCCAAAGTGAAAAAGGCAATTGCCAGCATCCTTAAGGAGGAAGGGTTCGTCAGGGATTGCGAGTTCATCGACGACGGCAAACAGGGTATCATCCGTATTTATCTTAAATACGGTAACGGTAAGGAAAGGGTCATTACCGGCCTGAAACGCATATCCAGGCCGGGACTGCGGGTCTACGCCAGAAAGGACCAGGTGCCCAAGGTTTTAGGAGGACTGGGCATCGCCATCATCTCAACGTCCAAGGGAATTATGACCGATAAAAGGGCACGCAAGGAAGGACTGGGTGGCGAGGTCATTTGTTACGTTTGGTAGTCGCATTACAGGAGGTGTGTTAGATGTCCAGGATTGGTAAGCGGCCCATCCCGGTGCCTGCCGGCGTCGAGGTCCAGATCGAAGGCAACAGGGTTCGGGTCAAGGGGCCCAAGGGGCAGCTGGAAAAAAACCTGCACCCGGACATGATCATAAAATATGAAGAAGGCCGGTTGCTGGTGGAGCGGCCCAGTGACAATAAACTGCACAGGTCCCTGCACGGGCTTACCCGCACGCTGCTCAACAACATGGTGGCGGGCGTGACCAACGGGTTTCAGAAGAACCTGGAGCTGGTGGGAGTCGGTTACCGGGCCTCCAAGCAGGGCAAAAAACTGGTACTTGCCGTAGGATACTCCCACCCGGTGGAAATTGAGCCCGACGAGGGCCTGGAGATTGAAGTCCCGGCGCCGAACAAAATCAGCGTCAAGGGCGTTGACAAGGAAAAGGTCGGAGCCCTGGCCGCAGTCATCCGCGCGGTGCGCGAACCCGAGCCCTATAAGGGTAAGGGTATCCGTTACGAGGGCGAGTATATCCGGCGCAAGGCCGGTAAAGCCGGCGCTAAAAGGTAGATAGTGAGGGAGAGTGACCGAACGTGCTGAAAAAACCAGACCGTAAAAAATTGCGGGCTAAACGGCATTTGAGGGTCCGCAAGAAAATTTACGGTACTGCCGAACGACCCCGGCTGAATGTTTTCCGCAGCCTGAGAAATATATACGCGCAGATCATCGACGATGATAGGGGTTCCACCCTGGTGGCGGCATCCACGCTGTCCCCCGAGCTGAAAGGCAAGTTTCCCTCGGCCTGTAACAAAGAGGCCGCGGCGGCAGTGGGCGACCTGCTGGCGAAAAAGGCCCTGGAGGCAGGCATCAGGAAGGTAGTGTTCGACCGCGCCGGCTACATTTACCACGGCCGGATTAAGGCCCTGGCAGAAGCTGCCCGCGCCGGCGGACTAGAGTTCTAGGTAAAGGAGGGAAATAGATGGCAAGGATAGACGCCAGCAAACTGGAAACAAAGGAAAGGGTCGTCTACATCAACCGTGTGGCCAAGGTGGTCAAAGGCGGCCGGAGGTTCAGCTTCTCCGCTCTGATGGTGGTGGGTGACGAGAACGGGCATGTAGGCGCCGGGCTGGGCAAAGCCGGCGAAGTCCCGGAAGCTATCCGCAAGGGTATTGAAGACGCCAAGAAGAACATGATCAAGGTACCCCTTTCCGGCACCACCATTCCCCACGAAGTTACCGGGGTTTTCGGGGCCGGCAAGGTCCTCCTCAAGCCCGCTGCCCCCGGTACCGGCGTTATTGCCGGCGGTCCGGTGCGTGCGGTTCTGGAACTGGCCGGAGTGCGGGATATCCTCACCAAGTCCCTGGGCTCCAACAACGCCAACAACATGGTTAACGCGACCATGGAGGCGCTGAAGAGCTTGAAGACTCCTGAAGAAGTCGCCCGTTTGAGGGGAAAATCGGTGGAAGATTTGTTGGGCTAAGAGGAGGAATGAACGTGGCCAAGTTGAAGATAACCCTGGTCAGAAGCTTGATTGGACGCCCGGAAGACCAGAGGGCCACCGTGCGCGCCCTGGGGCTGACCAGGACCAATAGTAGTGTAGTCAAGACAGACACCCCGCAGATCCGGGGGATGATCAATAAGGTAGGACATTTGCTCAAGGTTGAGGAAGCCTAAGGAGGTGTTACCGTGAAGCTCCATGAACTAAGACCGGCGGATGGGGCCCGGCATAAGCCCACCCACGTGGGCCGGGGAATTGGTTCTGGTCTCGGCAAAACGGCGGGAAGGGGCCATAAGGGGCAGAAAGCCCGCTCCGGCGGCGGTGTGCGCCCGGGTTTCGAGGGCGGCCAGATGCCCTTGCAGCGCCGCATGCCCAAACGCGGTTTCAACAATAAATTCCGCAAGGAAATCATCGCCGTTAACGTGGAACAACTGAACCGCTTCGAGGACGGAGCCACCGTTAATCCTGAAACTCTGCTTGCCGCACGGGTCATTCGCAAAACAGGAGACGGGGTAAAAATACTGGGTAATGGCAACCTGGAAAAGTCTCTTACCGTGCAAGCCCAGGCTTTCAGCAAGTCGGCCGAGGAAAAGATTACGGCTGCCGGCGGCAAAGCAGAGGTGATTTAATTGCTGGATAGTTTAAAGAACGCCGTCAAGGTTTCCGAGCTCAGGACAAAACTCCTGTTCACCTTGGGCATGATCTTTATCTTCCGGCTGGGTGCCCACATCCCCATTCCCGGGGTCAACCCCGAACGGTTTGCCGAGCTGGTTAACAGCGGGCTTATTTTTGGGTTCTTTGACGTTATTTCCGGCGGGGCTCTGAAAAATTTTGCTATTTTTGCCATGGGCATTACGCCTTACATTAACGCCTCCATCATCATGCAGCTCCTCACCGTGGTCATTCCCCACCTGGAGCGGCTGAACAAGGAGGGTCCAGAGGGGCGCAAGAAGATTACCCAGTACACCCGTTACCTCACCGTGGTCCTGGCCTTCATCCAGGGTCTGGGCATGGTCATCGGGGTTAGCGGGTCGCTGCAGAACCCGGGTCCCATTTCCTACGTTACCACTGCCCTCACCATCACCGCGGGAACGACCTTCCTGATGTGGATGGGCGAGCAGATCACGGATAAGGGCATCGGCAACGGGATCTCGCTCCTGATCTTTGCCGGGATCGTTTCCAGGGTGCCCCAGGGCGCGGTACGCCTCATTGAATACCTTAACGCAGGTACCATTAACATCCTGAGCGTGGTGGCCCTGGTAGTTATCGGAGCACTGGTCATCGCCGGGGTTGTGGCAATTAATGAAGGCCAGCGCCGGATCCCGGTCCAGTACGCCAAACGCGTGGTAGGGCGCAGGGTTTACGGCGGGCAGACCACCCACCTGCCCCTCAGGGTAAACCAGGCCGGCGTGATTCCCATCATTTTCGCTTCGTCCCTGCTGATGTTCCCGGAAACCGTTGTGCAGTGGTTTTCCGGCACAGCCTTTGCGAACTTTTACGCCCAGTGGCTGGGCTGGGGAACGGCGGCGCACACGATCATTTACGCGCTCTTGATTATAGGGTTTACCTATTTCTATACCGCTGTAATTATGAATCCCGTTGATGTTGCCGACAACATCAAGAAATACGGGGGCTTTATCCCGGGTCTCCGCCCTGGGCGGCCAACAGCGGAATATATCGCCCGCATAATGAGCAGGATTACCCTGGTAGGTGCCATTTTCCTGGCCTTAATAGCAATTTTGCCTAGCTTTGTGCTCCTGGCAACCCGGATCCCCAACATCTACTTCGGGGGAACCGCCTTGCTCATCGTCGTCGGCGTAGCGCTGGATACCATGAAGCAGGTAGAGTCGCACCTGCTGATGCGCAGCTACCAGGGCTTTATCAAGTAGGTGAGCTCGTGATTAGCTGCAAGTCAGAAAGGGAGCTCACCTACATGCGCGACGCCGGGCGGATTAACGCCAGGACCCATGCAGAGCTGGCCAAGGCGGTCAAAGTTGGGGTGACCACCAGGGAACTGGACCGGCTGGCCGAGGACTTCATCATCAAAGCAGGCGGGCGCCCAGCCTTCAAAGGACTCTACGGGTATCCCTACAGCATCTGCACCTCGGTCAACGAAGAAGTGGTGCACGGTCTTCCCAGTTTAAGAAAACTGGAAAATGGAGATATTATCAGTATTGATATTGGAACGGAAATAAATGGATATTATGGGGACAGTGCGGTAACTCTCCCTGTGGGTGATGTCAGCGAAGAAGCCCTCCAGCTCCTGAGGACAACTGAGGAATCCCTGTACAAGGGTATTGAAAAGGCCGTGGTGGGAAACCGGCTTTCGGATATTTCCCACGCCATTCAAACCCATGCGGAAAGCCGGGGGTACTCAGTGGTGCGGGACTATGTGGGGCACGGCATTGGTGCAAAGCCCCATGAAGACCCCCAGGTGCCGAACTTCGGCAGGCCCGGGAGAGGTCCCCGGTTGATGGCCGGAATGACATTAGCGATTGAGCCGATGGTCAACATAGGCACTTATCAGGTAAAGACTCTTTCAAACAACTGGACGGTCGTAACACTGGACGCAAAACTATCAGCCCATTTCGAGCACACCATCGCAATCACAAACGGAGAACCAGAAATCCTGACGAAGCTCTGAGCCGTCAGCAGTCCGCAGTCGCAAAGAAGTAAGAGGATGTTTTAGTGGCTGAGTTTTCCGATTGAGAGGGAGCGAAGAAGGTGGAGATTATAGAAGGGACGGATAATCCCGGAACAAAGAGCCGCCGGTCCAGTGACAGCAGCATGGTTGGAGCGCAAATCGGGCTCCTGGTCAAGTCAAGACAGGGCCGGGACAAAGGCCGTTACTATCTGGTGGTAGGGATCGAAAGCGAGACAATAGTCCGGGTGGCAGACGGAGATTTGCGTAAAGTTGAAAGCCCCAAACGAAAAAACATCCGGCACATCAAGTCCTGTGGCCTGATCGCCAGCGAAATACAGGAAAAAGCGATTGACGGTAAAAGAATCACCAACGCGGATGTCCGGAAAGGGCTGAAGAGTCTTTTGGAAGAGCTAGAGAGTGAAATCTACCCATAAAGGAGGTTGGCTTGATCCCTGATGTCAAAGCAAGATGTAATTGAAGTGGAGGGCACCGTCATTGAACCGCTGCCGAACGCAATGTTCCGTGTGGAACTGGAGAACGGCCACAAAGTGCTTGCCCACGTATCCGGCAAAATCCGCATGAACTTTATCCGGATCCTGGCGGGCGACCGGGTGATGGTGGAGCTTTCTCCCTATGACCTGACCCGCGGCCGGATCGTATATCGATACAAGTAGTGGTCGTTGGTCTTTGGTCGTTAGTCGTTGGGTATTAAATATTGTAGTTAGTTTTTAGTGCGACATCCCAAGAAATTAACGACACATGACCAAATGTCTGGTATCAAGACCAATTTGACATCCCAAAGACCAACGACCCACGACTCACGACTAAATGGACCAACGACTAACGACTAAAGACCAAGAGGGGGAATACACGGTGAAAGTCAGGCCGTCCGTTAAGCCCATCTGTGAAAAGTGCAAGGTCATCCGCAGGAAGGGCAAAATTATGGTAATTTGTGAAAATCCCAAGCACAAGCAGACGCAAGGGTAAACCAGGAGGTGTTTAATAATATATGGCACGTATTGCTGGCGTAGACTTGCCCAGGGACAAGCGCGTCGAGATCGCCCTGACCTATATCTACGGCATTGGAAAGCCTACGTCCCAAAAGATCCTGGCCCAGACCAATGTCAATCCCGATACCCGGATCAAAAACCTGACCGAGGATGAGATCAACAGGCTGCGGGAAGTAATTGAGAAGGAGCACAAGGTGGAAGGCGACCTGCGCCGTGAGGTTGCTTTAAACATCAAGCGCCTGATTGAAATCGGGTGTTACCGGGGGTTGAGGCATCGCCGTGGCTTGCCAGTGCGGGGCCAGCGGACCAAGACCAATGCCCGGACCCGCAAGGGGCCGCGCAAAACCGTCGGCGTCCGCAGGAAGAAATAGTTTTAAGGAGGTTGTCCAATGGCGCGTCGCGTAGCAAGAACCAAAAGGCGTGAACGCAAGAATATAGAGTCGGGCGTTGCCCATATCAAATCGACATTCAATAATACCATCGTCACCATCACCGACGAGAAGGGCAATACCATTGCCTGGGCCAGCGCCGGCGGGGTTGGCTTCAAGGGCTCCCGGAAAAGCACTCCCTTTGCCGCCCAGTTGGCCGCCGAGAAGGCGTCCAAAGAAGCCATGGAACACGGTTTGAAAGAAGTGCAAGTCATGGTTAAGGGGCCGGGCGCCGGCCGGGAAGCGGCCATCCGCTCCCTTCAGGCTGCCGGGCTGGAAGTAAGCGTGATTAAGGACGTAACACCTATCCCCCACAACGGCTGCCGGCCGCCCAAGCGCCGGAGAGTATAAGGAGGTGCACTGTTTTTGGCAAGGTACAAAGAATCGGTCTGCCGGCTTTGCCGCCGGGAAGGCTTGAAGCTCTATCTGAAAGGTGACCGGTGCTACACTCCACGCTGCGCTGTGGAGCGCAGGCCTTACGCCCCGGGCCAGCACGGCCAGGGCCGTAAAAAAGTATCCGAGTACGGCCTCCAGCTACGGGAAAAACAAAAAACACGCCGCATGTACGGCATTCTGGAAGGTCAATTCCGGCGCTACTTTGAGAAGGCCGAAAGACAGCCGGGCGTTACCGGTGAAAACCTGCTGCGTCTTCTGGAAAGACGCCTGGACAACGTGGTTTACCGTCTGGGCCTGGGCTCCTCCAGGGCTGAAGCCAGGCAGCTGGTCCGCCACGGCCACTTTACCGTAAACGGCCGGAAGGTCAACATCCCTTCCTACCTGCTCCGGGCCGGAGATGTCATCGCCGTCCGTGATAAAAGTAAAGAATCACCGAGGATCAAGGAACTGATGGAGCGGGCGGCTGACCGTACTCCCCCGGCATGGCTCGAGTATGACGCCGACAAGGCTGAAGGGCGGGTTATAGCCCTCCCGCTGAGGGAACAGATAGACGCCCCGGTTCAGGAACACCTTATTGTCGAGCTTTACTCCAGATAGGCCAGTTGGCCGCGGGGAGCGGACCGTGCTTTCCGGCCGGCTCAAGCAAAACCAGGGTATTGGTGTCAGGCCCATACGCCATGGCGCCGCTGCCGGCGGCCAGTTTAACCAGTTCCGGCCAAGGGAGGGAATGTTATGCTGGAAATCGAAAAACCCCGAATTGAAATCGTCGAGATGAGTGACGACAACACATACGGGAAGTTTGTGGTGGAGCCACTGGAAAGGGGTTACGGAATTACCCTCGGCAATTCATTGCGGCGGATCCTGCTGTCTTCGCTGCCGGGGGCGGCTGTTACCTCGGTTAAAATTGACGGCGTCCTGCACGAGTTTTCAACCATTCCGGGAGTCGTGGAGGACGTAACGGACATCATTTTAAACCTTAAGAGCCTGCGCCTGAAACTTCACGGGGACGAGGAAAAAATATTGCGGGTCGAGGCTTCCGGCGAGGGGACGGTTTACGCCCGCGACATCATCTGCGACGCCGACGTAGAGATCCTGAACCCGGACCTAGTTATTGCCACGCTGGAGGATAGCGCCAGGCTTTTCATGGAAATCACGGTGGCCAAGGGCCGGGGCTACGTCTCGGCGGAGCGCAACAAGAAGGGAGACCACATCATCGGGGTAATCCCCGTCGACTCTGTCTTTACTCCTGTCAGCAAGGTCAACTACACAGTTGAAAACACCCGGGTCGGCCAGATCACAGACTACGACAAGCTGACCCTGGAAGTTTGGACCGACGGGAGCATCCGGCCGGACGAGGCTACCAGCCTTTCGGCCAAGATTTTAAACGACCACCTCCGCCTCTTTATCGGGCTCACCGAGAGCCTGAGCGACGTGGAAATCATGGTGGAAAAGGAAGAAGAACAAAAGGATAAAATCCTCGAAATGACCATAGAGGAACTGGACCTTTCCGTCCGTTCCTACAACTGCCTGAAGCGTGCCGGGATCAACACGGTGGAGGAGCTAATCCAGCGCAACGAAGAAGACATGATGAAAATCCGCAACCTGGGCAAGAAATCCCTGGAGGAAGTGGTCAACAAGCTGGCTGAGCTGGGCCTCTCGCTCAGGAAGGACGAGGACTAAGGGGGGACATAAACAATGGGCTACCAAAAGCTAGGAGTTAACACCGGGCACCGTAAGGCCATGCTCCGCAACCTGGTCACATCCCTCTTCCGCGACGAGAGGATCAATACAACGGAAGCAAGGGCCAAAGAAGTAAGAAGCATTGCCGAAAAGCTGGTCAGCATCGCCAAGCGGGGAGATCTGGCCGCCCGGCGCCAGGCCCTGGCCTATATCTACGAAGAAGAAGTGGTACGCAAGTTATTTGACAGTATTGCTCCTAAATACGCCGAACGCTCGGGCGGCTATACCCGCATCATCAAAGCGGGCCAGAGGCGCGGCGACGCGGCGCAAATGGTTATTTTAGAACTGGTGTAGGGGTAACCAGGGAGTAACCAGTGGGCCGGGGAAAGCCGCAGAGCCAGTCCATGGTTGTTTTTGAACATGTGCAACTGTTGAACAGGGTAAAGGTACTGGTCTTATGTTGCAGGAAGCTATGATTCAGGTGAGGGACCTTTCCTACACCTACGACAGCGGCCGCCCCGGGGAAACCACGGCTTTATCCGGGGTGGACCTGGAGATCCGGAGAGGGGAATTTGTCGCCATTGCCGGGCCCAACGGGTCTGGGAAATCCACCCTGGCCCGCCACTTTAACGCCCTTCTCCTGCCTACCCGGGGACAGGTCCTGGTGGACGGGCTGGACACCGCCCTGCCCGAAAACCTCTGGGAAATCCGGCGCCGGGTGGGCATGGTCTTTCAGAACCCCGACAACCAGATTGTCAGCACCCTGGTGGAAGAAGACGTGGCCTTCGGACCCGAAAACCTCGGGATCCCGCCCCCGGAGGTCCGGGAGCGGGTAGAGGAGGCCCTGGTCCTGGCCGGGCTGTCCCGGTTCCGGCAGCACGCCCCCCACCTCCTCTCCGGGGGACAGAGGCAACGGCTGGCCCTGGCGGGGGTCCTGGCCATGCGGCCTGCCTGCCTGGTCCTGGACGAGCCTACGGCCATGCTGGACCCCGCCGGGCGGCGCGAACTGCTGGAGACCCTGCAGCGGCTGAACCGGACCCAGGGGACAACAGTGGTGCTGGTCACCCACTACATGGAAGAAGCGGCCCTGGCCGGGCGGGTTATCGTCATGGCGGCGGGGAAAATCGCCCTGGATGGACCGCCTGAAGAGGTTTTCGCCAGGGCAAGGCAGCTGGAAGAGCTGGGCCTGGAACTGCCGGCCCCGGCTGAAATAGCCCGCGGTCTCAAACGGCGGGGCTTTTTCATGCCCGGCGTCCCCCTCTCCGTCCATGACCTAGTCCAGGTGGTAAAAGGCTTGGCCCAGGGGCGAGGCAGTTGAGTAAGCGAGCTTTCCTGGACCATCCATAGACAGTCCAGGGGTCGCTCCTGCGACCCCCTGCTTGTAAGGCAGATGTTCTCCCCACTGAGCTATGCTCCCGGGTGGGGCGATGAGGATACATGTTTAGCATGGGCCGCTCCTGCTTTCTCAGGGTTGTCCCGGAAACGGGGGTTGTTGACACGGCCACACCAAAGGCCACATCCAGGGAGCCAGGGTGCTGGTTGTCCGGGTTGGCGGTGGCGGGGTTGTAGAGACATGCTGCAGGGATAGTGGGAAGCAGGGGGCCGGTTTTCCTGCCCTCCCAGGGGGGACAGGGGAACAGAATTCCTTGTCCCGGCTAACACAAATTGCCCTGCTTTCCACCGGTCCAGGACATCCAGGGGAAGGTTCGCCTGCTTTACGCCGGGGCGGCCCGGCCATGCCATTACATATAACCAGGGGGCCACTGCCATGTCACCCATCATTTGCGCTGAAAACCTGACTCACGTCTACTCAGCGGGAACGCCCTTTGAGGTTACCTCCCTGGAGGGGATCTCCCTGGGAATCAAAAGGGGAGAGTTTTTTGCTATTGTGGGGGCTACCGGTTCCGGCAAGTCCACCCTGGTCCAGCATTTCAACGGGCTTCTAACGCCAACCTCGGGAAAGCTATGGGTCTGCGGCGTCGACGTGTCCGGGAAAAAGGCCCGCCGCGACCTCTGGCGCAGGGTCGGGCTGGTTTTCCAGCACCCGGAACAGCAGCTTTTTGAAGAAACCGTTTTTGAAGATGTGGCTTTCGGGCCTAAGAACATGGGCCTGCCC
>LFSA01000005.1 GCA_001512635.1 Pelotomaculum sp. DTU098 | reverse complement strand
TATTTTCTGGGAAAACTGCGTAAAGTTGTAACCCCTCTGGCGGGGGGGGTGGTGATCATGCTTGTGGCCGTTTCTTTGATTCCCCTATCCCTGGAAATGTGGGTGGGGCAACCGGGAACTGAAAACTACCATACACCGGAGAATCTACTGGTGGGGTTAGTTACTTTTCTGATCATTGCCGCTTTCTATGTTTTTGGCCGGCCGGCCTGGCGTTTGTGGGGCCCGGCAGTCGGTATCCTGGGGGGTTATGTTACCGCTTATTTTTTGGACATGGTCGATCTATCAGCCTTAAAAGGGTCATCCTTTATCGGGTTCCCTCCCCTGAAGTGGCCTGGTTTTTATCTCGATTTTTCCCCGGAAATCTGGCCCCTGCTGGTAGCCTTTGCCGTTGTCACCGTGGTAGGCACCATTGAGACGGTAGGTGATGCCATGGCAATTCAGCGGGTGTCGCGGCGGGGTTTTAAAAAAGTAGATTACGACAGCGTCCAGGGTGCTCTTTATTCCGACGGTGTGGGTAATGTACTGGCCGGGTTGGCCGGCACCATTCCCAACACCGTTTATTCCGGAAATATTGCCATTGTAGAACTTACCGGTGTTGCTTCCAGGCAGGTGGGCATTTATGGGGCAGGTATATTAGTCCTGCTGGCCTTTTTCCCCTGGTTAAATGCCCTTGTTATGGCTATCCCTGAACCGGTATTAGGGGCCTCTATGTTTATCTTTTTTGCTTTACTTTTTGTAACCGGCTTACAATTGATCTTAGAATCCGGCCTCAACAGCCGTTCAGCTTTTATTACGGGCATTTCCTTCTGGGTAGGCTTCGCCGCTGAAAACCGGCTGTTTTTCCCGGACTTTATCCCGGCGGGAACAGAGGCGTTCCTCTATAATGGCATAGCAGTGGGCGGCGTTACCGCTTTTCTGTTGACTTTACTGTTTGAGTTGTTTGCTGGTAAAAAGACAACGCTGGTTTTGGCCCCCAACCTGCAGGAGCTGTCTAAACTCAGAGATTTAACAGCTGACCTGGGAAGCGTTTTTAAGTTAAGTGATAGGATGCTTTTTCGATTGCAGATCCTTTGCGAAGAGGTTTTTGTGTTTTTAGTTGGCAGCGATCCGCCGGAAGACGGCCAGCAGAAAAAGATCCGCTTTGACTTTATAGCCGATGAAGAGGGTTTGCTGGTAGAAGTTCAGGATCGCTCGGAAACCGAAGATCTTGATGCGGTTGATTTCCCGGAAAACCTTACCGCGGCCAGTGAATCTGAACTGGCTAAACTGGGCCTGGCCCTGCTGGGTAAAATGGCTCAGGAAGTGGCCCATATCCGGATCTCGGGGGTGAACTACATTTCCTTTCGCCTGAGGGAGAGCGAAGATTGAAACAGGGCCAGGGATCAAACTATCAGTACCGGTGGTAGACACCCCGACCCACCAGGCGGTGGCTCTACACGGTTTCTTTAAAGAGAAGAGGTTAAGCAGGGAAGCGGGTTTGCGACTTTGGGCAGTGGCGCTATGCCTGCTTCCTTTTTGCTTTCGGGTCGGTAACCCATTCCACATAGCCCAGGGAAAGTGTAAGCAGCCACGATATGAGAAAGTAAAGCACCGCCACCATAAACAGGGGGAAGAAGGCATCAAAGGTGCGGCTGCGGATAATATCGCTGGCTTTAGTCAAATCCTGCACGGCGATGTATCCAACAACTGAAGTCATTTTCACCAAGGAGATGAATTCCCCCTTATAGACGGGAAAAATATGTCTTATTGCCTGGGGCAGGACAATGTAGAGGAAGGTTTTTGCTTTGGTAAAGCCCATGGCAATGCCGGCTTCGATTTGGCCTTTGTCGACACTTTCGATACCCGCTCGAAACATTTCGGAGACGTAAGCCGCAAAATTCATGCCGAAGGCAACCACTGCAACGAGGATGGGGTTGATGTTTACGGAAGCAAAAACAACATAGAATATGAACATCAGTAAGACAAGCACGGGGGTGCCGCGCAGAATGGAGATATAGACTCTGGCCGGCTGCTGGAGAATCTTGTTTCGGGACATGCGCATAGCGCAGATCACTGTGCCCAGCAGGGTGCCGAATATGGTTGCCAGGAGCGAAATGATAACCGTTACCTTAAGTCCGTCCACGATCAATAAATAGCGGTTTTCCAGGATTAAGTTGTTATAGAAACTTTCGCTGATCCTTGCTAGAAAGGAAACATTTTTCCCACCGCCAATAGCGCCCGGGGCTTTTTTAACCAGCAGCACCTGGGCGCTGGCAAAAACCGGTTGGCTAAAATAGATTGATTTCTTGCGTTCTTCAGTAATGGTCATTGTGAAGGCCAAATCAATTTTGCCTGATTGCAGGGCAGGGATCAATGCGGCAAACTTCATGTCGAAGAACTCCACCGGCCGGCCCAGCTCAATGGCAATCCTGCGGGCGAGTTCGCCATCAAAGCCTGTGATTCCCCTGTTTTCATCAATAAAACAAAAGGGTTCCCGGGTAGCGCTCACGCCAACTCTGAGAGGTGTCCCACCTGCAGGTACGCTAAGTTCAACCAGTTCATAGGGGGATGAGTCTTGCTTAAACCAGCGTTTCCACATGTCTTCCAGTGTCCCGTCGCTTATTAGCCCGGCAATAATTCTGTCTACTGCTGCAAGCAGTTCTTCATTGCCTTTCCTTATTCCGATGGCTATGTCCTCATCTAATACTGGTTCAGGCAGAAACCACAGGTCCGGGTTATGCCTCACCACATTCGATGCTTCTGTATTATCCATAACCACAGCCTCAAGCTGTCCTGCTTTCAAGGCGGCTACTGCGTCCATGACATCATCAAAACTTTTAATGTCCGCGCCGGGGAACATGGCCCTGGCCGATTGCTCTCCGGTTGAGCCGGTCATAACGCCGATTTTTGCCTCACTGGCGTCATCCAGTTGGGTGATTATTTTCTCTGACTTGCCGCATCCTGCCGGAATAACAGCTAGCATTAAACAGATAACAACCAGAACAGCAGCCTTCTTCATCAATCGTACATACCCCCTGTCGCTCTCCTGCCATACACCATGCTTAACGATAGGCACGCCGGGTTTTTGGTGAGTTTTTAAGGAGATTTGATCTGGCCAGATGTTGAAATAATAACAATGCCGCCTTTGCCCCACCACTACAGAGGCTTTTAGTCACTACCGTCGACTCTCTCAAAAAACAGCCGTACCTATGATTTACTATTAGGTATAAATGTCGAAAAATCCTTTTTAAAAGGAAAAACCTGACCCTAAGGGCCGGTTTTGCCAGGCAAAATACTATCTCAAAAAAATTCCAGTAATCTCAAAAGTATCCCAGTATTTTTGGAGGATCCTGTCTCAATTAGTAAAGAAGAACAAGGTTTACCCGGCTTCTTGCGGACTTATCATGTTGGTCAGGCTTTAGGAACAAAGGAGGCCAGGAAGATATTGAAAATAATTTAGGGTGACACCGAACCAGATGAAAGACAAGGGCTAGGAAGATGTTGCTTAACTGCTTGTCTAGTTTTATAATATTTAGGATAGTAAATTGAAGTTTTAGCGAAGTACGGCCTTTTTTTATTTTTTAATTACAAAATTTTTTTGTTGTGTGGTAGAACAGGAGGAAAGAAAAAATGCCCATCACGGAATTTCTAGTACGCAATGCCAGGCTTTATGGTGATGAGATCTGCCTGACAGAAATTAACAAGGAACTACAGGAAAGGCATAATATCACCTGGCGGGACTACGAGCTTATTGAAAACAATCCAAAAGGCGAATACCGGGTGGATATGACCTGGCATGTTTTTAACGAAAAGGCAAACCGCCTGGCCAATCTGCTGCTGAAGAGAGGAATTAAAAAGGGGGATAAGGTGGCCATTCTTTTAATGAATTGCCTGGAGTGGCTGCCTATTTATTTTGGCATATTAAAAACCGGCGCTGTGGCGGTACCGTTAAACTTCCGCTATTCGGCCGAGGAAATAAAATACTGTTTGGAGCTGTCTGATACCGTTGCCTTGATTTTCGGCCCAGAATTTATCGGGCGGATAGAAACTATTTACGATCAGATCACACCTCAAGTGAAGTTGGTTTTTTACGCTGGAGAAAACCGTCCTTCCTTTGCAGAAAGCTATGATCGCCTTACTGCCAATTGTTCCTCCAAGGAACCCCAGGTCGAAATTGACGATGAAGATGATGCGGCCATATATTTTTCTTCGGGCACCACAGGTTTTCCCAAAGCGATCCTGCACACGCACAGAAGCCTGGTGTCGGCCTGTTATACGGAATATAAACACCACGGGCAGAGGCGTGAAGACAATTTTTTATGTATTCCACCCCTTTACCATACCGGCGCCAAGATGCACTGGTTTGGCAGCTTGCTGACGGGGAGCAAAGCCGTTTTGCTGCGCGGAGTTAAACCGGAATGGATTTTAAGGACGGTATCTGAGGAAAAAATCACCATTGTCTGGCTCCTGGTTCCCTGGGCCCAAGACATACTGGACGCCATTGAAAGGGGAGAGGTAAAGCTGGAGGATTATGAGCTTTCCCAGTGGAGGCTCATGCACATCGGTGCCCAGCCGGTCCCGCCCAGCTTGATTCGCCGCTGGAAAGAATATTTCCCCAACCATCAATATGATACCAACTACGGTCTGAGCGAATCCATCGGTCCCGGCTGTGTGCACCTGGGTATCGAAAATATTCATAAAGTGGGCGCCATCGGAATACCGGGCCACAACTGGGAAGCCAAGATTGTGGATGAGAACGGGAACCCCGTACCCCAGGGGGAGGTTGGGGAATTGGCTGTCAAGGGTCCTGGTGTGATGAAATGTTACTACAAAGACCCGGAAGCTACCGCGGCAGTACTCAAGGACGGGTGGTTGCTGACCGGAGACATGGCCAGGATGGATGAGGACGGGTTTATCTATCTGGTGGACAGGAAAAAAGACGTGATTATCAGCGGCGGGGAGAATATCTATCCGGTTCAAATTGAAGACTTCCTGCGCGCCCATGAGGCCATAAAAGACGCTGCTGTCATTGGGCTGCCCGATAGCCGGCTGGGTGAAATTGCGGCTGCCATTATCGAATTAAAACCCGGCTACCAGTGTACGGAAGAAGATATAAAGAAATTCTGTATAGCCTTGCCCCGTTACAAGCGCCCGCGAAAGATTATTTTTGATCATGTTCCCCGCAATCCAACCGGCAAGATTGAAAAGCCGCGTTTAAGGGAGAAATACGGCGCAAAAAGTTTGGTTGCGGCTCAAGTAGAGATCAAAATATAGTTTTGCAATAATTAAGCCCGCCCGGGTAAACAGCCTGGCTGCTGGGTTATACTGAAATAATACCCCTGGCAAAAACCTGTCTTGCGAAATCAAGGAGTTGTCGTAATAGGTAACGATAACTCCTTAAAATTATTCATTTCTCATTATTCATTTCATTTATTGCCGCAGATACCTTGCCTGCTGGCAGTGCTGTTGAGCAAGTCAATGGCAATTGCAAATTAAAATCTTCCCAGAAGATCTGCCGGTCAGGCCAGGAAATTTTCACGGGCCTGGGGAGGAACGTGGATTTAAAGCACCCTTTCTCAGGTGATAGGTTTGATTTTTAAGTGGTGTTATAATAATATACATTCTGAAAGCTGGCAAAAATATGCTATAGGGCATAATAAAGAGGATTATTGGTTAATCTGGGGGAAATATGAACTAAAAGGGGATACGGGTTAATCCACAGGAAAGGGTAGATAATTATATGGAAACGCCAAATAAAGAGACAGGCAGAGCGAAACCAAAAGATGCCGGACTGGCCAGGGAACCCTCTGCTCTGGAGGCGAACTTTATCCAGAACATCATTAACGAGGATTTTAAAACCAATAAATATAACGGGCGGGTCCACACCCGTTTTCCTCCGGAGCCCAACGGCTATCTTCATATTGGCCACGCCAAGTCTATTTGCTTGAATTTCGGCCTTGCCGCCAGAAACGGAGGCCTCTGCAATCTGCGTTTTGATGATACCAACCCCACCAAGGAAGAAGTTGAATACGTCGAGTCCATTAAGGAAGATGTCCGCTGGCTGGGCTTTGACTGGGGTGACCGGCTGTTTTACGCCTCCGACTACTTTGACCAGCTCTACGATTTCGCCGTCGAGCTGATTAAGAAAGGCAAAGCCTATGTTTGCGACTTGAGCGCGGAGGAAATCAAAGAATACCGGGGTACCCTGACCGAACCCGGTAAGGAAAGCCCCTACCGCAACCGGTCCGTGGAGGAGAACCTGGACCTTTTTGAGCGGATGAAGAACGGAGAGTTCCCTGATGGTAAGTGCGTCCTCCGGGCTAAAATCGATATGTCCTCCCCCAACCTGAATATGCGGGATCCGGTAATCTACCGGATTATCCGGGCGACCCACCACCGGACGGGTGACAAGTGGTGCATCTATCCGATGTACGATTTTGCCCACCCCATTTCTGATTCACTGGAGGGGATAACTCACTCCATTTGCACCCTGGAATTTGAAGATCACCGCCCCCTCTATGAGTGGTTCCTTGATACTCTGGGTATTTTCCGCTCCCAGCAAATTGAATTTGCCCGCTTAAATCTTACTTACACGGTGATGAGCAAACGCAAGCTGCGGATGCTGGTGGAAGAGGGCATTGTCAGCGGCTGGGACGACCCGCGTATGCCCACCATCTCGGGCCTGCGCAGAAGGGGCTACACCCCGGAAGCTATCCGCGATTTCTGCGAGCGGATCGGGGTGGCCAAAAGCAACAGTATTGTTGATATAGCCATGCTGGAACACTGTATCCGGGAGGATCTGAACCTGCGTGTGCCCCGGGTGATGGCTGTTTTAAAGCCCCTGAAGCTGATTATCGACAATTACCCGGAAGGGCAGGTGGAGGAACTGGAGGCGGAGTATAACCCGGAGAACCCGGCTCTAGGTTCCCGCAAGCTGCCCTTTTCCAGGGAACTCTATATTGAAGAGGAGGATTTCTGCGAAAACCCGCCCAAACAATATTTCCGGCTTTCCCCCGGGCGGGAGGTCCGCTTAAAGAACGCCTATATTATCCGCTGCGAGAGAGTGGTTAAGAATGAAAAAACCGGCGAAGTGCTTGAGGTGCACTGTACCTATGATCCGGAAACCCGCAGCGGCAGCGCGGCCAGTTCCCGCAAGGTCAAGGGAACCCTGCACTGGGTTTCGGCACGTCACGCCGTCCCGGCAGAAGTGCGTTTATATGACCACCTCTTTTTGAAAGAAAATCCGGATGAAGAAGAGGACTTCAAGTCCTGCCTTAACCCGAACTCGTTAATAAGGCTGACTAACTGCCTCCTTGAGCCGAGCCTCGCCGGAGCAGAGCCAGGTAGTCGTTACCAGTTTTTGCGGAAGGGTTATTTCTGTGTAGATACTGTTGATTCAACAAAAGAAAGGCTTGTTTTCAACCGGATAGTCCCCTTGAAGGACACCTGGGCTAAGATTCAGAAGGCAAACAAATAATACAGGGTTTTCAGCAAGAACCGCCGGTTTTGTAAAACCAGCGGTTCTTGGATGTTGGTGCCTAAAATCGAATTCACTTCTTGGCCAGCGCTACAGCCTCAATTTCAATCAGGGCGCCTTTGGGCAGGGCCGAAACTTCCACACAGGACCTGGCAGGGCAGTTTTCTTTAAAGTAACTGCCGTAAACATCGTTGATAGCACTAAAATCATTCATGTCTTTAATATAAAGGGTGGTCTTTAAGACATGGTCCAGGTCGCTGCCGCCGGCCTGTAATACGTTTTTAAGATTCTCCAAAGCCTGCTTTGTTTGAACCCTTATGTCCGGAGATACTATTTCCCCGGTAGCAGGGTTGATGGGGATTTGACCGGAGGTAAAGATCAGGTTTCCTGTCCTGACCCCGTGGGAGTAAGGTCCAATGGCTTCAGGCGCCTGTTTTGAAAAAAATAATGTCTTTTGAGCTGGGCCGGAACAGGCAGCTGTTGTTAGAGATGAAGTCAGTAGAAAAAGAATAGTAGTAAGCATCTTAAACTTTTTCATCTATTCCATGCTCCTTTTGGAAATAATTATTTATTGGGCCTTTCTTGAAGGACCTGTGAATCTGCCATACCGGCATAGTTCGGCGCCGGAAGAAAAAAACCTTTGGGACAGATGCCTTTTGCCAGGAATACTGGTGAAGAAGTTTTTGACAGGGGGAGCTTACGAGGGATTTGCCGGGTTTTAGCAGGTCTTAATAAAAAACAGGTAAATCTCCAGGCAGGTATTAACACTGTTGGACTACCGTGCTGCTGACGCAGCGCCAACCTGAAGGCCTGAAAAATTTTACAGTATTTTTAGATATTTATATATTGCTATAATGGAGGTTTTTAAAAGGAGAGGAACACTTGCAGCAGGAGTTGTGCCCCGGGCTTTCAGGGGGTAGTAGTGTGCCCGCTCCGGCTAGGCCCAGGTTTGCGGCACAAATCACGACAGGGACGTGAACGTCGCGATAAACCTGCTGGCCCTGGCTGGTTAGCTGGGAAGTGTACCGCCAGTTCGGCGGGAAGTCACGCCTGTGGACATTGAAGGTTGCAGCCTACGGGCAGTGCCGGTGGATGAAGCAGAACTTTTCTGGTGAGATATTTGTCCGTGAAAGGAGAACGGTTGCGGATGTTACATACTCTGGTTGAAGAGCTTGCCCGGATAGCCGTCAACTTGATCGAAAGCCTTGGTTATTGGGGCATACTGATCGGAATGACAATCGAAAGTGCCTGTATCCCCTTGCCCAGCGAGGTGATTATGCTTTTTGGCGGCTTCCTGACAGCAGTGGGTACTTTTAACTTCTGGTTCGTGGCTGCGGCGGGCGTACTGGGAAATGTTTTTGGTTCCGTGCTAACCTACTGGATTGGTGCCAACGGCGGGCGTTCCCTTTTGGAGAAGTACGGCAAGTACCTTTTAATTAACCCCGGGCACCTGGATAAAGCAGATCGCTGGTTTTCCCGCTACGGGGACTGGACGGTTTTCTTTGCCCGCAACCTGCCGGTGATCCGGACCTTTATTTCACTGCCTGCCGGCCTGGCCAGGATGAATTTTGTAAAGTTTTTCGTTTATACCTTTGTGGGCTGTATCCCCTGGAACCTGGCACTGACCTTCTTGGGCTTCAAGCTTGGTGAAAACTGGCGTTTAATTGAACCATATTTCCGTCCCCTAAGCTATTTCATAGTTTTTGTCCTGCTTACGGGAATAATCTGGTTTTTCTATAAAAACTTCAGCAGCCTTAAAAGACCTGTCAAGCAGAAGGTAAGGGACTTCGGAGAGGAAAAATAGGTCCTCCCAAAAGGAGGAGGATTATAAACGGCCAAAGATTTGAACTGTTTTCCTCTCAATGCGCTGAACTAAAAACCGTTAAGAACAGCCTTTTTCCCCAAAGGTCTTGCTGACTGAATTAGGACGCCTTTTTCGTGGCGTCCTTTGATTGTTCGCCGGGGCCGGTGGGTTGGCTGGATCTGGTTCTTTTATATAATGATTGTTAAACAATTAAGACAAGTTAAAGGCTTCCTGCGAGATAGACCGGCGGGCAAAAAGCAGCCGGCTTTTCTTTTTCAGGCACCGTTAGTCTTTCGATTAGATCCAGGACGTCTAATAAATCAAAGGGTTTGTTAAGTATAGCCCGGTAGCAGTCCGGCGGGGGGAAATTATCGGAATTTGGCGTGAAGCCCGTAATAATCACAACAGGAATGTCCCGCAGCCTTTTGTCGGCGTGTATGGTTTCGGCCACAACGCGTCCGCTTAAACCGGGCAGGCAAAGATCCACAAAAATAATATCAGGTGCCGGCGACTGTTTCAGCAGTTCCAGCCCAGCCCGGCCGTTTGGCGCTGTGACGACCTCATGCCCCCCTTCGCTAATGGCAATTTCCATCACCAGGGAAATATTCGACTCGTCTTCTATAACCAAAACCCGTGCCATAGGCTGCCTCCTTTATTGTCTTTTAAGCTGTTCTATGCTACTCGAGTTAATGAAACTATGTCAGCCTCACTGTGTAATTTAGTATACTATGCCCTACCCCCTGAAAATTGTCATTCTCTGTTACAAGGTGAGAATTTATTAAAAAATTTTAAGAATCAGCCTTAAATATTGTTTATTTATCAAAGAAATAGCCCTAAATCATGTTTATTTATCAAAAAAAATAGCCTTAAATTATGTTTAATTTCAGGTTAAATCCAAATAACCAGAGTGCCAATATTAAGAATATTGCAGGGATATCATTAATACTGTCGAAAATAGTTGAATGGTAAACTATGATACTAACTGGTGAGATGTTAATTAATTTATAAGTGATGTTTTAAAAGCCTAAGCGGATGGTCAGAGATACCTTTAATTCACTGGGGCAAGCCATTGCAATCCAGGTGATGCTTTTGGTTGTGGAACACCCCCTGTGGAAAACAAGTCATGCTTCGAAAAAGCAGCGCGCTGATAACATTTTCTAAAGGACGGTACCAGCCTGGACCGGCTGGGGGAGTTCGACCCGGAAAAAGCCAGGCTGGTGGCCAATGAGCACCACCTGGCTATTATCTGCTGCTTTACGCTCCAGGAACAGGACCAGAAATTAAAGCGCTACCTGCGCGTTGTTAAAGATGCGGGGCAGCAGCCAATTAATCAGCTAAGGGAACCTCAAGTCGACCTGGACGGGCTCAGCATTGGGGAGCCTGGGCTGTCTGGAACAAAGGAGAGCATGGACCCATGAGTAAATCAGCCGTTACGAAGCAGCTTTTGGCATCCTGGCGTTGGGCTGGTTTTATGGAGAGCGCCGCTGCAGCCCTGCACTTGAACCTGGCCGCGTTCCTTCCGGAGGACAGCTCCTGTGTCCAGAAACCCCTCTACTGTCCTGTCTGCGGCTGCAGTTTTCCGGAACTGACGGCGCAGGACCTGGACCTGGCCCTGAAGCATTCTGGAGCAGCGAACAACCCGGCCGGGTTTGCCACCGCTGCAGGGCATAAAGCTGCTGTGATACGGCTTCACGATGGCCTCCGCTTGGTCGTCCGCCAGTGTGCCCTTTGTCCGGCGGAAGGGACTCTCCCCCTTGAAGTCCGGGCCGGAATGGTACAAAAGCTTCTAAGCAGCTTCCAGCTTTGCTTGAGCAAGGGGATGGAAGGCGACCTGCGGGCTACCCTGCTCCCTGTCCTGCGCCGGATGAACTACATTGTTCTGTCCTTTTTTCAGGGGGACGGGGCGGCAGTTGACCGTGCTCTTGACTTGATTTTGAGCTCCCTGGTTGTTTTGCTGGACGCCCGGGGCTACTGGCTGTCATATGAGGCGGGAGACCGGCAGGTCCTCCTGGTGAAGGGTGATGAAGCGACGGTCAGCTGCTGTCTTAGGAGCGGGTGTGAAGCGCGGGTGGAGTTGGAAATACCCAGCAGCAAAGTACGGGGCCGCCTGGGCGTGGTGGAGCCTGCCGACTACGGTCAGGCCGCAGAACTGCTTCCTAACCTGGCCCAGGAATGCAGCATTGTTTATGAAATCGAGCACATCTTTGAGCTTGTCAATACCCGCCTGCCCCAGGTACTGGATGCCATCGGCAGTGCCGTGCTGCTGGTGAACCGGGATGGAATTATTGTCTACGCCAATTCCTGTGCTGAAAAGTTGCTGCAATATCCAACACTTGGCCTTATTGATATTCCCGCCGCCGGGCTGGAGGCGCCCTGGACTCCGTTCTTGCGGGAGCGGACTGAACGCCGGGCCTGGGGCCGGATGGACCCCCTCGGGCAGGGTGACGACGGCCCCTGGCTGGACTGGCAGGTTCTCCCCCTGCGGGCAGGAGAGGGTGCTTCGGGCTGGCTGGTGCTGGCCGAAGACCGCTCGGACCACCACCGCTGGCAGGAAGCTGCCCGTCAGGCGGAGCGTCTGGCCGTGACGACGACTATGGTTGGCGCCCTTGCCCATGAAATCCGCAACCCTTTAACCGCGGCCAGGGGGCTGCTTCAGTTAATTGCCCGCAAGCGGGACCCGGAAAAGGTAAGGGGGTATGTGGACTTAATCATGCGGGAGCTGGACAGGGTGAACCGGCTTTTAAATGAATTCCTTCTCCTGGGCAGGCCCGCTGAATTGGATCCTGAGCCACTGGACCTGCAGGCCTTTCTCCAGGAACTGAGACCCCTGCTGGAAGGGGAGGCGGTACTCTCAGGTGTAGAACTCCAGATGAATCTGGAGCCCGTGCCGCCGGTTGCCGCCGACCCGGGCCAGCTTACCCAGGTCGTCTTGAACCTGGTCCGCAACGCTGTAGAGGCGGCGGGGCAGAGGGGACTGGTCAGGCTGATTCTCCGGGGAGCTGGAGACAATGTCACCTTTTCTGTTCATGACAACGGCCCCGGCCTGACGCCTGAAGTCAGGGAAAGGTTGTTCCAGCCCTTTTTTACAACCAAGGAAAGGGGCACCGGTTTGGGGCTGCCGGTGGTGCAGGCTATTGTCCACAACCACGGGGGGCGAATTAGCTGTGCAGCTGCCCCGGAAGGAGGCGCCGCCTTTGTGGTGGAACTGCCGGCCTTGCGCATGGAGGGTAAGGTTTCCGCTGTGGATGTCCTGATCGCGGTGACGGACGAAATCATTCGCTATCCGTCTGAACAGGCTTTCCGGGCGGCGAACTTGAGAGTTGTATCTGCAGCCTGCCCGGGAGACCTGCCCGGCCTGGCCGAACGCTATGCTCCGGCTGTGCTGCTGCTGGACCGCCAGGTCCTGGAACATTACGGCCTGGAAAGGCTCCAAAAGATATGGCCGGAGGCAAAGGTCCTGGTGGTAGGCGAGTCCACCCTGACGGTAGAAAGGGATGTCTGCGGGTTTATCCCCACCCCCCTGGAATACACCAGTCTGGTCGCCAGGGTTCAGCTGCTCCTGGAAGACGCCTGTAATAAGGTGGACCAAAGGTAAGATTTGGCTAATACTACTAATTAGCATGGTCTTGTAAATGAGATGTGAGGGTGCTAAACTGTAGTTAAGCACCATCCTTACAGTGACTTGGGTTTAATGTATTGCAGGGTTGTCAGACGTGAATTTAAGCTTTAATGCAAGCAGTAACCAGTCTCCAGGGTAGTGTTTTTTTAGTCTCCGGTTCATATTGAAGTTATGTTTTAGCATTGGGGTTTGAAGCAACCAGAAAAGGGTTTCCTATTCGGATCGAGGAAGATTAGAAGTATCCTTTTGTAGTGGTTCCAGTAGGAAGCTGGCTTTGAACAGGTTCGTTTAGCAAGACTTATGAACAAATCCCGTTCACAGGGTAACAGCTAAACTGTAGGGATGGTTGCTTTATTCAGGGAGAGGGCTAAAGGCCTTCTCCCTTTGCATGTTGCTGCCCATGGGCAGCCGGTTAAAAAACAGTTGTATATTTTATTTCCTTACGGAATAGTTTAGATTGGAGACAAGCCATTAGCCTTGGCAAAACGGAGGGGGTAAGCTGTTGCGTCTAAATGGCATCTGGCTGGTCCTGGTTCTGCTGACCGTCGCCTTCAGCCTGCTTTATTTGTGGTTTACCCTGTTCCCGGGGCGGGTGACTCCGGAAACCTGGCAGTATTTCAGCGCCGGCCAGGTGGAGCTGGGACGGCAATATAATAAGATACTGCGGCTGGTGTTTATCGGCGGTTTCTTAAGCCAGGCGGCCTTTTTGCTGTGGCTGGTATTCAGCGGCCGGGCGGCGGCACTGTCCCGCTGGTCGGAACAGGCTGCCGGGGGCAACTATATTTTAAGCCTGCTGCTGTTTTTTCTGGTCCTCTGGCTGGCGCTGCTTGTACTGGACCTGCCCTTCAACTTTTTCAGCAGCTATGTCTGGCAGCACCAGTGGGGCTTCTCAACCCAGAATCTTGCCTCCTGGTGGTCTGATTATATCAAAAGCGCCGGGCTCCGGCTGGTCTTTGGCGCTGCAGGGGCGGTCATTCTTTTCCAGGTTATGGGCCGCTGGCCCCGCACCTGGTGGCTGGCCGGGGCAGTGCTTTTTTCGGCCTGGCTGGTCATTGAAAGCTACCTCTGGCCGGTCCTGATTGCTCCACTTTTTAACCGTTTTGAACCGGCTGCGGATCCCGCAGTGGTCTCGATGGTCCAGGAGCTTTCCCAAAAAGCCGGGCTGCCGGTGGATCAGGTGCTGGTTATGGATGCCAGCCGCCGCACCAACCGGGCCAACGCCTACTTTGCCGGCCTGGGAGGGACCCGGCGAATCGTGCTTTATGATACGCTGCTGAGGGACTACCCCCCGGACCAGGTGCGGGCGGTGGTGGCCCACGAAATGGCCCACTGGCGTCAGGGACACATTGTGCGGGGGCTGGCCCTGGGTGTTCTGGGCAACTTCGCCCTCTGGGGCCTTCTGTTTCTAACCCTGCGCTCTACCGTCCCGCTGGCAGGCGGCCGTTATCCACCCGGCGCCTGGGCGGTGATCCTGCTGTTTTTCCTCCTGGTTACCTTTGCCGGAACACCTCTGCAGAATTATTTTTCCCGGGGAATGGAACAGGAGGCCGACCGGGTTGCGGTAATGCTCACCGGGGATGTGGAGGGCGCTGTCCGCCTGCAGCAGGATCTGGCTGCCAAAAACCTGTCCGATGTTGCGCCCGCTCCCTTTATCCGCTGGTTCAGCTACAGCCACCCGCCTGCGGTGAGCCGTATTGAGCAGATCCTAGAGGCCGGTACTCAAGCCTGCCGGTAGGAGCAGGACTCCCGCAGCAATTTCCCTTGGTAAGCTCTCAGCTTTAGTCCGGATGGCAGGAAAAGGCCCCTGGAGGACAGCTCCCTTTCTTTATTCTGATTAAACTGTTGGGTTCTTGCCGCCATGTCCGCTAAGGTTGAGGCAGGCGGTATAAGCCGGCCCCGGGCAAAGATAATGGCTATGCTTTGTTGAATGTGGGTCTAACGGGTGGCTTATCCAGGGTGTTAGTGTAAAGTTATTGTAGGAGTTTTACAGACAAAAAGAGAAGATATCACCGTCCTGCC
>LFSA01000116.1 GCA_001512635.1 Pelotomaculum sp. DTU098 | reverse complement strand
ACCAAACTATTGGAGAGAGTTCCATAAAGTGGGAAAGGCCCACATTGACTTGACACAAACCCCATTGTTCTTTAGGTGTTTTGGTGAAAGTTTTGTATGATAGAATATTACAAATAATATATTTTTTTGCCTGGTTTTTAGCTAACACTACAAAGGGGGTATCTTTCTTGGCAGCCAACCTTACACCTCAGTATTTTGAGGCGGAAGAAGCCTTTAGGAAGGCCTCTACGGTGGAAGAAAAGATCGCGGCGCTGGAGGAAATGCTGGCGGTTATTCCCAAACACAAAGGCACGGAAAAGATCCAGGCGGACCTGAAGAGGCGCCTCTCAAAACTCCGGGACGAGGGACAGAAAAAAGCAAAAGCCGGCAGGGCGGACCCTTTTCACGTGGAAAAACAGGGGGCCGGGCAGGTGGTCATGCTGGGATTTCCCAACACCGGCAAGTCTTCGTTGCTGGCGGCCCTGACCAGAGCCAGGCCCAAGGTGGCCGATTACCCTTTTACAACTACAGTGCCTATGGCCGGGATGATGCCGTACCAGGACATTTTAATCCAGCTGGTTGATACCCCACCGGTGACGGAAAGCGCGGTTCCCCCTGGCCTCACCGGAACCCTCCGTAATTCGGACGCCCTGTTGGTGCTGGTAGATGCCGGCTCCGACGACTGTCTGGAACAACTGCAATTTTGCTTGAATTATCTAGCGGAAAAGAGAATCATCCGCAGTGATAGTAATTCCAGTGTCCGGGGGATCCCACCGGAACGCTTGCTGGTGCTGCTGTCCAGGGCGGATCAGGACCACAGCGGCGAAAGAATTGAAATTTTGAGGGAGCTGGCGCCTCCGGGAGTTAAGCTTTTTCCCGTATCGGCGCAGACCGGTGCGGGTTTGGAGGAACTTAAGGAGAAAATCTTTGAATTGCTTGGAATCATCCGTATCTACACCAAGGTCCCGGGCAAAGAGCCCGACCTGAAGGTGCCATTCATCCTTAAAAGGGGCAGCACCGTGGCTGACCTGGCCGGAGAAATTCACCGCGATTTGCCCCGCACTATGAAAACCGCCAGGATCTGGGGCTCAGCCCGGTTTGAAGGGCAGGCGGTGATGAGGGACTATGTATTACAGGACAGGGATATTGTTGAAATAAGTTGAATATGAGTCTTTAAAGGTAATTCCTGCAGATCGCTGCGGGAATTTTTTACTTTGATTTTAGTTAAAAATTATGTATGATTATTGTCAGGGCGGCATAGGAATTTTTAGGAGGTGGTCAAGCCGTATGTTGCCCCAGCCCCCTGCCGGATTATTTTTTGAACAGATGACGGCTTGTAAGGGAGGAAAGTATAAAAGCGGCAAATGCTGGTTAGCCTAAGGTCAATGAAGGGGTGGCAGGAAACCGCCCCTTGTATAGCATTAAACGTAAGCATTTATTCTGCAAAAAATAATCTGCCGGCTTTAGGACTTAAGAGGCAGGACTTTTTGCTTTTTTGGCAGAATCTTCTTTTTATGTGATTTGTTTAAGTCATTTTTTTTGTGAAGGGGATGACCATGGAGATTATATTTTATGGTGTCCAGACTTTGTTGACGATATTTACATTTTATTATTTTGTTGTCTCCCTTTTCGGGTTTTACCGCAAGCAGGAAGATTACTCTTTACCCCCGAGCGCAAAGTTTGCGGTGGTTGTAGCCGCCCATAACGAATCTAAGGTGATTGGCGAATTAATCAGGAACCTGCACGAACTGAATTACCCAAAGGAACTGTACGATATTTATGTTGTCGCTGATAACTGCAGCGACAACACGGCTGATATAGCCAGAGAAAAAGGCGCAAACGTCATTGAACGCTTTAACAAGAAGGAAAAGGGTAAGGGCTATGCCCTGGAATATGCTTTCAACCATATTTTTGCCATGGATGTCCAGTATGACGCGGTTGTAGTTTTTGATGCCGACAACCTTGTTGCTCCCGATTTTTTAAGGATTATGAACTGTCGCCTGCAAAAGGGGGAAAAAATTATCCAGGGTTACCTGGACACTAAAAACGCGGGCGATACCTGGATCACCAAGTCAATTTATATTGGCTACCTGCTCACCAACCGCTTCTGGCAGCTCTCCAAGTACAACCTGGGCCTCACCTGCGCCCTGGGCGGGACCGGCATGTGTATTTCGGTGGACCTGCTGAAGAAATATGGCTGGGGTATGACTTCACTCACCGAGGACCTGGAATTCCAGACCAAGGCTCTTTTGAATAACGTTAAGGTAAGCTGGGCCCATGACGCCAGGGTCTACGACGAGAAGCCCCTCAACCTGGTCCAGTCCTGGAACCAGCGCAAGCGCTGGATGCAGGGACATACCAACGTGGCGGGCCGCTACATAGTTAAACTGCTGAGGGAAGGCATCCGGACCAGGAATTTTGCCATGATCGATGGAGCTATTTATTTAATCCAGCCTTTCTTTCTAATGTTTACAGGTGTGGCGCTTCTGGTCAACCTTATTTATGTCAGTCCCTTTCATATAACGGAAAGGCCGGAATTTACGGTTATCGCCATATGTGCCCAGTTCTTTTACTTTAGCCTGGGACTTGTCCTGGAAAGGGTAAAGCCCGGAGTATACTTGTGGCTGATCTATTACCCGGTTTTCGCCCTGACCTGGATTCCAGTGGCCTATGTGGGCTTTGCCATGCGGAAAAACAAAGAATGGTGCCATACCCTGCATATCAGGAATATCAAGCACGAGAACCTGCCGAACCTTTATCTGCCCGCCAAGGCCAACGGCAGGCGGACCAGCTAAGATTAGCAGGGGAAAGGTTAACAGTGCCGCTGGTTTTGGTTTTACTTGGTACAGGAGCGGGCCCGGTCAGGTCAACAGCCGGGCCGCTTGTTGTTTTCCGTTAAACCCAGCAGGCTCGCCACAACGTCGTTGGCGGGCCTTTGAAATATCTCCTCCTGGGAGCAGCTTTGAATGACTTTGCCCCGGTCCAGGACAGTCACCGATTCAGCCAGGACTGGGATTTCGTGGTAATCGTGGGTTATCAGGATTGTAGTGATCCTTGTTGCCTGCAGGATATCGCGTAATTCACAAATAAGGGTACTTTTGGTAGGGTAGTCCAGGGCTGAAAAGGGTTCATCAAGGAAGAGCACCTCCGGTTCCAGCGCAAAGGCCCTGGCCAGGCTTACCCTCTGGGACTCCCCGCCGGAGAGGACCCGGGCCGGGCGGTGGGCCAGGGAGCGGATTCCCAGGCGCTCCAGCCATTCCCAGACCACGCCGTCAATTTCTTTCTTTTTATGGCCCCTGATCTGAAGTCCGGAAGCCACGTTTTTGTATACAGTTGTATCCAGAAGGAGGGGCTCTTGAAAAACCACCGCCATTCTTCTGCGGAATGATAAGGTGTTTTTTGCATTAACCCTCTCCCCGCGGAAGAAAAGTTCCCCTGAGGTAGGCCGCAGCAGCAGCGCCAGAACCTGCAGCAGGGTGCTTTTACCGGCGCCGTTGGGGCCGATCACGGCCCTTACCTCACCCTGATTCAGCTGGAAGTGCTCTACATCGAGGATTTCTTTTTTACTTCTTTCAACCTTGATATTACGTGCTTCGATGATGCAGTCCATTTACAAGTCCTCCGTCAGTTTAAGGTTATAGATCGCTTATAGTATATAGATTAGTTCTGGTATGTAAAGATTATTTTTCCTGCCTGGAAAACAAAATAAACAGGATGCCCCCTTAAAAGGAAAGGCCGGGGGTTTAAACCTGGGTAAGTATTTACCTGCTTCAACCTCCTTTCCATTAACGGGAGGCGCGCCGGTTTTCCGGCAGTACCCGGCCGGCCTGGAAAGCATGGCTGTCAAGCAAAATGCAGGTTTAAAGGTCCGGCGGACCGGTCTGTTGACTAGATTCTACGAAAGGGGTGTATCCCCTTTGAAAGCAGCTCAGCAAAAAAGGACAGGCAATAGACGTTTTTTTCCTTGACTGGCGGGGGTGTTGCTGTTATTATGAGCACATAAGGATAACTGTAAAAACAATGAAGGGGAAAAGTAGGCCGGACACAGCATTCCAGGGAGGCAGCGCCGTGACTGAAAGCGCCGCCATTGTATGACCTGCTGAAGTTCTCCCCCGAGTTGCCGGACTGAAACCCAGTAGGGAAAGTAGGCCCGGACGGAGGCTTCCACCGTTAAAAGGAAGGGGGTATAAGGAATTAATTCCCGTACCCTGCCGGAGTGGGTTTTCCTCAAAGGAAGCCAACTAGGGTGGTAACGCGAAAAGAACTTTTCGTCCCTAAGGTCGAAAAGTTTTTTGTTTACATCCCCCCTGCAGGGAAGGGGATTCCCGTACCCTGCTTGAGGGGGTTATTTTTTAACCAACCGGGGTGGTACCGCGGAAGTCCGCAGCTTTCGTCCCCGCGAAGGCTGCGGGCTTTTTATTTTATCCGGTTCCTACAGGGGGTGATGGTTTTCTTTAGTTGGGGCAGGATTCCATTGTCTGGCGACCTTTACGGGGCGTTCCTGTCCGGGCTGTGCCCCGGGGCAGGGGGCCGCTCCGGTGCAAACTGTTTTCAAAGAATGAATAAGGAGGACCCGTACTTGAAACTGAAAAGAGGTAAATTAACAATTTTGTTTGCCCTGCTGGCTTACCTCGCCCTAACTGCGTTGCTGGCTGCCGGGTGTTCGGGAGGAGGGGGAAGCGGCAGCGGGGCAGGGGACGGCCGGGAGCCTTACAAGGTCGGCGCGGTTATTGACATCAGCGGGCCCTCTTCCTCCCTGGGGGTGCCGGAGCGCAATACCCTCCAGATGCTGGCGGATAAAGTCAATGCCGCCGGGGGAATCAACGGCCACCCCCTGGAACTGACCATCCTGGATAACAAGAGTGATGAAACAGAAGCAGTCCTGGCCGTAAAAAAATTAATTAACCAGCAGAGGGTGGCGGCAGTAATCGGGTGCAGCTCCAGCGGCCCCTCCATGGCCATGATCGACACTGTGCAGAAAGAGCAGGTACCCATGATTTCCCTGGCTGCGGCCAGCAGTATCGTTGAACCCGTGGAGGAACGGAAGTGGGTTTTTAAAACGGCCCAGAGCGATATTGTTACCGTCAACAGGCTGATCAGCTACCTGCAGGAAAAGGGGCTGACCCGGGTGGCTTTTTTGTACATGAACAACGCTTACGGTGACGGCGGCAGGAAAGCTTTCTCCGCAGCAGCGGCGAAAGCCGGGCTGCAAATTGTGGCTGAGGAAAAATTCGAGGCTACCGACAAGGATATGTCTCCCCAGTTAACCAGGGTCAAGGCTTCCGGGGCGCAGGCGACGGTAGTCTGGGCCATCCCCCCTTCTGCCTCCATTGTAACTAAGAATTACCGGGACCTGGGCCTGACCATGCCCCTGCTGCACAGCCACGGGGTGGGCAACCAAAACTTTATAGAACTGGCCGGGACGGCAGCGGAGGGTGTAATCCTGCCCATCGGCAAGCTGGCTGTCAGTGACCAGATTCCCGACAGCGACCCCCAGAAGAAGGTGCTTACCGCCTACATTGACGAGTACAGCAAGAGATATAACGCGCCGCCTAATTCCTTTGGCGGTTATGCCTGGGACGCCTTTTACCTGCTGGTAGCGGCCCTGGAAAAGGCCGGGCCGGACCGGGCCGGGATCCGTGATGAGCTGGAAAAGACCCGGGGTTTCACAGGTGTTTCCGGAGTCTTTAACATGTCGCCGGAGGACCATAACGGTCTGGCTGAGGACTCTATGGTTATGGTCCAGATCCGGGACGGCCAGTGGAAGCTGTTGGACTAAAGTGAGTAAAGAGGGTGAAGGAAATGGATTTGAGCGGGCAGCTCTTCCAGCTATTATGCTCAGGGCTTACCCTGGGTGGCATTTACGCCCTGATTGCCCTGGCCCTGGTTACAACATTCAATATTACAGGGGTGCTGAACATGGCCCAGGGCGAGTTTCTGGCCCTGGGGGCGTTGCTGGCCGCCAGCCTTTGCGCGGCCGGCGCGTCCCTGCCCCTTGCCTTCGTCATTGCGGTGGCAGCCCTGGCCCTCCTGGGCGGGCTGCTGGAACGCTCGGCCATCCACCCTGCCCGCCACGCCCCCGGGCTGATCCAGATTATCATTACCATCAGCCTTTCCATCTCCCTGCGGGGGTTGGCCCTGTTGATCTGGGGCACGGAGCCCGTAGCGCTGCCTGCTTTTTCCGGGGGCGGGCCGCTGCTCGTCCTGGGGGCCGCCGTCAACCCCCAGAGCCTGTGGATCCTCGGGCTGGTTGCCCTGGCTGTTGTAGGCCTGCATGGTTTTTTTGAATTAACCTATACCGGCAAGGTGTTCCGGGCCTGTGAAATTAACCGGACGGGCGCAAGGCTGGTGGGGATAAATCCCGCTGCCCTGTCTTGCTTGGCCTTTGCCGGGAGCGGTGCCCTTGGGGCGGCGGCCGGCATCTTTATCACGCCCGTTACCCTGGCAACCTACGACATGGGCTTTTTACTGGGGGTAAAGGGCTGTGTGGCGGCGATCATCGGCGGCCTGAACAGCGCCGGGGGAGCGGTGCTGGGAGGGCTGCTCCTGGGGATCCTGGAAGCTTTCGGAGCAGGCCTGGTGTCGTCGGGCTTAAAAGACGCCCTGTCCCTGCTGGTTCTAATGGGGGTGCTGCTGTGGCGGCCGGAGGGTTTAATCGGAGCAGTTGCCGGGCGCAAGGTCTAAGGGAAGGGGAAGCGGTTGTTGCAAACTGACCAACCCGAAAGCTGCGCCGGCAGTGGGAATTCCTTTTAAAAAAGCGGGCCAAACCTGTAGGAACTCCGGTAAAGGGCTTAAATCCCCGGGGTTAAGCTTGACAGCTGGGCAATGGTGCTGGTGCTTGAAAAAATAACTGAGTTTATAAGGTGAGGCACTCAAAATAGATTTTAATTCAGAGTTAACAGGAGTAGAGGATATGCTGAAAAAGGCGCTGGTTTTTGCAGTTTTAATCTTTTTCCTGGTCCTGCCTTTCCTGATCAGGAGCAATTACCTGCTGGGGATGCTTATCGTGACCGGCCTTTATAGCATCATCGTGATTGGGCTGGGCATCCTGATGGGTTATGCCGGCCAGGTTTCCTTCGGGCACGCCGCCTTTTTCGGGCTGGGGAGTTACACTGCGGCCATTTTAGCCACTTCCTGCGGCTGGCCCACACCGGCTGCCCTGCTGGCCGCCATGGCCCTGCCGGGCCTGGTGGCGGCCCTGATCGGCCGCCCTACCCTGAAACTAAAGGAGCTGTACCTGGCCCTGGCCACCCTGGCCTTCGGCATCCTGGTCCACATCCTGTTCAACGAGGGCGGGGAAATTACCGGTGGCCCCTCCGGCCTGGCGGGAATTCCCTACCTTTCCCTGGGAGGGCTGGTGTTTGACCGGGACATCGAGTTTTACTACCTTGTCCTGGCTGTGGTCCTGCTTGTTTCCCTGGCCGTCAATAACCTGATCCAGTCCCGCACCGGCAGGGCCCTCAGGGCCATCCGGGAGAGCGAGCATGCCGCCCAGACAGCGGGTATGGACACGTCTCTTTTGAAGCTCCAGGCCTTTGTCTTCAGCGCCGTGCTGGCCGGCCTGGCAGGGGGGTTGTATGCCTTCTACGTCACCTTCATTAGCCCCTCCCCCTTCAGCTTCCACATGTCCGTCCAGTTTGTCCTGATGGCTGTTGTGGGCGGCCTGGGCACATTCTGGGGGCCGCTCCAGGGCTCCGGGCTGGTGGTGGCCCTGGGTGAGGCCCTGCGCTGGGCGGTGCCCCTGGTAATCCCGGGCGCCGGGGGAGAATACCAGATTATATTTTTCGGCATCATCCTGGTGCTGGTGATGATTTTCCGCCCCGCCGGGCTGGGGTCGCTCTTAAGCCCGCAGGTAAATCAAGAAAGAGCAGGCAGGCCCGGGGGGAGGGAGGTGGATGGAGGTGTTGCTGGAGGTTGAGGGACTGACCCGCTACTTCGGCGGTGTTGCAGCTGTTAAGGAAATCAGCTTTCAGGTGCAGGAAGCGGAAATATTTGCTTTGATTGGGCCCAACGGCGCAGGTAAAACCACCGTTTTCAACCTGATCACCGGCCTGCTGGCGCCTGACGCGGGTTCTGTGGTTTTTGAGGGGAAGTCCCTGGCCGGCCTGAAGCCCCACCAGATTGCCGCTGCAGGCATTACCAGGACCTTTCAGAACCTTCAGCTCTTCGGGAACATGACGGTGCTTGAAAACGTCATGGCGGGCGCCTACCTGAAGGGCAGGACCGGGTTTTTAAAATCCCTGGTCACCTGGCCGGGTTCGTCCCGGGAAGAAAAGCTGATCCGGCGGGAAGCCCTGGCCTTGATTGACGAGGTGGGGCTGGCCGGCCTGGCGGGCCTGCCTGCCGCCGCCCTCCCCTTCGGCCGCCAGCGCTTGCTGGAAATTGCCCGGGCCCTGGCCTCCGGACCCCGGCTGGTCCTGCTGGATGAGCCAGCCGCCGGCCTGAACAGTGCCGAAACAAAGGAACTGGCTGGTTACCTGAAGCGGTTGAGGGAAGAGGGCAAGTCGATGCTGCTGGTGGAGCACGATATGGAAACTGTGATGGAAGTGGCCGACCGGATTATGGTTTTAAATTCCGGCGAAGCCATAGCCCTGGGGACGCCGGCGGAAATCCAGGCGAACCCGGAAGTAATCAAAGCCTACCTGGGGGAGGATGAACGGGTTGCTTGAAATTATTGGTCTGAAGGTCAACCATGGCTGGGTTAGGGCCCTGCAGGACATTTCCCTTAGCGTCCACAAGGGGGAAATGGTGGCCGTTATCGGCTCCAACGGGGCCGGAAAGAGCACCCTCCTGGGCGCCCTGGCGGGGCTTTACAAACCGGCCGGAGGCAGGATATTATTAAACGGCAGGCCTGTGACCGGCAAGCCTGCCGAGTATATGGTCAGACAGGGTGTTTCCCTGGTGCCCGAGCGCAGGGAGATCTTCAACTCCTTATCCGTGCTGGATAATCTTCTGCTGGGAGCCTACCACCACTACCGCGCCCTTAGGGATGCGGTCAGGGAGGACGTGAAAAGGGTTCTGGACCTGTTTCCCGCTCTGCGGGGCAGGGAAAGGGATTCTGCGGGCACGCTCAGCGGCGGTCTCCAGCAGATGCTGGCTATCGGGCGGGCGCTGATGGCCCGGCCTTCGCTGCTTCTCCTGGATGAGCCGTCCTCAGGCCTGGCGCCGCTGGTGGTGCGGGAGATTATGGCTGCCCTGGCGGGCTTGAAGCAAACCGGGATGACCATCATCCTGGTGGAGCAGAATACAGCCGCTGCGCTGAAGGTGACGGACCGGGCCCTGGTTATAGAAAGGGGAAGGATTGTCCTGAGCGGCTGTTCGGCTGACCTGCTCAACAACCCCAGGGTGCAGCAGGCCTACCTGGGTCGCGTGCGGGCGGTGCGGCCCGCGGCGGCGCTCTAAAACAACAAAGGTCAGCGGGTACGGGCTGGAGCTGCGGGAGTAACTGCGGCTGTAGCCGTGTCCGGAACTTATAAATATAATCTTTAAATAATTTTGAGGGAAAGTGGTGTATGTTTATGAATACCATTTGGGACGCCAGGATTTCATACTGGGACAGGGAAATTGAGACCATGTCCCGGGAGGCTTTGGAAGAGCTGCAGTCTCAACGGCTGAGGGAGACGGTGCAGAGGGTTTACGAAAGGGTGCCTTTTTACCGGCAGGCCTTTAAGGAAAAAGGGATCGAGCCGGGAGACATCAAGTCCCTGGCGGATCTCAGTAAGCTGCCCTTCACCGTCAAGAATGACCTGAGGGATAATTACCCCTACGGGCTTTTTGCCGTACCCATGGGCGAAATTGTCCGCATCCATGCCTCCTCGGGTACAACCGGAAAACCCTCCGTGGTGGGCTATACCAGGCGGGATATTGCCAACTGGGCGGAGTTGGTAGCCCGGGCCCTGGTGATGGCCGGGGGGACGAAGGACGACGTGGTCCATGTGGCTTACGGTTACGGGCTTTTTACCGGTGGGCTGGGGCTGCATTACGGTGCGGAGCTGCTGGGAGCTTCCGTTGTGCCTGTTTCCGGCGGAAACACAGCCCGCCAGCTGATGCTTTTGCAGGATCTTGGAGCGACCATAATTACCTGCACCCCTTCCTATGCCCTGTACCTGGCCGAAGAGGGCGAGGCGGCAGGCATTGATTTTAAAAACCACCCCCTGCGGATCGGCATTTTCGGCGCCGAGCCCTGGACGGAAAACATGCGGGCCCAGCTGGAGGAGAAGCTTGCCATTTCGGCCTTTGACATTTACGGGCTGAGCGAGGTAATGGGTCCGGGGGTTTCCATGGAATGCCCGGCCAAGTGCGGCAGCCATATTTTTGAAGACCATTTTATTGCTGAAATCATCGACCCTGATACCGGTGAGACCCTGCCTTACGGGCAGGAGGGGGAGCTGGTCCTGACCACGATTCAAAAGGAAGGAATCCCTGTGATTCGCTACCGCACCCGTGATATTTCCACCCTTCACCCGGAAAAGTGTGCCTGCGGGCGCACCCATATGCGGATGAAGAGGGTTACAGGGCGCAGCGACGACATGCTGATAATCCGGGGCGTTAATGTCTTTCCGTCCCAGGTGGAGAGCGTGCTTCTGGAATTCGGCGAGACCGAGCCCCACTACCTGCTGGTAGTAGACCGGAAGGGCGAGCTGGACACCCTGGAAGTATGGGTTGAACTGTCCGAGCAAATGTTTTCGGATAAAATTAAGCAAATTGAGAACCTGGAGGAAAGGATCCGCAACAGGATCTTAAGCGTCCTTAATATCAACGTCAGAATCAAGTTTGTCGAGCCCAGGACCATTCCCAGGAGTGAGGGCAAGGCCAGGCGGGTCATGGACCGCCGGGAATTATTATAGGAGTTTTGAGGGAATTAGAGGATATAGTGCTGAAATATCCGGGTACCCGCCTTGTTTAGTTAAAAAGGCGGGTTAATTTTTTATAAAGTTCCGGCCCTGTTGGCCAGGGGAAAATAAAGGCTGGAGGGGAGAAGGGATAATATAGATTTTTGTCGAACTATCTACAATTATCTAAATTATCTGCTGGGAATAAGACGGGCGCAGGCTGTCAATCCTAGAAAGGAATAGTCCGTAACTTAAATGCACCGAATTTACCGCCGGAGGAGGCTTGTAAATGAAGAAACGGAAAAATAATAATAAAAGAATTTACCTGTTGCTGCTGGTCTTTCTTGTCCTGGCTGCGTCCCCCTCTGCATTCAAGGTCCTATCCGGCGAACCCGGGCTGAAACTGCCGGGGATAAATGGACCCCGGGAACAAATAAACGAGACCACTGGCGGCTCTGAAACCGCCCTCAGCCCTTCCGGCTCCGCACCGGCTGCAGCCGGGGGGGAGGAAGGGGAGCAGGGGGAGGAAAAAAACAGCGGCAGTGACGGCACGCCTGTAGTAACAGGCAGTGAGCCCGGTGAAACCACTCAGGACAGGAGCAGCTCCCCCGCTGAAAATTCTCCAAACCCGGGCAGCCAGTCCGGTGCAACCCCTGTAAATACTGGGGGGCTGTCCAACGAGAAAAAGGGCTGGGGTTTAAAGCGGAACAGCAACCACCAGCAGCCCGAAATGTCCTCCTCCACCAGTAAACTGCTCGCCCGGTACGGTGCCTACTGGGTGGGCAAGCCGGATGAAAAAGTGGTTTACCTGACCTTTGATGAGGGTTATGAAAACGGTTATACACCGAAGATCCTGGATATTCTTAAAGCTAACAATGTTAAAGCGGCCTTTTTTGTTACAGGCCATTACCTGAAGTCACAGCCTGACCTGGTCAAGCGGATGGTGGAGGAAGGGCACATCGTGGGCAACCACACGGACACCCACCCCAGCCTGCCGGATGTCTCGGATGAACAGATTAAGAAGGAACTTCAGGCTGTGGAAGAAAGCTACGCCAGCATCACCGGCAGGAGGGACATGAAGTACCTCAGGCCGCCGCAGGGCGAGTACAGTGAGCGGACCCTGGCCCTGACCAGGGAATTGGGTTACCACAATATTTTCTGGAGCATGGCTTTTGTGGACTGGGTACCCATGCCCGGCGGGCCGGAGGAGGCCTACCAGTCGGTTATGGACAACCTGCATAACGGTGCCCTGATTTTGCTGCACGCGGTTTCCAAAGATAATACCGAGGCCTTGGACAGGATTTTAAAGGATATCAAGGCCCAGGGGTATACATTTAAAACCCTGGACGATCTGGTTGCAGGTTAAATTTTTACAGGGCAGGGTTTCGGCCAGCTTATAATACCACCTTATTTCCTCTCAACTTAAAAAACCAGCTTGAAATGAAGCCGGGTGCCGCTTTTAAAGCTCCCCGGAGCTTAAAAAGCGGTGTTTTTTTTACCGGGGATTGCCGGTTGAAGAGGAAAAGCAGCCTGCTCTAATTTCTAACGGGCTTTTTCGGGGCTCCTCAAAGCAGCAAGAGGCAGAGGCAGGCTTCAAAGGAATCAGAACAGGAGGTTTACCTGTAATTTAACTTGTAAATATCCCGGATTCGTAAAGAATACCTTTTCTACTTGAAGAAAGGGTTTGAGAAGTTGAGATTTACCAGTTATAATAATAAGATTACAGGAGAATAGCCAGGGGCTGGTATCCACTTTGCCGCAACAGCTAATCCGCAACAGCTAATCCGCAACAGCTAATAAAGACCGGCGGCGGTAACCAGACACCAGGCGGCTTTTGAAGGAGGGAGAGGCTGTTTAGGCCGGCGTTTATTTAAGCCGGGTTGTTTTGTTTTTTACGGGTCAAATGGATTAATCAGTTAATAATAGTAATAACAGCAAAATCATCAAAAGGAGTCGACTGCATGTTTATCAATGACAATAACAGCAACGGCTACGGTGACGGGGACAGACTGCTGGAACAAAGGGACGGCAAACTGCTGGATCAAAATACTGAAGGGGTCAGCCTCAGAGGCTCTGGGCACCTTCCCCGGGTAAACTGCCGGTGAGCATGTCGATTACCAGCGGTCACCTGGCCGGAATTATCGTCACCCTTACAGGTGTGACCCTGGTGGGGCTCTACGCCGGCCGCAGGGTTAAGTCAGCCAGGGATTTTCAAATTGGCAGCCGCCGGGCCAGTACGGCTGTGGTGGCTGGGGCCATCATGGGTACTCTGGTAGGCGGTTCCTCAACCATTGGAACGGCCCAGATGGCCTTTAAGTACGGTCTGTGCGCCTGGTGGTTTACCCTGGGTTCGGGAATCGGCTGCGCCCTGCTATGCCTTATGGCCCGCAGGGTGCGTGAAGTGCCCCTGCATACCGTGCCCCAATACCTGGGGTTCAGTTTCGTCAAAAGCACCGGTTTGGTTGCTTGCGTAGTTGCTTTTATATGCTCGGGACTGGGTGTAGTGGCCCAGGGGCTGTCCGGCGTGGCCTTGCTTTCAGCTATGTTCGGAATCACTTCTTTGGCTGCGGCGGGACTCTGTGTATTGCTGGTTCTGGGATTTGTAATTTTCGGGGGTGTCTGGGGCACCGGGCTGGTGGGGGTGCTCAAATCGTCCCTGCTCTACCTGGCCGTGGTTGGCAGCGGAGCGCTGGCCTACTACCTGGCCGGCGGGCAGGCGGGCCTGGTGGCCGTGTTTCCATCCTTCCCCTGGTTTTCCTTCTTCGGCCGCAGTTTTAACCAGGATTTTGCCATGGGGCTGTCCATGCTGGCGGGGGTACTGTCCTCCCAGTATTACATCCAGGCTATTTATGCAGGGAAAAGCCTGGCGGATGCCCGCAGGGGAGCGCTCCTTTCGGCGGTTTTGGTTCCCCCCGTGGGTCTTGGCGGTGTTCTTGTGGGCCTTTACATGCGGGCCAACTTTCCGGGGATTTCTCCGGATCAGGCCCTGCCCCAGTTTATTCTGGGTCACCTGCCCCCCTTTTTGGCAGGCGTGGCCCTGGCTGCCCTGCTGATTACGGTCATCTGCACCTGGTCCGGAATCGTCCTGGGTATTTCCACTATCCTAACCCGGGATATCTATAAGCAGTACATCCGGCCCGGGGTGGGAGACAGCGGGATGCTCCTGATGCAGCGGCTGATCATCCTTTTGGTCTGCCTGCTGAGTGTACCGCTGATTACAACCAGCGCCGGCACGCTGATCATGGGCTGGGTTACCCTGTCCATGGTTCTGCAGAGCTGTGCCACTCTTTTGCCCCTGTTGGCCGCCTTGTACCTGCCCCGCCTGGTAACCCCTGCGGCGGCAACCCTGTCCGCCCTTCTGGGGCCGCTGGCCGTGGCAGTCTGGCACCTGCTCTTTCCTGACGGGTTAAGCCCCCTTTACCCAGGGTTTCTGGTCAGTTTACTGGTTATAATCCTGGTCAGCCTGGTTGACAGGCGGGGCCAGGATGCACGGGGCCAGCTAATGGATACAACGAGATGATGGTTAAAAAGATGTAAGCAGGTTATTTGCCTGATGACAACGTGTCCCGTGATTCGACAAATGTAAAGGAAAGCGAGGAGGGCTGCCTGTAAGGGGCAGCTCTTTATGGAATTTCTAGTTTTTCTTGATTTTCTAATCCGGTGGTAGTAACCTACTAATAAGGCCCACCGGAATTCTTTTCGGGGGCATGTTTTCATTGTATAATTATGCAGTTAAATGTATAATTATACATATCCCTGTCGAGCAGCCACGGAAAAACAGGACTGTTTGTAAAAGATGTTATTTTGTAAAAGATAATAAAAGATAATATTAGTAAGACGGCCGTCAGGCTGTTGTCGTCCACGGAGGTGAAACCCTTTGACGATCAGGGTTGGAATTATAGGTGCTACGGGCTACACCGGGGCTGAACTGGTGAGGATTTTATCCCGCCACCCGGAAGTTGAGCTTGTGGCGCTGACAACAAAGAGTTATGCCGGCAAACCATACTGGGAGGTTTACCCGCACCTTTATAAATACAACCGGATGACCGGCGAGGAGATGGACCTGCCCTACCTGCTGAAAGCTTGCGACGCGATTTTTATTGCCCTGCCCCACGGTCACGCCATGCCGGTGGCCCTGGAGGCGGCCGGCAGCGGTGTTAAAGTGATTGACCTGGGGGCTGATTTCCGCCTTGCCGATTACCGGGTTTATGAACAGTGGTACAAGGTGGAACACGTGGCCAGGGAACTGCTGCCCGAGGCCGTTTACGGGCTGCCGGAACTGCACCGGGAAAAAATCAAAGATGCCTGGCTGGTTGCCAACCCGGGCTGTTATCCCACCTGCGCCATCCTGGCCCTGGCCCCCCTGCTGGAGAAAAAGCTGATCGACCCCGGCACGGTTATTATCGATTCCAAGTCCGGCGTTTCCGGGGCCGGGAGAGGGTTGTCCCTGGGTTCCCACTTCAGTGAGGTAAACGAAAACTTCAAAGCCTATAATGTAGCCGCGCACCGCCATACACCTGAAATTGAGCAGGAACTGGGGAAAATCCTCGGGGAGGAGATCAGGGTTTCCTTTACCCCGCACCTGCTGCCCGTAACCCGGGGTATCCTGAGTACTGTTTACGCCAGGCTCAACAATCCCGTTGAGCAGGATGAACTGCTTGAGCTGTACAATGATTTTTACCGGGAGGAGCCATTTGTAAGGGTAATGCCCCGGGGGATGCTGCCCCAGATCAAGTGGGTGGCGGGAACCAACCACTGCGATCTCGGCCTGGTGACGGACCCCCGGACCGGACGGGTGATTATTGTCTCGGCCATCGATAATGTAGTCAAGGGTGCCTCCGGACAGGCGGTCCAGAACATGAACCTGCTTTTTGGCCTGCCCGAGGATACCGCCCTGGCCGGGCCCGGGCTTTACCCCTAGAGATAACTCTGTAAGGTGTAAGTTTAAGTTAAGGATAAAAACAAGGGACAGGCTTAAACTTACTACCGGGAAACCGCTGCGACTGTTCCAGCTGGCCCAGGTCAGTGCCCAGGTCAGGTGAGGCAGGGGAACGACTGTTGGGCCGGTTTTCATTTACCGCTGGAAATGGCGGTTTCCTGTGGTTGTATAGGGCAGACACCGGTTGTTCAGGAACGGCGACCATAGGCCGGATAAAAAAGGATGTTAGGATGGGCTCAATGGATAAGGAAATGAAGATTAAAAAGGAAAATGAAATGAATACTAAATTGGAATACGTAGACGGGGGCGTTACGGCGGCAGCGGGTTTTTTAGCCGGGACCGCCATGGCCTCTATAAAAAAGCCCGGTAGAAGGGACATTGCTGTTTTGTACTCCACTGTCCCGGCGATGGCTGCCGGTGTCTTTACCACGAACCGGGTCAAGGCGGCCCCGGTCCTTTTGAGTATGGAGCGTTTAGCCAAGGGCACAGCCCGGGCGATCGTGATCAACAGTGGTAACGCCAATGCCTGTAACGGCCCCCAGGGCTTCCAGGATGCCCTGGCCATGGCCAGGGCGGCGGCGGAATACCTGTGTATTCCTGAGCAAGAAGTCCTGGTGGCCTCCACCGGGGTGATCGGCCAGAAAATGCCCATGGCGAAGGTTTTGCCCGGGATCCAGGCGGCCTGCGCTGAACTGTCCCCCACGGGCGGGGACCTGGCCGCCCGGGCCATCATGACCACGGACACCTTCCCCAAAGAAGCGGCCGTGCAGCTGCAACTGGGGGGGAAGACAGTGACCATTGGCGGGATGGCCAAGGGGTCGGGGATGATCCACCCCAACCTGGCCACCATGCTCTGTTTTTTGACCACCGACGCCGTAATTACCGCCGGGGCGCTGAAGCTGGCCCTGCAGTACGCAGTCGAAGGGAGCTTCAATATGGTTACGGTGGACGGCGACACCAGCACCAACGACATGGTTTCCATAATGGCCAGCGGCCTGGCCCAAAACACCCGGATAGAAGAGTCCGGTCCTGACTACGAGCTTTTCCGGGAAGCCCTGAGGGAGATCTGTGTCAAGCTGGCCAGGGACATTGCCCGGGACGGTGAAGGGGCTACAAAACTGCTGGAAGTGGTTGTCCTCAACGCTCCCAGCGAGCGGGACGCCCGCCTTGCTGCCAGGACCGTGGCTGGTTCGAGCCTGGTCAAAGCGGCGGTTTTCGGGTGCGACGCCAACTGGGGCAGGATTATCTGCGCGGCAGGGTATTCCGGAGCGGAATTTGACCCGGAAAGGGTGGATATCTTCCTGGGGGACGAAAAGATGGCTGAAAACGGCTGCTCTCTGGATTTTAATGAGGAACGCGCCCTGGAAATCCTGAAAAGGGATAGGGTGGTGATTACCCTGGACTTCAAGGCCGGTCCTTATAAGGCTACGTCCTGGGGCTGCGACCTTTCCTATGACTATGTAAAAATAAACGCTGATTATAGAACATAGATAATACGGATAATACGCGGCATAGCAAGCCGCACAGGAGCACGGGAGATCCCTGCCAGGAAAAATTAAAAAATAAAGGAATTTAGCATATCAAGGTAAGAACAAGCAGGCTAGAGAGCTTTGCTGGCGCGGCAACCGGAAGGGACACCGGCAGGGCTTTATCTTCCTGGTGTGGGGGATCATAAATTAAACTTATCTTTATCTTAAATCGATATAACCTTTGCATGCAATCTGGTTTTACAAATAGCAAATCATAACGCGCCTGGCCCGGAAAGTAATTGGGTCCTGCGGCAGGCGTAATGCGGGGGGGGGTAAACTTGTCCACGGCAGCGGAAAAGGCAGCAATCCTAGTGGAAGCGCTGCCTTACATAAAAAAATTTTATGGAAAAACAGTGGTAATTAAGTATGGCGGCCATGCCATGCTGAACCGGGAACTGAAGGAAGCGGTCTTAACCGACGTGGTGTTGATGAAGTATGTGGGGATGCACCCGGTTATTGTGCACGGCGGTGGGCCGGACATTACCGGGATGCTGAAAAGATTGGGGATCCAGTCCAATTTTGTGAACGGGTTGAGGGTTACGGACGCTGATACCATGGAAATCGTCGAGATGGTCCTGGTGGGGAAAATCAACAAGGAAATCGTGGCCCGGATCAACCGCATCGGGGGCCGGGCGGTGGGGCTGTCCGGCAAGGACGCGTGCCTTTTTGAGGCGGTAAAAAAATGCGCCAAAGTGCAGACCTCCGAAGGTGAGATGACGGCGGACCTCGGCTATGTGGGGGAGATCAGCAGGGTCAACCCCGGCATTGTGACCACAATCATTGCTGAGGGTTACATCCCGGTAATTGCCCCGGTTGCCGTGGGCGAGGAGGGTGAAGGCTACAATATCAACGCAGATACTGCCGCAGGACGGCTGGCTGCTGCCCTTGGGGCAGACAAACTGATCATTCTCACAGACGTGGAGGGTATCATGAGGGACCGGAACGACCCGGCTTCGCTGATCTCGGTGTTGCGGGCGTCTGAAGTGCCTGCCCTGATTGAAGAGGGCATTATCGAGGGGGGAATGATCCCCAAGGTCGAATGCTGCCTGGACGCCCTCTCCAGTGGCGTTAAAACCACCCATATCCTGGACGGCAGGATTCCCCATTCGATTTTGCTGGAACTTTTTACGGATCAGGGAATTGGGACCATGGTGGAAAACTGAAAATTTAAAGAAACAGGTAGATTTGTCCGGTCTATTTTCCCGGCAGGAACCATGTATGAACAGTAATTACCGGGCTAAGGAAAGCATTCGCTAATTGGCCCGCAAGCCGGAGCTGAGAAGTTAAAAGAGGGATGCAGGCCAGATGGTGGCTGGACATGCGCCCTGCGGGAACTTGAGACAGGATTTGGGGGGATTATGATGAATACAAAGGAAATCATGGAACTGTGTGAGCGGTACCTGATGCGCAACGTGGGACGGATTCCGCTGGCCCCGGTAAAGGGCGAGGGTGCCCGGCTCTGGGACGCCGACGGCAGGGAATACCTGGATTTTGTCAGCGGCATTGCCGTCAATTCCCTCGGCCATTGCCACCCGGCTGTGGTTGACGCCATTTGCCGGCAGGCCGCTAAGCTGATCCACTGCTCCAACCTCTATTATATCGAACAGCAGGCCCGGCTGGCCAAGCTGCTGGTGGAAAATTCCGCCCTGGATAAGGTCTTTTTCTGCAACAGCGGTGCCGAAGCCAACGAGGCGGCCATCAAACTGGCCCGCAAGTACGCCAAACTCAAGTGGGGTGCGGAAAAGTTTGAGATCATCACGGCCTTGCATTCCTTCCACGGCCGGACCCTGGCAGCGGTGACCGCCACCGGCCAGCCCAAATACCAGAAGGGTTTTGAGCCGCTGCCCCCAGGCTTCAAGTACGTGCCTTACAACGATCTGGATGCCCTGGAAGAGGCTATCGGGCCGGCTACCTGCGCAGTGCTGCTGGAGCCGGTCCAGGGGGAAGGGGGGGTCAATGTCGCCTCCCGTCATTACCTGGAGGGCGTGCAGATGCTCTGCAGGGAGCACGGAGCCCTGTTGATTTTCGACGAGGTCCAAACGGGACTGGGCCGGACGGGGCGCTTTCTGGCCTACCAGCACTTCGGGGTTGAGCCGGACATCCTGACCCTGGCCAAGGCCCTGGGCGGGGGGTTCCCCATCGGCGCCATGCTGGCGAAGGAAGATATCGCCGCGGCCTTCCAGCCGGGCGACCACGCCTCCACCTTCGGCGGCAACCCGCTGGCTTGTGCAGCAGCCCTTGCGGCCATGGAGGAGATGCTGCTGGGCGGAGTGGTGGAAAACGCCGCTACCACAGGAGCCTATATGTACGAGAAATTGAAGGTCCTCGGGGAGAAATACCCCTTTGTGAAGGAGATCAGGGGCCTCGGACTGCTGCTGGGCATGGAGTTAACCATAGAAGGGAAAGAAATCGTCAACGGCTGCCTGGAGCGGGGGTTATTAATCAATTGCGTGAATAACAATGTCCTGCGCTTTATACCCCCCCTGACCATTACCCGGGATGATATAGACAGGGCCCTGGCCATCCTGGATCAGGTTATGGCCCAGAAAAATGAATAAAAATCTATTAAATTGGCAGGGATGGAGTATAATGTAAGAGATCCCGGGCGCCGTTGAGGTAATGTAAGCCTGGAATGGTTTCTCATGTTCTAAAGAAAGAAGGAAGGGATTAAAAGTGGTGCCTGAAAGGTTGAATTTAAAGGGCCGTGACTTTTTAAGCCTGCATGATTTTACAGCGGAAGAAATTCTGGCTATGATTGAACTGGCCGAGGAGCTGAAAGAAAAGAAGAAATGGAACGTACCCCACCCTTACCTGCAGGGAAAGACCCTGGGAATGATTTTCCAGAAGTCGTCTACCCGAACCAGGGTATCCTTTGAGGTGGCCATGTATCAACTGGGGGGGCACGCGCTCTATTTAAACGCGGCTGATATGCAGCTCGGGCGCGGTGAGAGTGTGGCCGATACAGCCAGGGTGCTCTCCCGCTACCTGGACGGGATTATGATCAGGACCTTTGCGCACGACGACGTGGTAGAACTCGCAGAATACGCCTCCATACCGGTTATCAACGGCCTCACCGACCTGTTGCACCCCTGCCAGGCCCTGGCCGACCTTCTGACAATCAAAGAGAAAAAAGGTCAACTGTCCGGTCTGAAGCTCGCCTTCGTTGGAGACGGGAACAACGTCTGCCATTCCCTGATGTTTGGTTGCGCCAAAGTGGGCATTGATGTTGCTGTGGTAACCCCAAAGGGTTACGAGCCCAAAGAAGAAATTATTTCCCTGGCCAAACAGGATGCCCTGAAACACGGAGTCAGCATCAACATCACCAACGATCCGGTGGAAGCGGTGAAGGACGCGGACGTGGTGGTGACCGACGTCTGGGCCAGCATGGGGCAGGAGGCCGAGCAAGCCCAGCGGGCCCAGGACTTTGCGCCGTACCAGGTCAATGATAAGCTGGTTTCCCACGCCAGGCCCGATTATATATTCCTCCACTGCCTGCCGGCCCACCGGGGCGAAGAGGTGGTGGAAGACATAATTGACGGCCCCAATTCCGTCGTCTGGGACGAAGCCGAAAACCGCCTGCACACCCAGAAGGCCCTGCTGGCCATGCTGCTCTAGCAGGCTGGTTTTAAACCCTTAGCCTTTAAACCCTGAAATACTTAGATTTTTAAAACATTAAAACTTAAACCGCTAAAACTGTTAAGCTGGATTAAGTAGCTCTATTAAATCAAAGTGAAATTAAATCAAAGGAGAAGAGCCATGGCAAAAATCGTTTTGGCCTATTCGGGGGGACTGGATACATCCATCATTATCCCCTGGTTGAAGGAAAACTACGGTTATGAGGTTATTGCGATGGTGGCCGACCTGGGCCAGGGGGAAGAACTGGCCCCCTTAAGGGAGAAGGCCCTGAAGACCGGCGCCAGCAAGATTTACATCGAGGACGTCAAGCGGGAGTTTGTGGAGGATTATATTTTTCCCACATTGAAGGCGGGGGCCATTTACGAGGGCAAGTACCTGCTGGGTACATCCATGGCCCGGCCGCTGATTGCCAAAAAAATGGTTGAAATCGCCCGCAAGGAAGGGGCTGAGGCCGTAGCCCACGGCGCGACAGGCAAGGGCAACGATCAGGTTCGCTTCGAGCTGGCTGTAAAAGCCCTGGCCCCGGATTTGAAAATTGTCGCTCCCTGGCGGGAGTGGGAGATCCGTTCCCGGGAGGACGCCATCGATTACGCCACTGCCAGGGGCATCCCCGTTCCCGTGTCCAAGGACCGGCCCTACAGCATGGACCGCAATCTCTGGCACTTGAGCCACGAGGGGGCGGAACTGGAGGATCCGTGGAATGAGCCTTCCCCGGACGTGCTGCTCCTGATCACTCCGCCGGAAAAGGCTCCGGACAAGCCCACTTATGTGGAGCTGGAATTTGAACAGGGCGTCCCCGTCAAGCTGGACGGAGCGGCCCTGGATCCCGTTGCGCTGGTTGAGAAATTGAATGAAATTGCCGGCGCCAACGGAGTGGGTATTGCGGACATGGTGGAAAACCGCCTGGTGGGAATGAAGTCCCGGGGCGTTTACGAAACTCCGGGGGGCACAGTCCTTTTCCTGGCTCACCGGGAGCTGGAACTCCTGACCCTGGACCGGGCTACCCTGCACTTCAAAGAGATGGTGGCCGCCCGCTACGCCGAACTGGTCTACGACGGAGTATGGTTTGCCCCGCTCCGGGAAGCCCTGGACGCTTTTGTGGACAGCACCCAGAGGACGGTCAGCGGCACTGTGAGGATGAAGCTTTACAAGGGCAACTGCACCCCGGCCGGCGTCAAATCGCCCTACTCCCTTTACGATCCGGAACTCTCCACCTTCAGCCGGGATGAGGTGTACAACCAGCGGGACGCCGAAGGATTCATCAACCTTTTCGGCCTGCCCCTGAAGGTGCGGGCGCTGATGAAAGAGAAGGCGGGACTGGGCTAAGTCTTAAAAGCGGGAGCAGGTTTTTCAGGAACCGGACGAAAGCCGCGGCCTTTGCTTTGGCTGAAACATTCCTGGAAGCATGAAGCGCGTTGTTACAGTGCTTTCGCCTGCGGCAAAAGAGCTGCTGGCAAAGACGTGGTTGAATATAGACACGGTGTGACAGCGCCGCCGTCTGCGGTAGCTTGGACCACCGCCAAGAGAATTTTCGGCAACAGAATTAAAGCTGATGATTTTCCAAGGGGTCAGTGCGCCTGGTTGTGCTGACCTTTATATTTTTTCCACAGGATTGGCTGAAACAGAATGCCATACCGGAGCGCAGCGGTGTTGAGGATTAAAAAAGTTAATATAGGGAAGAAAATGGTATTTTATCTTATATTATCTTCCAATGGAGAGTGGTTTAATATATTATAAAAAAAAGCATTTGGTGGGGAGTACCGGGATTTGAGCAAACTCGTCATTACCTATGTTTGCGAAAACAGGCATGATGTGGAAACCGTTATCATTGACCTGAAACGGCGGGGTAAAGTGGAGGAAGAAGATATCTGGAAGATGATGACCAGGGGCTGCCGCTGCACCAAGTGCGGCTGCAAACCCTTTACATACCGCACCAGATACAAGGATTAAGTTTTTAAGCACGGGGAGCGTCCTGCTTCCGGCGGTTTAGCCGCGCGTATGGCCGTTATTATGTCGAAAGTGGACAGGTAGTTGAAATCCACATTGTTTATGTGCCAGGCTGGATATGACTGAATTATATGGCTGGAATTATAGAGTGAAGCTAATTAATTAATAAAGGGGGATGTTCTTGTTTTTTAGAATAGCCCTCTTCTTTATTGCAATTTCAATATCAATTCAACTTGCACAGGGCGACGATGAACTGAAACCAGTAGAGTCGAATCAACAGTAACACCATAGGGAACGGAACTGGCGTCTTGCAGCGCAACCTCCCGGCTTCGCTCCTTGAATTTTGTTAAAGCAGCCAGCAGGTTGCCAGCTACTTGGTGAAGAATCGATAGGTAAATGATTTATTAGGATATAATGGGAGCATATCTGCCAATTATAGGGGTATTTGAGTGGGTATGAAAAATCTCCAAACAGGCAAATGGCGGTTATTGGGGATTAAGACCGCGCTGTTAATTGTAGCCGGGGCATTATTGTATGGATTATTTACGTGGCCGCATTTTATCTCCAACCTGCCCCGCCTGGAGCCGCGCGGGTTGGTTGAAAAACGTTGTGTTGTCGAAAAAGTTGTACTGGACAGCGACAAGGACTGTGACGGCATCTATGACCTTGACGATATTGTCCAGGGGGCGCGCAAGGATCTGGAAGCAAGACCCCTATATAAGGACGCCTATTACGCTGGTGGGTACCCGCCTGATAACGAAGGTGTCTGCACAGATGTGATCTGGCGGGCGCTGCAAAACGCGGGCTATAACCTGAAGGATATGATGGACCGGGATATAAAGGAGCATACGGAAGACTATCCCCGTGTGGCAGGCGTACCCGATCCCAATATTGATTTCCGGCGGGTGCCGAACCAGGAGGCCTTTTTTAAAAAATACGCCGACCAGTTGACTACTGAGATCATACCGTGGGATGCGGAGAATTTAAAGCAATGGCAGGGTGGCGACATTGTGGTGTTCGGCCCGCCTTACGAGCATGTTGGAATAGTTTCGGACAAGAGGCGGGCAGACGGGGTACCTCTTCTGATCCACAATGCGGGACCCTATACCAGGGAAGATGACGGGCTGTTCACCTGGCCTTCCCCCATAACATACCACTTCCGTTTTCCTAAGCTACCTGAGGGTAACCTGTGATTAATATTTAGCCAGGCGAACTAATATCACTGTCTTTAATAGCGCTGAGGGACAGTGTGGGTGTAACAATACAAGAGCATAATTTGAAAATTTATAGAAAGCCGGCCCTTGCTTATATTGTTATACGTTGAGTCTTATTGAAAGGGCGTCAAATTAGGTAATAATGACATTACCACCAGACGATAAATGGGTAAAGTGCATTCCCATCACGTTATTATACAGGACATGGCAAAGGTAGTTACAAAAATGTAGCGGCCTTTGTCATGTCAATTGATTGGCGTTGTATTTGTTATCGTAAGGGATATGGTTTCGAAAGAACAATAGAAATTGATAGGGAATCTCCGCTATATGTAAAATAATAACCATCTTAGATAAATTATGCCTGTATGCCTTTATTCTTTAAGCAAATAGCCAGCATGTTGGGTTTTAGGTATATGATTGAAAAGGACTGAAAACGGAATAGATAAAATAGGTACGAGGTGTAAGAGAAGAGGTAGAGAACTTATGAGAGTTTTAATACTCACAGTGGGCGGCTCTGACGCCCCAATTGTCAGTTGTATTAAGAATTACCGCCCGGACCGCGTGGTTTTCCTGTGTACGGAGGATGAAGACGGTAACAAGGGTAGCAGGGCAATGGTAGATGGCGATGCGATTATCTCCGAGGGCAGGGAATGTAAAATATGCAGGTATAAGGATGTAGAGAAAAGGGAGAACATTGTAAAACAGTGTAATTTGAATGCGGCTGACTATGAGATCTATGCGGTGCCTCATGATGACCCGAATAAAAGCTATGAAATTGCCTTTAAGTTGATTAAGAATTCTTTAGGTGACGGGCATGATGTAACTGTAGATTATACGGGTGGTACCAAGTCAATGTCAGTCGGACTTGCCGTGGCGGCTATGGAATTTCCTCAGTGCAATTTGAGCGTGGTTAAGGGGAAAAGGCAGGACCTAATCAGAGTGAGGGACGGTATGGAGCGTGTTTCCAGGTTGCCGTCTTACACCGTATTCGCACAAAGGCAGGAAAGGTTGTGCCGGGATTTAATCAGGGAGTGGAATTATACTGCAGCTGTTCAGATATTGGAAGAAATGAGCAGAAGCGGCTTCGTTAGTAATGAAAAAGAATTTGACCGCCTGCTCATATTGTGCCGTGGCTTTGCTGCCTGGGATAAATTCGATTATCAGAGCGCTGTTGAAAAGATTAGTATCTATAAGGAAGATCCTATTATTGCCGGATATAATTCTACTCTCAAACAAATCTGTGCCGCGCTCGACTGGTATGAAAAATGGTCTCCCAACAATAGAAAAGCTCCTCCTGTTTTTGTACTTGTCTATGACGTTCTATTAAATGCTGAACGGAGGGCATGTCAGGGCAATTATGATGATGCTGTCTCCAGAATATACAGGGCGGTAGAGATGTATGGACAATTATGTCTTCGTACAGGTACTCCTAGTCTAACGAGCGAAAATATAGATGTGTCGCTGTTACCGGAACAGTACAGTGAGCATTACGAAAAGAAGCGAGCTTCAAACGGTAAAATCCAGATAGGCTTAACAGACGATTATGAACTGTTAGCCATCCTTGGACATCCGGTAAAGCAGGTCTGGGAAAGCAGGCGTGAAAGAATTTTAAATATATTAAATAAAAGGAATTATAGCTTTTTGGCTCACGGCATGGAAACTGTTTCGGAAAGGGATTACCTTGAAGTAAAAGAAACTGTGTGGAGCTTTATATCTGATTGTGATCAGGCCATGAAGCTCCAAAAAGGCTTAGCTGAATATGTTCAGTTACCTAGGGAGTTATGAGACGAGATATAAGACATTAGAGAATTAAACTGGTGGGAAGCGGTAGCCAATAAATCGTGACTATCGTTTCCTACCAGTATCCCTGGCTCAGAAACATGTTAATACCTGCCTTTCGTGTATAAAAAGCCCCGGCTATGGCCAGAGCTTATTTGACGAATATTTTTCTGCATGTTATCATATACATAGTAAAAGGAGTTGCCGCTTTTCCCGAGGCGGCTAGTCCTAATCGGAACGACCGCCTAGATAGGCGGTCAAGTTATTTTCTATGCTTTAAACATAGGGAAATAACCCCCACGATTACAAGGCAAAAACCAAAAAATTCTGCCCAAGTAACCATAGGCATCACCTCCCTTCACGGGAAGTGACTAACCGCCAAGCGGCAACTCTTGCCTTATTTTAGCATAATTCCCACCTGGTGACTAGACTTCTAAACTGAGCCAGGATAAAAGGCACTCTCATGCGAGAGTGCTTTTTTAACTTGGATGAATCGGTCAATTAGCTGTCTGTTGCTTAGTTTTTAAAAAAATGTCATAAAATAAAATAGGAAAATCCATCTACATGTAGTAATAATAATCATTATGGAGAAATTATATCTGTAAAGTTATTATCTTAAGTGTTTAATGTATCTTTACATACTGACGTTACTTTCGGCAAAAGAAACCTTTTAATGGAGAATCAGCAATGTCCAGACATTTTACAATAGCCAAATACCAGCTCACCCTGGAAGCTGGGGAGAGAGGTTTGGTGCTCCCTCCTTACAAGGGTTCTACCTTGAGAGGCGGTTTCGGTAAGGCATTTCGGCGGATTTCCTGCGCACTCAAGGAGACCAATTGCAATAACTGCCTCTTGAGGACAAGCTGTCCCTATGCTTATATCTTTGAAACCGCTCCTCATCCCGGATCTGCAGCCCTCCGCAATTACGAAAGTATCCCCCGGCCTTTTGTCCTTGAACCACCACTGGAAACCAAAACCGAGTATAAGCCCGGTGAGAAGCTGGCCTTCAATTTAATCCTGATCGGCAGGGCAATTAATTACCTCCCATATTTTATTGTGGTTTTTCGTGAGCTGGGCGAATTGGGAATAGGGAAAATGAGGAGGAAATACCGGCTGGCAGAAATTCGAGCACTGGGTTTGAACAACAGGGAAAGCCAGCTGGTATACCAGGCTGAAGAACAGCTTGTGCGAAATACCAACCTGGCTATTCATATTGACCATGCGGAGCTTTTACGGCAGAAAGATGAAGATAAAACTTTAACTCGCTTGGGTTTGAACTTTTTGACAATTACAAGGATTAAATTTGAGGAAAATTATGTTGACCGCATTGAGTTTCACATGCTTATACGGAGCCTCTTACGCAGGCTATCGTCCCTGGCTTACTTTCACCACGGCTGGGAACTGGAGCTTGATTTTACTGGACTGATTGAACGGGCAGCAGAAGTTCGGTTGGTCAGTGACGGTACCCGCTGGGTCGACTGGGAGCGTTATTCTTCCCGCCAGGACAACAAGGTGAACATGGGCGGCCTGGTGGGCATGGTGGAGTATGAGGGGTGTTTGGATGAGTTTTTGCCCCTCTTGCGAATAGGAGAACTGGTGCATGTGGGTAAAGGAGCGGTGTTTGGGATGGGGAAGTACGAATTTTCTGATGATACTATTGACAAGCCATATTTTTATTGCCAGTAGTAATGAGTTTAATTTTAGTATTATTATTGTATCGCACTTCCACAATAAGGCCAATTTGATTTTTATTACCCAAATTGTGAGTAAAAGGGGACTGAAAAATAAGTTTTATTAGGTATGTAGTTTTTCCTGATAACAAGGGGGCTTCAAGTGCTTTGAAGGTAGGTGTTAAAAATGTTCTGCTACACCGGTCATCCATTTTATGATATTGGTCTTGCAACGGTTACTGCTTTTGTAGAAAAAAGTGACCCATCCCAAGTTACGCAGGATGATCTTGATACTGTTGCTTCATTTATTGAACGCGAATATGTACAGGAACCGTTAAAATCTTTTCTGGCTGTTGCCTTTACAACCAATGCCTGGTTTAATCAGCCTGCTTTTGCAAATCAACCGGAAAAACGTCGTGATTACGCAAATCGCATCTTGAGAAACCGTACCCAATCAGAATCTTTGGGTGGGGGCGAACTATGTGTTTTTACAGGCCAGCCGGTTAGTACGGTTGCATTTTCGGATAGTCTGTTGCCGGGTCGAGCATTCAGACAGCATATACCACTACTTACAGGCGAGGGGGTGATAAACTTTCATCCGTACGGGGACGCAGGTCTCCCTGTGTCAGGCGAAGCGGCTTTATTTATCCAGGCATTCCCTTTGGGTTGCGCCAAATGTGGTGGCAAGCTTTTGGCAGTTCATTCAGATAACCCCGAAATAACTCAAGAATTCGCTGCCACATTTTTAAAGGAGAATCTCATGAGACTATCCTTGGCCCACCAGTCAAAAAGCAGAAAAATGCCCGAATCAAAGGCGTCTGCTAAAACTTTACTAATAGAAACATTATTAAGTTTAGAACAGCGTCGCCAAGAGGAAGCTGAGGAGAGACGTCCGTTTTCAGTAACGGCATACCACTTTACGAATAGTGGTCAATCAAATCCCCTGGATGATCGAAATCCGCCATTGGAAATTTATCATCTACCTTTAGAGCTTACGGAATTTCTTTTTTATCTTAAAAGTCCGATATATCGTTTGGAATGGGAAGCTATTGCCAAAAGGGCTTGGCGTTTAGCACCAAAAAAGGTCAAAAAGTCTAAAACAGAAAATAAAGAGGACAAACGGCCTCAAAAAAATTTCTTGTATGAAGATTTGTTTCAGTTGCCGGAAAATGCTGCCAGGTTTATAAGGCAATATTTTTTACGTATTCCAATACGTGAGAAACCAGAAGATGATCCTCGTAGAAATTATTCACTCCGTGATGAAGCCAGCCTAGTTTCATGGAAAATAACAGAATTATTTTTGATGAAGGTGATAAGTGTGGATAAAGATCGAATTAAACAAATCCGGGACCTGGCGGATCAACTGGCGGAATACATCAGTAAAGAAAATGACAGCAAGTTTTTTAATACCTTTTTTAGAGAGCAGAATTATGATTATTTCCGCAATAATCTGATTAAAGTCAATCTTTCCAATGTTAAACGAGGAAATCCGCCATTAATCAGGTTTGAGCCCTTTATAGAAGTATTTGAAGAGGGAAGTGAAATTGCGCGACCAGACTGGAAACTATCTCGTGATTTAATTTTAATAAGGATGGTTGAACAACTGTACAATCTAGGCTGGTTAGGAAAAAATGTTGATGCTTTGCCTGTGGAAAATGATGATAATAAGGAGGAGATATAAATGGCTTTTGTTACTGGACTTTTATTGATTGATGCGCCGGCCTCTGCGTTAAATAATCTTGGGAATATACCTGGCGAACGTTATGACAACAGTGTCGGGGTTAAACTGATAAAAACCAGAGAAGGTAGTTTTCCCTACGTATCTGCTCAGGCTTTCCGATACTGGTTGCGGAAGACATTGGAGGAATCTGTAGATGGATGGCAATCTGCTCCTATCTATCGGGAGGAAAAAATTGCTTATACAGACGCAAACCCGATTAGATATTGGGACGATGATCTGTTTGGGTATATGAGGGCGCCTTCAAAACGAGAATCAGCCCGCGCAAAGCGTATAGCAGACGAATCTAGGGCTGGGGAAACAGAGACGACTGATACCATTACCAGGGCGGCCCCATTTAGAGTGAGCACATTGGTATCTATTGCGCCTGTGACCCCCACCAATGATTTTGGGGTAATGTCACGTCACGATGGGGACCCGGTGCCACATGAGCATCAGTTTTACCGTGCCACTTTAAAAGGACTGTTTTCCTTAGATTTGAATGCTTGTGGAACATTCTGGTACAGGAAGAAAACAGGTTTCAGAAGCCTTGATGAGGTACGTATCAATGAAGCAGTTAAGGCTAACTTGATCCATATGGAAAGAGAAAAGGCCTACCGTTTGCAGCTTTCTGACCGCGTTAAAAGGGTAGCTGCCTTATTTGAGGGTTTGGCGATACTTAGCGGCGGAGCTAAACAAACGTTGCACTATACCGACGTGATGCCTCCGGTAGTTATTTTTGCTGTTACCAAGGGGGGTAACCACATATTTAAATATGTTATCAGTGCAAACAATAGGGGGCTTCCGGAACTGAACACAGAGGCTTTGCATGAAGCATTGAATATTTATAAAGATGAGATTTTATCAGCTGTTTATGTGGGTTGGATTCGCGGATATCAGGATGAAGAACGCCAAAAGTTAGATGAATTTGTTAATAAAACAGGAAATAATCTCTTTAAGATTGGCCATCCACGGGAGACCTTTAAAGCACTGGCTAATGATTTATTAAACCCTGTGAATGCAAGTTGGATGGAATAGGTGACTTATTATGGAGGTACTTAAAATTATAGCAGAGGGGGTTACAACTTCTTTTCGTTACCCCCATTTCATGCAGGGAGTTCAGCCTACTTATGAAATGCCGCCTCCAGCCACTATTTACGGTCATATATGTAGCGTCCTTGGTGATTGGGTACCACCAGAAGGAATAAAGTTTGCTTATCATTTTACTTACCAGGCGAAATTTGATGATATAGAACATGTTCATGTTTTGACTGCAGAGCGTGGAAAACTGCCGAGGACGAAAATACCTAAAGTATTAGGAGGTTCTGTTAACCCGTACAAACGTTCAATTCTATTTAACCCTAAACTGGTCTTATATATCAATCAGCCCAGTTGGAAGTCAGCATTCTGTTCTCCCCGTTACCCGGTAGTTTTAGGTCGCTCCCAAGATTTGTTTACTTATAAAAGCGTGAAAATAATTAAGCTTGTTTCTTCAGAAAAAGCATATTTCGAGCATACACTGGCGCCTTATCGTATGGCGTTAAAAACAGGCCGAGGATATGTAATACTCATGCCTCAATTTTTAGATTATAACCGTTCGCGTGCTCCTAAATTTGCTCGTTATGTTGTGTTATCTCGCCGTGTTTTTACTGATGAATTAATAAAATATGAAAACTCACAACCGGAAACATACTGGATCGATCCTGAATCAATAGTAGAAAAAGGTATGCAGCTGGGTTTGTTTTTCCATTCATTTGTGGGGAATGAAAATGACTGATATATTATGGCCGGAGTGGTTGGATGATATTTGGGCAAAAAGTCCTGTTGTGGAGGGAAAACCTGGGGAGAGTTTATCTAGTCACACCTGGCAGGTAATACAAAAGCTTACAGGCATGGTAGAACTCAGGCCTAGTCTACCTGAAAGGTTGGGTTTTGAAAACCTGTGGCACGTTTTGTTCTGGGCGTGTTTTCTTCATGATTTTGGCAAGGCTGCCCAAGGTTTTCAAAATTCTTTACGTAGCGGGTCAAGATGGCCTCATCGTCACGAAGTCCTTTCACTTGCATTCTTAAACTGGTTTGAAGGATTTTTTAGTCAGGAAGAAGCACTGTGGATTGCAGCAGCTATTGCATTTCATCATAAGGACATTCATGATCTATCGTTTCTTTACATGGGAATCGGAAGTTGTTCTGTAGAATCATTGGGGCAGTTGGTGGATGATGTTAACAAAGAAGTCCTTGAAGGCCTTTGGCGTTGGTTATATGAATGCGCTCCAAACTGGTTGGAAGTTTCGGGCATGAGCCGCAATAAGGTGCAGATAGGTAAACTGATTTCTTTTGATAAAGCCTTGACTGTTTTTTACAGTAAAGGAGCAGAAAACATAAAACGAAGGTTAATAAGTCTACGGCGTTGGGTAAAGGAGATGAGTTGTTCCTGTACGAACGCCATAAAAGTAGGTGCCATGGCTCTACGCGGACACATAATCACTTCTGACCACGCAGCATCTGCTCACACAGATCCTTTTCTAAAATCGCCCTTGATTCATCCGAATAATCTGCTAACACAATGGGGTTTGACAGTAAACAAACTTTATTCTCATCAAAAGGCTTGCTTAGAGACGAAAGGATCAGCAGTTTTGATAGCTCCAACGGGTAGCGGAAAAACTGAAGCTGCTTTGCTTTGGGCTTGTTCACAAGAGGAAAAAGGGAGTCCACTTCCAAGATTGTTTTACACTTTACCTTATCAGGTGAGTATGAACGCTATGTACGACCGTCTGTTAAAGAGTTTTCCTGGGCTGGTGGGTCTCGAACACAGACGAAGCACATTAGCTTTATACAGGCGGTTACTAGAAGACGGAAATAGCAAGGTATTATCTTTTAAACAAGCAAAATGGGCAAGAACTCTCTCCCGTTTATACTATTTCCCGGTTCGTGTGTTGAGTCCTTATCAAATGTTAAAAGCTCCATACCGGCTAAAAGGATATGAGTCTATTTTAACTGATTTGTTGGGAGCCGCATGCGTTTTTGATGAAATTCATGCTTATGAAGCTGGCAGGTTGGCAATCATTTTGGCTATGGTTAAATATTTACGTGAACATTTTGGAACTCGCTTTTTTATCATGTCAGCTACAATGCCAGGTATAATACAGAACAGACTTACAGAAGCGCTTGGTATTTACAGAAAAATAAGGTCTGATTCAGAAGTTTTCAAAATGTTCAATAGGCATAGGTTGTTTTTGCAAGAAGGTGATATGCTTCAAGGAAAATGGTTGAATCACATAGCAAATGACGCTAAAGATGGCAGGAGTGTTTTGGTTTGTCTTAATACAGTGAAAAGAGCCCAACAAGCATACGAAGAGCTTACCGATAGATTAAGCAATCGAGTGGAAGTAGAATTGCTGCACAGCCGTTTCAATGGTATAGACCGATTGGAAAAAGAAAAACATGTGCAAAATGCATGTGGTTCCATTTCAAACAATAGAAAGACCATAGTGCTGGTCGCTACTCAGGTGGTAGAGGTAAGCCTTGATATAGACCTGGATGTCATTTATTCAGATCCTGCGCCTCTTGAAGCTTTAATTCAGCGATTCGGTCGGATTAACCGGCGTTGTTTGAAAAAATATGCTCCTGTTAATGTCTTTAATAAGCCTGATGATGGTCAACATATTTATGATGATGCACTTGTTAAAAACACATTAAATGTTCTAAAAAAGAATGCTGATAAAATTATAGAAGAAGAGGAACTATCAGATTGGTTGGATCAAGTATATAGTGGAGATGTTAAAAAGCTTTGGAATAACAAATTTGAGGAAGCTTATAAAAAATTTGAAGTTAATTGCCTACAAACCCTACGTCCTTTTGATCCTAGTGAAAATCTTGAGGAACTATTTTACCAGGCCTTTGATAGTATTGAAGTTTTACCTGCCTGTCTAGATAAAGAGTATCAGTGTTTAATAAAAGCGAACGAACCCTTGGAGGCCAGCCAGCTTTTGGTACCTATAACATGGAACCAATATCAAAACCTTAGAAGAAAAGGCGCGGTGTGTGATAAAAAACAGGGACAGCTAAAAATTGTAGAAGTTCTTTACAATAACAAAACAGGATTGATACTCTAACATGTAACAACTTCTAATTTGCTCAAATGTAATGTAAGATTCTTTTATTGTTCATATAGCTTTTTATGCTATGTTTTTCCACTTTCCTAGTCCTTTTTAACAACTCCTTGTGGTATTCACAGTAGATAGGTAGGCAATCAATGTAGATTTTCCTCGCATATTCTACAAAATCGGTTCTCTTTTCTTCATCGTTACTAAAAAGCAGTTTGCCGCAGGTGGGCGGTGGTCTATAGCGTAAGTCAAAAAAGCTACTGGATAAAATTCCCTCCTCCTGGAAATAATAAAACCCAAAGGTGGAGGCTTTTTTGTTTGAATCAGCGCAAATTTTAATTGACGGTTTGTCCATACCAAATGAAACAGTAGGCATCAAACAGTAGGCATCGTCGCAGCGGTTTCTGGCAGAATATCCACTATAAATGAATTTAAGGTGTTTTGAAATGGAACTTCATGTCACCAACTACGGCTCTTTTCTGGGCAAAAAGAGCGAACGACTGATCCTGAAAGAAAATGGCAAGGTGGTTCACGAGATTCCCTTTCACGACCTGGAGCAGGTGATTATCGATACTCCCGGCGCAAGCCTGTCCACGGATGTCATCAAGGAGTGTGTCGAACATGGCGTACAAATCAGTTTTCTTACTCCATCCGGAAAGCCTTTTGCGAGGCTTGTTTCACCGTATCTAACCGGGACGGTGATTACCCGCCGCCAGCAACTGATGGCTTTTTGCGATGAGAGGAGTGTTTCACTGGCTAAGCTATTTGTTGAGGGCAAATTAAGGAACCAGGTCAATGTTTTGAAATATTTTGCCAAGTACCGCAAGGGTGTGGACCGTGAGCTGTTTGAATCTATTTCAGGTTTGATTGGGCAGATAGAACAAGTCGCCAGCTCTTTGAACACTATCAATGGCAATTGTATAGATGATGTCCGAGCCCAATTAATGTCCGTAGAAGGGCGGGCTGGAAATCTTTACTGGGAAGGGGTAGGGCTGTTGATCGGTGATAAGGTCGATTTTCCAGGCCGGAAGCACCGTGGGGCTGTCGATCCGGTAAACTCACTCCTTAACTACGGCTACGGAATGTTGTGCAGGCAAGCGGAGGGGGCCTTGATTCTGGCCGGCCTCGATCCCTTTGGCGGGTTTTTGCACGTGGACCGCCCCGGTAAACTAAGCCTGGTTTACGACTTTGTGGAAGAGTTCCGGCAGCAGGTGGTTGACCGGGTAGTTATTGCAATGGTAAACAAGGGCATTGCTGTGGAAATGGAGGAAGGGATGCTCTCCAACACTACGAGACGTGATTTTTCTGAAAGAATCAAGGAAAGATTGGAAAGTCAGGAAAAGTATCAGGGCAAAAAATATAAGCTTCGTACGATAATGCAGATGCAGGCTCGCCGGGTGGCCACATTTTTGCGCGGGGAGGCAAAATACCGGCCGTTTGTCGGTGGGTGGTAATGAAGACCTTAGTCATTTATGATGTTGAAGAGGACAAAGTGCGCAATAAAATATTTGAGGCCTGCAAGGACTATGGCCTGACTCATATCCAGTATTCGGCTTTCTTCGGCGAATTGAACCATAACCGCAGGGATGAGCTGAAACAGAGGCTTAAGAAAACCCTGGGCAAAAAGAACGGCAACATCCTTATCTGCCCCGTTTGCGATAAGGATTTGAGGCTTATGGAAACAATCATTGCTGGTCCGGATTACCCTTATGCTTAAGCTGAGAGTAAACGACCTGAAACAGTATATATATTGCCCGAGAGTGATTTATTTCACCTATGTGTGCCCGGTGGAAAAAAAGCTTACCAGAAAAATGGTTTACGGTAGTGAGGCCCACCTGGAGTTGGACCGGCTGGAGAAGCGACGGACCTTCAAACGCTATAATTTAAAAGAAGGAGAGCGGAAATTTCACACCAGCCTTTATTCTCCCCGTCTTGGTCTGGAAGGCAGGCTGGATATGCATATTGTGGCGGGAAGTGAAATTTTTCCTGTTGAGTTTAAGCATAGCGCGCACAGTCCTTCCCTTAATCACAAATACCAGCTGGTAGCCTATGCCATGCTGCTGGAGGACGTTTACAATAAGCCGGTACGCTATGGCTTTATCTGCAATACCAGTGGTATGGTGGTACCACTCGAAATTACCCCTAACTCCCGTGTATTTGTCAAGGAAATGTTGGAAAAGATACGGCTTTTGGTATCATCGGAGTCTATGCCAAAAAGGACCAGCCATAAAAAGAAATGTATTGACTGTGAATTCCGCAATTTTTGCGGCGATGTGAGGTGAAGCCGGATTTATGTACTTCTTAACCGAGGAAGAGAGAAAACAGCTGAATAAGAGTTATTTGCCCCGTTCCAGGCAAATGGAAATAGCCGAAGAGCTGCGGGGGTGGAACTGGCACCAGCCACCCCTTGCTCCGGTCTATGATCTTAAACTGGCTCTGCATGAGGTCGCCAATTCTTATTGTACAAGCAACCGGGACCTATATTTGAAAAGAATAGACAGGATTAAAACGAAGCCCAATCTGGCTATGATCAGGGGTAAGGTTTTTCATGAAATACTTGTGCGCGTCCTGGTCAGGGCTAAAAGGTTGATTTATGAAAAAGGGGTCGACAACTTTCAGGAAATAC
>LFSA01000090.1:738-60732 GCA_001512635.1 Pelotomaculum sp. DTU098 | reverse complement strand
CAGGACGGTGATATCTTCTCTTTTTGTCTGTAAAACTCCTACAATAACTTTACACTAACCAGCAAAATAAGTATGAACCGGGTAAAGATTTCTCTCAGCTTATTTTTTCTTCACCCCTGACAGCGTTGCTCCACTTGCCGCAGCGGTCACCCCAGCGGGCTATGACCATGCCATTTTCAGTGACTTCCACGACCTCGCACAAATTGGGGCAGCCGGAGCACTCGAAGCTGCCGGTTTGATAATCCATTTCTGCCACCTCAAAGCCTTTAAAGCGGCTGATGCCTTTTCTGGCTACAGCTTCCCGGGCCAGCAGGGCTGCTCCCACCGCCCCCATAACGTTAAAATAGGGAGGCACATGAACCTTCATATCCAGCGCTTTTTCAAAGGCCCTGACCATGCCGGCGTTGGCGGCAACACCGCCCTGGAAAACCACTGGCGGGAGGATTTCTTTGCCTTTGCCGACGTTATTCAAATAGTTTCTGACCAGGGCGTCACAAAGGCCGGCCAGGATGTCCGGAAGGCTGCAGCCCATTTGTTGCTTGTGGATCATATCGGATTCCGCAAATACCGCACATCTCCCGGCAATGCGCACCGGAGACCTGGCTTGCAGGGCTATTTCACCGAATTTTTCTATGGGAATGCCCAACCTTCCGGCCTGCTGCTCCAAAAAGGAACCGGTTCCGGCGGCACAGACGGTGTTCATGGCAAAATCCGAGACAACACCGTTGCGCAGAATAATGATTTTGGAGTCCTGGCCGCCGATTTCCAGGATGGATTGTACTCCGGGAACAAGCTGGGACGAGGCCACGGCATGGGCGGTGATTTCATTTTTCACAGCATCGGCGCCCACGATAACGCCGGTAAGGTGCCTGCCGCTCCCGGTGGTGCCTACTCCCCTTATCTTTGTGCCTGGGGGCAGGCTGGTTTTAAGCTCCTTCAGGCCTTTTTGGACGGTCTCGATGGGCTTGCCCCGGGTTCTTAAATAAATAGACTCGCGAATAACTCCACAGTCACCAAAAAAAACCAGGTTGGTGCTGACCGAACCCACGTCGATTCCTAAATAGCCAATCACGCTCAAAGGGCCTCCTTCGTTTCCTTTTTACGTGCCAGCAGGTCTGTAAAAGCCTCCAGGCGGGTAACCATACCTGCTTCGCCGGTGTTTTCGTCCATAATCAAGGTCAGGGAATGGATACCGTAGTCTTTGCTTATATCCGGCAGAATGCTTTCAGCTACAATCTCCGGCATGCAGGTAAAGGGAAAGACCTGGATGATGCCGTCATAGCCGCGCCGGGCATAGAGAACTGCTCCCCCTATGGTTTCCTGGCCGTGCCCGCCGACGAAGTGCCGCAGGTAGGGATATGATGCCGCACGGGCTTTTTTACCTGATCCTATTCCCCTGGCCAGTCCGCGAAATAGATGTTCATTGACCCAGCCGCTCAAATAGATGGAGCGCTCAACCTCGACGCCCAGCCTCCCCAGGTGTCTTTCCAGGTAAAGGTTGGCGAAGGGTTCCAGTATGGTATAAATCTCTCCCACAAGTCCAACCTTCAAGACCGGCCGGTCCATGTCCACAGCAACTTCGCCCATGAGCGCCAGGGCACGTTCCCGGGCAGCAGTAAGTTCCCGGGGGGTTGCCGCACTGTGGATCATTTCCAGGGCCTTCTTTAAGGCATCGTCTGTGGAGCCGGGTACTTTTTCCCGGGGCCGGGAAAACAGGGCCGACCTTTCAATTTCATCCACCGCCAGCGCTTTCTGGTAGCCAAAACGGATGGCCTGAACAATTTGCCACCAGGAACTCCGCCCCGCAATGTCCCTGATTTTTCTAAGCAATTCGTTGATATGGCGTTCCGGTGGCTCGAGGACAATGAACTGCAGCTCGTAGCCCAGGTCTTTTAAGATTGCCTGTTCAATCTGGGCATAATAGCCGAAGCGGCAGGGGCCGCAGCCCCCGGCCATGACAACGGTGTTAGCTCCCAGTTCATAAGCTTCGATAAAATTTCCGAGGTTAAGCTTTAAGGGCAGGCAGGCAAATTCAGGACCGTATTTAGAACCCAGGGTTAGCGTTCTTTTGCTGGAGGGAGGAGGTACCACCACCTCCACACCCAGGGGTTGCAAGATAGCTGTCAAGGGAATATACATGTTACCCATATGGGGAAAGGTCAGGCGCATAAAAAGCCCCCTCAATGGAGAATTAGGTTACCCCAACAGTCCCCGCCATTTTCCAGCGGACCATATCTAAAAAAGCCTCCAGCCGGGTAATAACTCCAGCTTCTCCTGTATGTTCATCCAGGGTCAGGTTAAGAAAGGGCATACCCGCGCCCCGCGCCTTGCGCTCGATGAGCTCTCCGGTCATGGAGTCGGGACCGCAGCCGAAGGCGGCTATATGGATCATTCCGTTTATTTCCGGGCGTTCCAGGTAATGCAGGGCAGCCCCGATCATGTGCTGGCCAAGGGTCCAGAAGAGTTTTTTCGGCAACCTGGCAGCGTAGCTTCGCACTATTTTTTGCTTCAGGTTTTCGGCGGTTATTACATTTGCGCCCATGGTCCTGAGCCGTCCAATTATGTTCATGTTGATGAAGGGATCATAGATGTTATAGGGGTGTCCCAGCAGGGCCACGGTAATTTTCCCAGGAGCGGGCAGGGGTTCGTTTTTTACCCTGTTTTCCAGGACAGCCAGGGCATCTGCGGGCATCAGGCCGAGGTGCAGCAGTCTGAAATAATGCCTGTGCACTTTCAGCGAGCGGCGGTAGGCCAGCCAGATTTTTAAGTGATTACGGGTAAAAAGCCGCCCCACTTCTTTAACTGCCTGGTAAAGCTCATTATTACCCTTATACCTGTTAACGTTGACGTCAATTAAGGGAGGGATGCCCGCCAGCCGGCGGACCATGTCGGGGAGTCCCAGAAATTTAGGGCAAATATATTCATTTTTTCTGATGCTGATCAGCCTGGGCAATAAAATAAAGTCAACCTTTCCAATCAAATCCTGAACGTGCCCGAAGGCCAGCTTAACCGGCAGGCAAATTTCGTCTACGGCGGATTTTAAGCCATCTGTTAAAATCCCCTTTGTGGACGGGGATGAAAGGATTACTTGAGCCCCCAGCTCTTCAAAGAATGTTTTCCATAAGGGATAATAATAGTAGTAAAGCAAGGCCCTGGGGATCCCGACCTTTACGGGCATTGGCATCGCTCCTCGCAGCACAACTACTTCTATTATGGGCAAAAACCGGCTTTTCTAGCCGGATTCCTCCCGCGAAAATGTCCGGCTTCACTTCCCTGGTTTTTTTTCAGGCTTGCGGGCCGGGGCTGCCACAACCTGGCGGGAAGGGTCCAGGGGTTTCAAGATGCTGGGCCGGGTATTCCGGACGGGTACAGGAGTCCGGACGATAATTCCTGCCAGGGCCTTCAAGTTAAGGGGTACCAGCGGCCACAGGTAGGGGACGCCGAAGGACCTCATAAAAGCAAGGGCGATAAAGGTGACGGCTGTACCTATCACAAAACCCGGCAGGCGGAACAGCGCGGTCGCAACCAGAAGCCCGATCCTTACCAGGCGGTTGGCGTTGGACAGTTCGATACTGGGTGTCAGGAAAGTCCCGATGGCCACTACAGCAACGTACAGGACCACCTCCTGGGCGAAAAGGCCGACCCTGACAGCCAGTTCACCAATAAGCAGGGCTGCGATAATGCCCGTGGCCGTGGCCAGGGCCGCAGGCGTATGGATGGTGGCCAGGCGGATCATATCCACGGCAATCTCCGCCAGGAGAAACTGGATGATCAGGGGCACCACACCGGGCTCCTTGAGTCCGATGAAGTTCAGCCAGGGCGGCAGCAGTTCAGGGTTTTCAGCAAAGAGGAACCACAGCGGCAGCAGGAAGATGGAAGCAGCTACACCGAAAAAGCGCACCCAGCGCAGGTAGGCTCCTATGGTGGGGTTTTGCCTGTATTCCTCCGCGTGCTGGATGTGGTGAAAATAGGTTGCAGGGGCAATGATTACGCTGGGTGAAGTATCCACCAGCACCAGCACGTGTCCTTCCAGAAGGTGCATGGCGGCTACGTCCGGACGTTCCGTGTAGCGGACCTTGGGGAAGGGGTTCCAGTATGAACCCGGTGTGATCAGTTCTTCTACGGACTTCTCCGCCATGGGAATCCCGTCAATTTTGATATATTCAATCCTGCTTTTGATGTTTTCGACCAGGTCGGGGTTGGCGATATCCTCGATATAACAGACGACCACATCGGACTTGGAACGGGTGCCAACCTGGAGGTATTCCATTCTCAATTTGGGATCCCTGATCCGCCTCCGGATCAGAGCCGTGTTGAAAACAAGTGTTTCTACAAAGCCGTCTCTGGAGCCCCGCACCACCCTTTCCAGATCCGGCTCTTCAGGGCTGCGGACAGGGTAAGTTCTGGCATCCAGAATCAGCGCCTTATCCGAGCCGTCCACCAGGATGGCCATGGGTCCGGCCAGAACCTTATCAACGATGTCCTCCAGGTACTGGACTTCTTCCAGCTCGGTATAACCCACATGGGTGTTAAACAGTTTCTTCAGGGCGTCAGGCAGCATTTCCGCCCTTTCCAGGCGTGTAAGGTTCTGAAGGACCAGGGTGACAACCTGGTCGTTGGTCAGCCCGTCTATAAATAAAAGCGTGACTTTTGTTCCACCAATTGATAATTCCCTGGTCAGGAGGTCAAAACTTTTCTGAATGCCCATTACTGCATCCAGTTCTTTGATGTTTTCCTCCAGACTGGACTTAATCTTTGTTTTTTCCGGAGCTTCATCGAAAGTTTTCTTGTTTTTTCTGACCCGCCACATTGAAACCGCTCCTTTCCAGAATGGTTTGAAAAGCTTTCGTCGTCAGCGGCGCTCCCTTTTCAGCAGCGTCTGCCTGGCCCATTTTGCCGATATCGCCGATGCCGATCACAAAGGGGATCTTCAGGCTGTCAAGAATCTCTGTCGTATCACCTTTAAGCACGTCCTGTTTAGGTAAACCCCATTTGTCAACGGGACCCTCGATCACCTCACCGGTTTGGGTAACCGATACATTTACCCTGCAGCCACAGGCCTTTTCGGTATTGGATGCTACTGCCAGGACACCGAGGACCTCAATATCGGGATGGCCGGCTATGTAAGCCAGGGCTGACTCGCCCCTGCCGGGACCGTTAAAGCCCCTGTCATCCAGCATCACAACTACCGGGTCCAGGGGCGCTTCCTTAATCAGTTCGACCAGTTCCTGGCCGGATTGCCTGGTGGGGTTGCCTGCCGAGCGGGAGATACAGCGGGCCCCCACATTGCGGGCGGCGACTTCTACCGCCCTTTGGGCAATCCGGTCTCCGTCGGTGACGAGGATTACCCTGCGCTTTTTATGCAGCCCGTCTCCCATGTTTCGACCCCCTTAGAAAACCGGTTGCGCCGAAAGTCCCTCCTTATCTGTGGACACAGCCGCTATCAGCCAGCCTCGAATTCTATCCTTTCCCTGCCCCCGGGACATTATGCAAATGAGGTGTTTTGTTTTTAAAGCCATACAAAAAGGACACCCCAAAGGTGTCCCTTCAGCCTTGCTCTTAATCTGTATGGGCGATTTTTACGTTGGCTTTATACTCCACCAGCCGCCCGTTTTCCACATTAGCAGTGAAGTTTACAACCTCAACAGCAACAATGTTTTTCATTGTGCGTGACGCCTCTGATATGGCCGCTTGTACGGCGCCCTTCCAGCTATCTGGTGATTCGCCCACTAGTTCTGATACTTTTACGTGCACCCCACATACCTCCTTTGGTATTCAAGTATTTTTATTATGCATCTGAATTTGTTTTTTATACCAATTTCTGTTCATTAAAAAATAAAGGCCCTGCACCGGACTTTAGGGCTTAACTGTTTTCCATTAAAGACTTGATTTTACTCAAGGCCTGTCTTTCCAGGCGAGATACCTGAACCTGGGATAGCCCCAGTCTGGCTGCGATAACCGACTGGGTTTTATCCTCGAAGAAACGCCAGGTTATTATTAACCGGTCCCTCTCCGGGAGTTTTTGCAGGATCTCATTAATTGAGATGCTTTCCAGCCACGGAAGGTCTCCTCCCTCTTCACCCTTGAGTTGATCCAGGAGATAGATGGGGTCACCGTCGTCCTGATGGAGGGTTTCATAGATTGAAGTGGGCGCCTGGGCAGCTTCCAGGGCATTCACCACCTCCTCCCGGTTCAGGGAGAGTTCTGCAGCGATCTCCCCCACGGATGGTTCCCTGCCCAGCCGTGCCGTGAGGATATCCCGGATCTGCTGAATTTTATAAGCAAGTTCCTTCACCGAGCGGCTGACCTTCACCGGGTTATCATCCCTCAGGAATCTCCGGATCTCGCCCACGATCATCGGCACGGCGTAAGTCGAAAACTTTACGTCATAATTAAGGTCAAATTTATCAATGGCCTTCATCAAACCAATGCAGCCTATCTGGAAAAGATCTTCCAGCTCGTAACCGCGGTTTTGAAACCGTTTAACAAGATTGAATACCAGCTTTAAGTTGCAGTTTACCAGCTTATCCCTGGCCAAACTGTCTCCTGCCTTGGCCTTCTTCAGCAGTTCTTTGATTTCGGAATCCTTCAACAGGGGAAAGCGGGGCAGGTTCATGTCAACCAACCTGCTGCTCATTTTTTTCATCTCCTGACTACTGCTCCGGTTTAAGGGGTGCCGTTCCAGAGCCGACCCGCTTGCTCATGATGACCTTTGTTCCCTGTCCGGGAGTCGAGTCCACCTGGAAGCTGTCCATAAAAGACTGCATAAACACAAAGCCCAGGCCGAGACGTTCAGAGTCTGTGGAAAATGCCGGTTCAAGGGCTTTTTTGATATCTTTAATGCCCTTGCCGTCGTCTTCTATTCTTAATTCCAGGCTGTCAGTGGTTAAAGCGGCCTGGATTCTGATTTTCTTGTCTGGATGATTCTCGTAACCATGAATGATGGAATTGCCCACTGCTTCGGAAACAGCCACTTTGATTTCCTCCAGGTCGGAAAGGGTAAAGTCAAGCTGGGAGGCAAAAGCCGCCACCGTTACCCTGGCAAAGGCTACATTGGCCGGAATGCTTAAAAATTCCAGTTTCATCTGGTTAATATATTTCACTTAAAGCCCCTCCCTAACCTAATTCACCATTGCTTCGGACTCGCTCGCCAGTTCATCCATAATCCTGAAGAGCCCGGACAATTCCAGAATCCTGCGCACCTGGGGTTGGGGAGAAACAAGCATAACCCTGCCGCCGTTTTTTGACACCCGCTTGTAGCGGCCCAGCAGGACTCCCAGACCGGAACTGTCGATAAAACTCACTCCGGCCAGGTTGATAACCAGGTTTCTAACCGGTTCCCGGTCCAGAGCTTGCTCAATGGCGTTGCGAAGATGGTCGGCAGAGCCAAGATCCAGTTCGCCTTTTAGCCTGATGAAAAGTGTTTCCTGCTTTCTTTCAAGATCCAAGAGCACAGGCGTCATCCTTTCCTTTTAGTTAATTGCTTATCCATCCTGCTAAATCTTACCAAATTTATGGAAAAAAGGCAAGGTTGCAGGTATTAATCCTGTAAAACAACTGGCAAAAAAAACGACAGGTACAGAGGTGCTTGACCGGAACAAAGCTTAAAGTCTTTTGTCCCGGTCAAGCAGTTGTGCCTGTTCCTAATTTCGCAGTTCTTTATCCGCCAGGAAAGCCTTTGTTGCGACCTGTATCCTGTAAAAACGGCTTATTCATATTTCAATAGCTGGTGCTTAATAGACGCTGTCGATTACTCTTCTCATTTGTTGTAGAATATTTGCTTTTGGTACATCCTGAGCAGCAACCAGTTTAACCCGGAGTACTTCCTGTCCTTCTTTTGTTACAATGTAAGTTCCGATCTCCTGTCCTTTTGCCACCGGTGCGTTAATAAATTCCGGCAATTCAATTACGGGCTCGAATCCTTTTTCTTCGCCTCTGGGAACTATAACGCTAACTTTGTCCAGGGTCAGGGCATAAACTGTTTCTGCCAGACCCTTGCCTACTTTAACAGTACCTACCTTTTCTCCCTGGTCGGCAATATTAACAGCTTTGTAACGGGCAAAGCCGAAATCATATAATTTCATGGACTCCCGGAAATGACTTTGGGGTTCCTCAGTTCCAAGAACCACGCAGATTAACCTCAAGCCATCTCTTTCAGCTGAAGAAGCCAGGCAGTATTTTGCGCTTTCTGTCCACCCGGTTTTACCGGCATCCGCGCCTTTGTACCACCAGAGCAGTTTGTTGGTGTTCCAGAGTTTAAAGGCGCCCCCCCGCAGATCGTACTCCTTCATAGCGGTAATCTTCCGGAAGAGCGGGTTTTTCAGCCCTTCCCGCAGGATTATGGCCAGATCATAGGCGCTGGTATAGTGGTTTTCTGCAGTTAGCCCGTGACAGTTGACGAAATTGGTGTTCGTCAGGCCCAGTTCCCTTGCTTTATCATTCATGTCCTGAACAAAGGCTTCTTCACTCCCGGCAATGTGTTCGGCTACAGCTACACTGGCGTCGTTGGCCGACTGCAATCCGATGGCCAGCAATAAATCCCACAGGCTCATCTCTTCACCCGGTTCCAGGTAAATCTGCGAGCCGCCCATTTCCCAGGCGTTTTCACTGGTGATGACGCTGTCTGTCAGTTTAAAGCTCCCTTTTTCAACAGCTTCCGTAGCAAGCAGGAGGGTCATCAGTTTTGTAACGCTGGCCATGGGCAGACGCTTGTGTGCTTCCTTTTCGTAAATGATCCTGCCGGTGACCGGTTCCATAAGCACGGCTGCCTCAGCTGTGGTTTCCGGTGTCCCGGGAGCCTTAACAACCCTGTTCTCTTCCTTTGCCTTTTCCGGCTCCGCAGCGGCCCAGGCTCCCTGTACCGGTGCGAGACCAAGGAAAAAAACAAACAGGAGGAAAAAGAGCAAGCTTTTTTTCCAAGACATAAGAATACCTCCGTTCATTTTCAAACTAAAACAATAACAGTCGTTTTGTATTATGTTACCTTGCTTTAAAGTTATGCATGGCTGGTTAAATACCAAAAAGCGCCTGATCAAAGATCAGGCGCAGAAATCTTAGAATTCCTCTTGACTGGGAGGAGGGGGATACCCTCCCAGACTGGACGAAAAGCCTGGCAGGGCAGGCCCAGCTGCCGTATATTCCTTATTGAATTACCTCATGCACGTAAGTAAGCGGGGGCGGCTCGCGGTCGCTGAAGGTATACGCCCTTTGTAAAAGAATCCCGGCCTCCTGGTGTTCCGCGAGGTTTGTGTGCATGACACAGATTGTCTCCCCCTCTTTGACCCTGTCCCCAATTTTTTTGAGTACAGTTACGCCGGCAGAGTAATCGATGGGGTCATCCTTTTTCTTTCTTCCCGCCCCCAGGAGCATTGAGGCCATTCCGACGGCTTCAGCATCGATGGCTGTTACATAGCCCCCGGCAGGGGCTTTTACTTCTACATGGTATTTGGCCTGGGGAAGCCTGCCGGGGTTGACCAGGACCTCCGGGTCCCCGCCTTGGATTTCAACCAGTTTCTTAAAGTACTGGAAGGCTGAACCGGAATCAATCAACCTGGTAAGTTCCCGGTTAGCAGTGGGCAGGTCGGTATAAGCCCCGCCCAGGACAGTCATATGTGCAGCCAGGTTGAGGGCCACAGCGGTTAAGTCCCGGGCGCCCCTGCCCTGCAGGAACTCCGCTGCCTCCTTTACCTCGTTGGCATTACCCACCTCATGGCCTAAGGGCTGACTCATGTCCGTAATTACGGCTATGGTTTTTTTGTTCAGCGATTTACCAATCTGAACCATTACCCGGGCCAGTTCCCTGGCTTGATCCAGGGACTTCATAAATGCCCCTGAGCCGGCCTTGACGTCCAGGACGATGGCGTCTGCCCCGGAGGCTATTTTCTTGCTCATCACCGATGCGGCGATCAGGGGCACGCTGTCCACTGTAGCTGTAACATCCCGTAAAGCATAGATCATTTTATCCGCAGGAGTTAAATCTGCGCTCTGTCCTGCAACTGCCATTTTATATGTGTTGACATTATGAATAAACTCGGCCCTGGAAAGGTTTGTTCTGAATCCTTCGATGGCTTCCAGTTTATCGATGGTGCCTCCTGTGTGGCCCAGGCCCTTTCCGGACATTTTAGCCACCGGTATACCGGCGGAGGCGACCAGGGGGATGATAATAAGACTTACCTTATCTCCTACGCCGCCGGTGGAATGCTTGTCCACCTTAATCCCCTCAATCCCGGATAAATCAATGCGTTCACCCGAGTTAACGAGGGCAAGGGTCAGGTCCGCTGTTTCTTCCTGGTTCATGCCCTGAAAGTAGATGGCCATTAGCAAGGCAGACATCTGGTAATCGGGGATCTGGCCGCTGGTGTATCCATTGACGATAAAGTCAATTTCATCAGGGCTCAGGGCCAGGCCCAGCTTTTTCTTCTGGATCAGGTCAACCATTCTCATTTTAAAAATCACCCCTCAAAGTTCCGGGCATTCCTGGCAAACCTGGCGCCAGAAACTCTTTCCCTCTGGGAATGGGAGGCCGAAGATCTCAGCAATTGTAGCGGCCACGTCAGTAAAGGAGTCTCTTGTGCCCAGGTTGCTTCCCCCCTGCAGGGTTTTCCCGTATACCAGCAGGGGCACGTATTCCCTGGAGTGGTCAGTCGATGGGGTTGTCGGGTCACAGCCGTGATCCCCGGTGATAATTACAACATCGCTTTGCTGCAGGGCATCGTCCAGGTGGGGCAGCATCCCGTCAAACTCTTCCAGAGCTTTGGCGTAGCCACTGGGATTGTTGCGGTGACCGTAGAGCATGTCGAAATCAATGAAATTTGCAAAAATCAAGCCCCAGGTTCCGGAACGTATTTGTTTCAAGGTTTGTTCCATTGTGTCCCGGTTTCCTTTGGTGGGATAAGAGGCTGAAATCCCTTCCCCGGCGAAAATGTCGCTGATTTTACCTATTGCTGTAACCGGGATCCGGTTCTCCTGGAGCAGGCTCAGCACCGTTTGACCGGGGGGCTTCAGGGAAAAATCATGGCGGTTGCCGGTTCTGTAAAAAGAACCGGGTTCCCCGTCAAAAGGCCTGGCAATAACCCTCCCCACGGCATGCTCACCTGTCAGTATATTCCTGGCAATCCGGCATATTTCATACAATTCCTTTAAGGGGATCACCTTTTCATGGGCGGCTACCTGGAACACGCTGTCAGCGGAAGTATAAACAATGGGGCACCCTGTTTCCATGTGCCTTTCGCCAAGCTCGTCAATAATGGCCGTGCCCGAGGCAACCTTGTTGCCCAGGATCCTGCGCCCGATTGCTTTTTCAAAGGGTTCGATAATTTCCGGTGGAAAGCCGTTGGGATAGACCGGAAAGGGACGCTCCAGGATCAGTCCCGCCAGCTCCCAGTGGCCTGTTGTGGTGTCCTTGCCTGCCGATTTCTGGCGCATTTTACCATAAAAAGCCTTTGGTTCTTGAGCCGGGGGCACACCTTCCAAGGGCAGAATATTGCCCAGACCGAGGCTTTCCAGGTTGGGCAGGTTCAGTCCTCCCACGGCCCGAGCTGTGTTGCCCAGGGTATTGCTCCCGCAATCCCCGTATTTGGCGGCATCGGGCAGTTCCCCTGCGCCGACGCTGTCCAGTACCAGTAAAATAACCCTTTTGACCTCCAGCAAAGGCACCTCCTTGCTGTAAATGTAGAAAAGTTTCTAAGGTTGAAAAACAGGCTTTCAAACAATGAAAAGACCTGGGACAGTTCTAAACCGGTCAGGCCCGGGGGTGGGTGCGGTCATATACCTCCCTGAGCTTTTTCCGGGTTAAGTGAGTGTAAATCTGGGTCGTGCTGATATCGGCATGTCCCAGCAGTTCCTGGACGGAGCGGATATCCGCGCCGTTTTCCAGCAGGTGGGTAGCAAAGGAATGCCTCAAGGTATGCGGTGTAATCCTGGTATTGATTTTTGCTTTGGCAGCATATTTTTTGATAATCTTCCAAAAACCCTGCCGTGTCAACCTGCCGCCGTGCTGGTTAACGAATAGCGCGGGTGTTTTGCTGTGCTTGACTAGTTTACACCTTCCCCGTTCCAGGTATTCAGTGAGGTAACGGGCGGCCACGTCACCAAGGGGCACTATCCTTTCTTTGGCGCCCTTGCCAAAACACCGGATATATTTGTTTTGCAGGCTGAGCTGTTCCAGGTTTAAGGAGACAAGTTCCGAGACCCTGATTCCCGTGGCATAGAGCAGTTCCAGCATTGCTTTATCGCGGAGGCCGGCCGGCTCCCCCGGGCGCGGCTGGTTCAGTAAGAGATCGACTTCCTGCACCGACAGTACCCCGGGCAGCTTTTGGGGCAGTTTTGGTGTGTCTAGATCAGAGGTAGGATCCCTGGAAAGCTTTCCTTCGGCCAGGGCAAAGCGGTAAAAGGCCTTGAGGGCTGCAAGGTGGCGCGCTATGGTTGCAGGTGATTTGCCGCTGGCCTGGAGCTGAAAAAGGTAGGACATAATGAGATCCTTGTTCGTCCCTTTGATGTCATGCAGGTTATGCTTATGACAGAAGGCTAGATAACCGGTCAGGTCCGTACGGTAGGAGATAATTGTGTTACTGGCAAGCCCCCGCTCCACGGCGAGGTGATTCAGAAAATCATTCAGGATTTTTTCCATCCTCGGCCCACCTCCCGCTTCAACAAAAAAAGAGCCTTGTTAAAAGACTCTACTTCCACATTTGATTAAGGTTATCCTTTTTATTCCTGGCCTAAAACATAAAACTGGCGGCAAGCTTGACCAGAAAAGGTGTCAGGTATACTTCCACCAGCCCGGCTAAAAGGGCCATGAGGCTTAAAAAGGCCATGAATCCACTGTAAATGAGAAAACTGGGCCAGATTACAACCCTGGAGTTGAAAAACCGCCTGCCCAGGAGCAGGGCAAAGGACAGGGAGGCCACGCCTCCCAGCAGTAGCGCCGGCAGGAAAATAATATTTTGAGGCAGGATTGCCGCGCAGGAAAGGATTATTCCCTGGATGTTTTTTTGCCACCCCAAAAAAACGATGGAGAATCCCAGCACGAAGCCCCGGAGAAAAACCAGGATTAGGATGACCGGGATGCCGATGATGGTAAGACCAAGAAAATATATGGCAGCAAGAAGAATAAGATCGTTGTATAGCTCAGATTTCATGGCTGCAGCCGGTTCTGTTTCTATGAGTGCGGCCTGTTCCAAAAAGCAATCCAGATAGAGGCTGAGTTCCTGGAGTTCACCGGCCTGCAGCTTGTATACCCCCAGCGTGCCTGCGGTGAGTCCCAGGGCAAAAACAAGCAGGATGATCACATAAGCCGGCCAGTTATATTTTAAGGAATTAACCCAAAAACCTTTAAACCTGTGAGACAACTCCGGCTCCCCCCTATCTCCCCCTCTAATTCTTATGGATTGTCCCTGCCTTTTATGACTTCCGGAATGATTTGTCCAGGCTGGACATATTTTAATGGAGAGGCTAAAGAAGGATGAAATGTTTTTAGGAGGATGGAGATTGAGGCTGGTAAGAGTATATACCCAGGCGGACGGCATTTTTATCTGCGGGAAAATAAGAGAAGTCCGGCGGTTGCTGCAGCTTTATGCCTGCAGGTACCGGACTGTGCAGGAACTCATTTTAAATCAGGTTCATTAAAGTGCCTGACCCTGGGCTACACGCAGGATCTCGAAGAGGTAGCGGGCGTTTTCCACGAGATTGGCAGTGGTAATGTATTCCTCGCAGGTGTGCGGCTTTTTCATCCCGATCCCCAGAACCACCGTGGGAATGCCCCTGTGGTTAAAAATGTTGGCGTCACTGCCACCGCCGGTTTTTTCCAACCTGGGTTGGAGGCCAAGCCTCCGGGCTGCTTCCAGGGCAACTTTTACCGGCGGCGATTCCTGGTCCAAATTAAAGCCATTATAAAGCAGTTCTGTTGTGATCTCGGCCTGGGCGCCGTGTTTTTCGGCAGCTTGATAAACGGCACGGCAGATCCGGGCTGTTTGGGCTTCACGTTTGGAAGCGCAGAGGCTCCTGGCTTCACCTTTGATGGTTACTCTGTCCGGAATAATATTGGTGGCCTTGCCCCCTGAAATAATGCCGATATTGCATGTTGTCTCGTGGTCAATCCGGCCCAGTTCCATTTGCGCTATGGCCTCGGAGGCCACCTTGATGGCGTTAATCCCGTCTTCCGGGTTCAAGCCCGCGTGGGCGGATTTACCCCGGATGGTGATCCCGATTTCATCGTGGGAAGGCGCCCTGGTGATGATGGTTCCGGGATCTCCGTCGCTGTCCAGAACAAAACCGTAATGTGCTTTCAGGAGGTGGTATTGAAGGTTTTTAGCACCGAACATGCCGCCTTCTTCCCAGATGGTGAAAACCACTTCCAGACCGCCGTGCTGGAAGGACTGTTCACGCACAATCTTCAGGACCTCCAGGATTGTTGCGATGCCTGCTTTATCATCGGCCCCCAGCACCGTATCGCCGGCGGAACGGATCACCCCGTCTGCCAGCACCGGCTTTACACCCTGACCCGGTTCCACGGTGTCCATATGAGCGGAGAACATTATTACCGGGCCCCTGCCGTTCCCGGGTAGCCTCCCGATTATATTGCCGGTGTTGGAGCCAACTACTCTGCCGGCCTCGTCCTCCCTTACCTCCAGCCCCAGGTCTGTCAGTTTCCGGATCAGCAGGTCGGCCAGTTGGCGCTCTGTGCCTGAAACGCTGTCCACCTGAACCATCTCCAGGAATTCCTCAATGAGGCGTTCCGGGTTGACCACACTTTGCTTCACTGATCCTTCAACTCCTTAATCTTTATTATTCTGAAGCTGAGTTTTTACAGGCAGCTGCCAGCTCAAATCCCCTTTGCAAAGCCTTTACATTTACCGGGATCAGCTTGTGATGGCGCTCGGGCAGAACATCCTGCAGGGATTTTTCCACGGCTTCCAGGGATACCACTCCGGTTAAAGCCACCAGGGCGCCCAGGATGATGTTGTTGGCGACCCTGGCGTCACCCAGGGCTTCAGCCTCTTCATTGGCCTTAATGCGCACAACCCGCACGTCCTTCCTCTGCACCGGTGAATCTACCAGTGAGCTGTTGATCAGGATCAGACCGCCAGGAACCACTGCCTGCTCGAATCTCAGCAGGGATTGGTTGTTCATCACAACAAGTACCGTTGGTTCAGTTACTATGGGCGAACTCACCTGCCGGTCTGATATGGTTACGCCGCAGTTGGCCATTCCGCCCCTCTTTTCCACACCGTAGAAGGGCACATAGGAAACATGCTTTCCTTCCCGGAGGCCGGCCTGGGCCAGAAGCTGGCCTGTGGAGAGGGCGCCCTGTCCGCCGAAACCTGCAATATAGACTTCCTCAATCATTTATAGCACCCCCTGCAGGTGATTTATATTCACCAAGCGGGTAGTAGGGGACCATATTCTCCTCCAGCCATTTTACCGCTTCCAGCGGTGACAGTCCCCAGTTGGTCGGGCAGGCGGAAAGCACTTCCACCAGGGAGAACCCCAGACCTGCAAGCTGCACTTCGAAGGCCCTCTTGATGAACTTCTTGGCCTGGATAATCGCCTTCGGGGTGTGGACTGCAACCCGGGCCAGATAGGCGGCTCCCTCAAGGGGCACCAGCATTTCGCAGACCCGGATGGGATAGCCGTTAGTCTCCCTGTCCCGGCCGAAGGGGGTGGTTTTGGTTACTTGGCCCATGATGGTGGTGGGGGCCATCTGGCCGCCGGTCATGCCGTAAATGGCATTATTAATGAAGATAACAGTAATTTTTTCGCCCCTGGTAGCTGCATGGACGAACTCCCCGGTACCGATGGCAGCCAGGTCCCCGTCCCCCTGGTAGGTGAATACCACCCTGTCCGGCAGAACCCTTTTAATTCCCGTAGCCACTGCCGGGGCCCTGCCGTGGGAACCTTGGAACATGTCTATTTCAAAATAATCCATGACGAAAACGGAGCACCCCACCGGCGCGACACCGATGGCAATATCCCGGATGCCCAGTTCTTCAATAACCTCTGCAACCAGGCGGTGGGCGACTCCGTGGGTACAGCCGGGGCAGTAATGAAAGGGCACATCCTTCAGTATTTCGGGCCTTTTAAAGACCTTTTTCATTTAACAACACCCCCGCTGTACAGTTTTTGAACTTCCTGGAGAACATCCCGGGCAACCGGGACCATACCGCCCAGGCGACCGTAATGGTAAACCGGGGCCCTCCCGTTTATGGTCAGTTGGACGTCCTCCACCATCTGGCCCATGTTCATCTCCACAGATAAAAAACACTTTGCCTTTCCGGTGGTTCTTTTCAACTCCTCCGCGGGGAAGGGCCAAAGGGTGATAGGCCGGAACAGACCTGCCGGAATTCCCAGTTGCCGGGCCTTTTCCACCACTGCCCGGCAAATCCGGGAAACTGTTCCAAAAGCAACCAGGACGATCTCGGCGTCCTCCAGCAAGTATCCCTCGCTGGCCTGCTCATTGAGCGTTATTTGAGTGTATTTCTCCTTGAGCCTGATGTTAACGGCTTCCATTTCCTCCGGGATAACATAACAAGAATTAATAATCCGTTTGCTTCCCGGGTGATCAATCATCCCGGTAGCTGCCCAGGGCTTAGCCGGAATTTCAACCTGAGCTTCATCCTTCAGCTCCACTGGTTCCATCATCTGGGCCATGATCCCGTCCGCCATGACCATGACCGGGTTGCGGTAATAATCAGCCAGCTCAAAGGCTTTTCCCGTGAAGTCCAGAAGTTCCTGGACCGAATTGGGAGCCAGCACAATCAAGTGGTAATCACCGTGACCGCCGCCCTTGGTGGCCTGAAAGTAATCGGCCTGGGAAGGGGCAATATTACCCAGCCCGGGACCGCCCCGCATCAGATTTACAACCACGCAGGGCAACTCGGCTCCAGCCAGGTAGGATAGGCCCTCCTGCATCAGGCTGATGCCGGGCCCCGAGGAGGAGGTCATAACCCTTGCCCCAGCCCCGGCAGCGCCGTAAACCATATTGATGGAAGCTACTTCGCTCTCGGCCTGCAGGTAAAGGCCCCCCACCTCCGGCAGTCTTTTGGCCAGATAATGAGTTAGCTCACTTTGCGGTGTAATAGGGTAACCGAAGAAATAGCGGCAGCCGGCCCGGACTGCGCCTTCTCCGATGGCCTCGTTTCCTTTCATTAAGATCCTGCTCAAACCGCCTTCTCCTCCCTCTCCACTTCAATCACTATGTCGGGACAGACAAGGGCGCATAGAGTGCAGCCCGTACATTTTTCCGGTTCTTCCACGGCAGCCGGGTGGTAACCCATCTCATTAATGTGTCCCGACATTTTTATAATTCCCCTGGGACAGACAGCGGTGCACAGGCGGCAGCCTTTACAGCGTTCTTCCCGGAAGATGACCCTGGCCAAGAACAATCCCTCCTTCGATTAAATATGCAAGAATTAGATCCTGTGAACGCACGGCAAGACCGGCTTTAATTCGGCCGGTAGCGGCAGGCGGTAAATCAAGCCGGCTCAACCGTCCTGCCAGGGCAGCTTCAACATCAGATCTAGCGGAAATAACGGCACTTCCTGGTTTTTTAACCTGTCAGCCAGGTTTCTGCGGACCCCCAGGAAGGCAACTGGTAGTTTCAGTTGATGTGCTGCTTCCAGAACAAGGCGGTGACCCTCGAGAATTGTTTCGGGATCAGTTTCGGAACCCAGATTTGGATTGCTGATCAGGGCGTTAACCTGCATCCGGGATGCTTTCTCAACCCTGTTCAGGACTGAAAGAATACCGGGCACGTCCCTGGTGTGTAACCGGTAGGTGTTGACCACGAAATAAAGGTTGAAGGAACCTTCCGCGAGGTTGTTTTTAAAGCGGCCTAAAGCGGCTGCTCCAATATCATCTCCGCCTACATCCACAACACCGTAAGTACTGCTGTCCTCTAAAACGCCCAGAATAGCAGGGGGCAAAGCCGGAACATCAGCTCCGGCCAACTTTCCCCGGGGACTGACAACATGGATTCCCCTGGTCTCAAGGGCTTCCCTCACCGACCTGATTCTAAAATAAGGATTAATTAGATCAAGGTCGACAGCTGTCACTTTTTTACCTTTTTCTCGAAGTTTAATAGCATAATTCAGGGCCAGTTCAGTTTTACCGCTGCCAAAGGCACCGGTAAAAATACTTATACGTTTTGATTTCAGCAACAATATCACTCACTTTTAACAACCTATGTCCCTTCGACGAAATTATTTAAAATTCCTTTCGGCTTTTTAAAAAACATTATGGGCCCATAGGAACAAGAAATGACATCTGATTTTTACAAGCCATTTAGACTTGCCTTAATAATATATCTCCTGGAAAACCATGTGTAAAACTGAACAGGGTTGAACTTGAATTTTATGAAATTATGCCAGGCTTAATAATAAAAAAAACAAAGCATAATTACTGTCTAATCCTTAAACGACAGTATTATACTTTAATGGTCTAAAAATAAACTATTAAAATTTAGTTCGTAAAAAAGTATTGTATTATTCCACAATTGATAAACTAAGACAAATAAACTAACTTACTTTTGCTTCGATCCTCAGCTTGTCCGCAACCATAGCTATAAACTCCGAATTGGTTGGCTTGCCACGTTCCAGGTTAATGGTGTAACCGAAGAATTTGGTCATCATTTCTACATTGCCCCGATCCCAGGCGAGTTCAATAGCATGTCTGATGGCCCTTTCAACCCGGCTTGGTGTGGTTTGAAATTTTTGGGCTATCATAGGATATAATTCTTTGGTTACTGCTCCCAATAGATTTACTTCGCTAATAACCATTAAAATGGCGTCCCTTAAATAGTGGTAACCTTTGATATGGGCTGGAACACCCATTTCGTGGATGAGGTTTGTCACGGCCACATCGAGATTTTTGGGCTTTGTCGGTGAAATATACTGGGATACATTGACGCCTTCGGCAAGCTGCCGGATCCGGGTGGCGAGCACATTAAAGTCAAAGGGTTTTAATATATAATAATCGGCGCCCAGCTCAACAGCTCTTTGGGTGACGCTTTCCTGACCAAAAGCAGTCAACATAATGAATTTTGGTCTGTTTCCGGGGCTGCCAGATGCAAATTTCTCCAGTACTCCGATTCCATCCAGGTGGGGCATGATGATATCGAGTACCACCACATCTGGGTTATTTTCCCGAATCATTTGCAGGGCTTCCTGCCCGTTATAAGCAATGCCAATTAGGTTTAAGTCTTCCTGTCCGTTAATGAACTCTTTGAGCAGCTCGCAGAATTCTCTATTATCATCTGCGATTAAGATCCTGATCGATTTTTTAGCCATATGAAACTCCCGCCTCCCATAAGTTTCTATAATTTGTAAATTTCTCTCCATCAAGAGGATTCGACGGCTATAAAAAAAGTCCTTCAGGCTTTACAGGAAATTTTAAAGAAATGTTATAAAAAGGAAATTACAGAATATTTTGTTATTTTTTTAGTTTATCCTGCTTTCAGAAGATTTTCTATAACCTCTTCCTTTGCCGGGAATAAGCCTCATTCCCGCAACATCCATTCTGCGGGAACACCGTAACCCTTGGTTGGGTCATTGATAAAAACATGAGTTACTGCTCCTACAAGCCTGCCGTCCTGAATAATGGGACTGCCGCTCATACCTTGGATAATGCCTCCGGTTTCTTGCAGGAGCCTGGGATCGGAGACCTGAATAACCAGTCCCTTACCGTCCTCTTTGGCCTTGGGATTGATCCTCACTATTTCCAGGTTGAATTTCTCGATTTTATCTCCATTCAACACGGTCAGCATTTCAGCTGGCCCCTCGTGAATCTGGTCGATTGTGGCCACGGGGATAGGTTCCTGATAAGACGTGTTTACAAGGGGTTTTTGGAGGCGGCCGAAAATTCCCAGTTTAGTATTCCGGGTAACAGTTCCACATAAAAGCTCGTCTTGTTGGAAAGTGCCGATTTTTTCACCAGGTTGGCCGCGTTTTCCTTTCAGTATGCCCTGTATGTTGGCGCCTACAATCTTTCCGTTTCCCAGGTCCAACGGGTGGTTTGTTCCAATCTCGTTAACAATGTGTCCCAGGGCGCCATAGGACATGCTTTGAGGCTCATAAAAAGTGAGGGTTCCGACACCGTCTGCGCTGTCCCTGATCACCAGACCTATTTTGTAGCTTCCCGTTTCCTTGCAAAAAACTGGTTTTAGTTGAGTCAGAAAAATTTTATCGCCGCGCTTTACTTCCATCACTAATGGCTGTCCCGCGGCTCCGGCTTTGGCGGCAAGTTCCCTGACCTGGTTATCACTTATAACGGTTTCGCCGCTGATTTTTAGAATATGGTCGTCTTTCATAATACCTGCTTCCGCAGCCGGGTTAATCTTCCGGCCGGACTCATCCTTGATTTCATAACTATCTACCACAACAATTCCCTGGGAGTTTAGCAAAACCCCGATGGATTGACCGCCGGGAATCACTCTCACTTCCGGCACGATGCTGATGATCATGTCCCTGACAGGCAGCACGCCGAAAAGAGTGAGCCTTACGATTTGTTGACCGGAATGAGAAGATAAGGGGATTGTTCCTGACTTAAGTTCCTCTGGATTTATACTTTTTGATAAAGAGTTATGTTCTTTACTTAAAATTTTAACCTCAATATTATTTTCAACGATAGCGGGGAGTTTTAATTTAAGCGGTTCACCAGCAGTAACAGTATGCCTTACAGGTGGTAAAATGGTAACCTTTAGCTGGCATGTTAATATGCCAGTTAAAAATATCAGGATACCAAGGAATAAACCGCAAGTTTTCCCCTTCAAGCATCACCCCTCCAATTTTATTGCAATCCACCTCCAAAACAATAGATATACCATAATAACCAGAACAATTTTTGTAATTATTTTATATTATTTTATAATGTATATTATGATTTTTACGTACAAACTTAAGTTAACCTCAATATAACTCAAATATTCAACCTAATTATGTATTAGGTTGCCATAACAGCATTGTAATTAGCTTTGAAGTGTTTTGTAAGTTCTTGCTTGATTTTCTGCGTGGTATAATAATAACGTAATATTTTAACCAGATTGATTAAAAACCAGGTTTATTTACAATATATTTAATGTTTAGCAGCAGAACGAAGCAATTGACTGGCATGCTGCCGGGTAATATCGGTAATATCCTTGCCTCCAAGCATTCTGGATAGTTCTTCCAATCTTTCTGCGGGGTCAAGTAATTCTACCCGTGTAATTGTTCGCTCCCCATCAAATTCTTTGATGATCCGGTGGTGGGCCCGGGCGTGGGAGGCAACCTGGGCAGAGTGGGTCACGCAGATAACCTGGCGGTGTTTTCCCAGCAGGGACAGTTTTTTAGCTACGGCGTGGAGTGCCCTGCCGCCGATGCCGGTATCTACTTCGTCAAAAACCAGGAGGGGTACATCGTCAGCCTCTGCCAGTAATACCTTCAGGGCCAGCATAATTCTTGATAGTTCGCCCCCTGAGGCAATCTTTGCCAGTGGCTTGAGGGGTTCTCCGGGGTTTGGGGAGATCAAGAAATCAATTTGTTCCAGGCCGTACTCTGATGGTTTAGTTAGTTCACAAAAATCCAGATTAAATATCATCCGGCCCAGTTCAAGGGAACTCAGTTCCCGGGTCATGGCCTCTTCCAGTTGTTTTGCAGCCTTTCGCCTGGCAGCGCTTAGCTTTGCCGCAGCCCGGCTGTAGGCAGCTTCTAAATCAGCCAGCTGCCTTTCGGCATCTTCCAGCTCTTCTTCCAGGTTTTCCAGGAATTGCAATTCTTTGCCGGCAGAATCCAGGTAATCCAGCACATCAGAGATACTATTCCCATACTTTTTCTTCAACCTTTTAATTCTATCCAGCCGTTCTTCCACTGCCTCCAGCCTGGCGGGGTTGTATTCCGCCCTGTCCCGGTAGGAAGAGATTTCCCGGGCAGCGTCCTCAACCTGGTAAAGTGCGTTTTCCAGGGTGGCCAGAATGCTTCCGGTACGTTCGTCCAGTGAGGACAAATTCCTGACTGCGGCGATTGCCCTGGCCAGCAGGTCCGTAGCAGCAGCTTGTCCACCTCCGCTGTCATAGAGCAGGGCGTAAGCTTCTGTGGCCAGCTGGCAGATCTTTTCGGCGTTGGCCAGCATGCTTTTTTCTGCCAGCAGCTCCTCTTCTTCCCCGGGCTTGAGGTTCGCAGAGCTTATTTCTCCGATTTCGTAGCGCAATGTTTCCTGCCGCCTGGCTCTCTCCTTCGCGGTTTTAGAGATTTTTTCAAAACGGAGGCGTGCTGATTTCCATTTGTTAAAAACTGACTGGACTTCTTCCAGGTGTTTTTGCATTTCTTTTCCCCCAAACCTGTCCAGGAGCTTCCGCTGCCGCTCCTGATCCAGGAGGGAGTTTTGTTCATGCTGCACGTGGAGGTCTGCCAGGTACCTGCCGACGTTCTTGTAAAACCCAAGGGTGACCACCTGGCCGTTAATCCTGCAAATATTCTTTCCGGAACGGGCGATTTCCCTGGAGAGAAGGAGAATGCCGTCCCCGGAGGCTTCAATACCCTGTTTTTCCAACAGAGTGTTCAGGGAAGGCAGGCTGTCAACACTAAAAGTGGCTTGTACCATGGCTTTTTCTGTTCCGCTACGTATCTGTTCAGAGGAAGCGCGTCCCCCCAGGGCCAGCTGCAGGGCCTCAATAATGATCGATTTACCAGCGCCGGTTTCCCCGGTAAGGACGTTGAGACCTCTATCCAGGTCCATATTCAGCAACTCGATAATGCCGAAATTTCTGATAAAGAGACTCAGGAGCATGTTCTTACCCCCTGTTCAAGCTCAGGTCCTCGAATCTCTTCAGCACTGCGCCGGTTTCCCGCTTGGGTTTAACGATGACCAGGACGGTGTCATCACCGCCCACGGTACCGATTATTTCTTTCCAGCCAACCTGATCTATGGCCAGGGCAACAGCCTGTGCCTCCCCGGGGTGGGTCTTAATCACAATCAGGTTCTCGCTGAAGTCCAGCCCTACCACTGAGTCCCGGAAAAGGCGCTTTAAATGCTCTTCACTCCGGTAGGTGCGTTTTTCACCAGCTAGGGTATAACGGGCAGGGTTGCCGTCTAAGGACATTTTTGTCAGGCCCAGTTCTTTGATGTCCCTGGACACTGTTGCCTGGGTAACGGTAAAGCCGTTTTTTCTTAATGCTTCGGCGAGGTCCTTTTGGGTTGCGATAATTTCATTCTTGATTATTTCCAAAATTTTATGCTGCCGTCTGTTTTTCAAGGGGTAAAACCTGCCTTTTCAATCACGATCACTGACGGCGCCCGCTGGGAACGGTTTAAAAAGTTGATCCTGAGCACATGAAAGTGTTTTCCATCAAGGGCAGAGGCCATTTCCTCCAGCTTTTGGTACTCTTCTATGCCGCCGGGATGCCCGGTGTAAACAACTATACTCACACGGCCACCGGATCTTAACAGGTTCAGGGCGGCCTGGACGGCTTTGACGGTTGTGTCGGCGCTGCTGGTCACACCGTGGTCGCCGCCCGGCAGGTAACCAAGGTTGAATATCACCGCATCAACAGGGCCGGAAACGAACTTCTCCATCTCTTCGTGACCGGCCTGAAACAGCTGAACCCGTTCCGCGTAACCGTGTTGTTCCAGGAGCAACCGGGTATTTTGCAGGGCTATGGACTGAATATCAAAGGCATAGACCTTGCCCCGGGGTCCCACCAGGCTGGCCAGAAAAACTGTGTCATGACCGTTTCCGGCAGTGGCGTCAATTCCCGTTCCCCCGTCTCCGAGTACCTGGGAAAGGAACATGTGAGCCAGGTAAACCGCGCTGCCCAGCCCTTTAGGAGCCATTTCTTCCGCCTTCTTCCGTCAGTTTCTTGCGCAAGAGCTCAAAGAAGTTTCTACCTTTCAGCCTAATAAACCTTGCCTTAGGTGAGGCGCGGTTAACTACAACCTGGTCGTTTTTCCTCAGGCTGAAACCGTGCTGGCCGTCCACCGTCAGCATTACTTCCCCCTGGCTGGACAGTATGACGACTTTAATTGTACTGTCCGGTGCAAAAATCATCGGCCTGGACCAGAGATTATGGGAGCAGATGGGCGTGAGAAGCAATAATTCAAGTTCGGGCGTTACCAGTGGACCGCCCGCAGAGAGGGAATAGGCTGTTGAGCCTGTAGGGGTGGCTATGATCAGGCCGTCCGAGGGGTATGTATTGACATAATCATCGTTTACGTATGTCTCCAGCATGATCAACCTGGCAAAGGCTCCCTTGGCGATTACGGCGTCGTTGAGGCCGACTAATTGCTCCACCACTCGGCCTTCCCTGTAGACTCTGGCCTCGATCATCATTCGTTCTTCAATATAATACTCGTTGTGCAAAAGCTTTTCCAGGGCAGGTAAAGCTTCCGGAACATCTATTTCGGTAAGGAAACCCAGGTGCCCGAGATTAACCCCGATAATAGGGGTCCCTGACCGGGCGACTTTACGTGCCGTTCTCAAGAGGGTTCCGTCTCCGCCAAAGACGATCATGCATTGAGCCCTTTCCACCAGGTGATTCTGGGAAACCCCAAGTCTTGCCAGGCCCAGGGCTCTGGCAGTGTTTTCATGGATTAAAACTGAACGGCCTTTGCTTTCCAGCCATTGAACGACCTGCTCAACCAGCTCGTGAACTCCCTTTTTGTTAAGATTAACCACCAGCCCAAAGGTGTCCAAGGCGTAAGCCATCCCCTTTGCTTATCTAGCAAGTACAGTACTACTAAAATTTACCTTTCAATTCTGCGTGTGCCTGTTGAACCACGGGTAAAGGACAAACACAGGATTCAGGGTTGTCCTCTCTTTGAAAATAGAGCAAGTATTCTATATTGCCTTCCGGTCCCATTATGGGGGAATAATCAAGGCCTTTCACGGACCAGCCCTGTTCTAAAAAGAGCCTTACCAGTTTTTCGATGACCTCCACGTGAACCTGCGGGTCGCGTACCACACCTTTTTTACCGACTTTTTCCCGCCCGGCCTCAAATTGAGGTTTAATCAGGGCCACCCCTGCGGCCTCTCCGGACATCAGCCCGGCTAACACCGGCAGAACTTTGTCAAGGGAAATAAAAGAAACGTCGATAGTGGCGAAGTCGGGTATTTCCCTGAAAGCATCACGGGTGAGGTAACGAATATTGGTACGCTCCAGGACCACAACCCGCTGATCCTTCCGCAGCTCCCAGGCCAGCTGGCCGTATCCCACGTCCACCGCATAGACCAGCCTGGCCCCGTGTTTTAAGGCACAGTCGGTGAAACCCCCCGTGGAGGCGCCGATATCCAGGACAATACGCCCCTTTAAGTCGATGCCGAAAACCTTTAGAGCCTTTTCCAGTTTCAAACCGCCCCGGCTGACGTAAGGAATGGGATTTCCCCTGACCTCCAGCTTGAGATCGGTGCCGACCAGCAAGCCTGGTTTTTCCACCCTTTTGCCACCTGCATAAACAAGCCCGGCCATAATTGCTGCCCGTGCTTTTTCCCTGCTGGGGAAAAAGCCCTCTTCAACCAGCCTTACGTCCAAACGTTCTTTCCGTTGGGCCAAGTGAATAAACCTTTCCTTTCCTTATTCCTTAACTGGGGGCCAGTCTGAGCTTTCTGGGATAGGTTTTGCGGACAAAACTCTCGGAAATAGACCTGGCTATCTGTTCTACGGTAAGCCCGTATCTGGCCAGCAGCAGGGATGTACTGCCGTGTTCTATAAAGCTATCCGGAAATCCGAAGGGTTTAACCGTCACACCGGTGAGACCTCTGGAATGGATTAGTTCCATCACAGCACTGCCAAAGCCGCATTGCAAGACATGTTCTTCCAGTGTGTATACTCTTCCGGTCTGCTGGGCATATTCCAGGATACAGTTTTCATCCAGTGGTTTGACAAACCTGGCGTTGATTACGGCGGCGTCAATGCCGGAGGAAGCTAACACTGTTGCAACCTCCTCCGCCAGGCGGACCATGCTCCCCACTGCCAGAAGTGTGAGGTCCCGGCCTTTCCGGAGAACCAGGGCCTGTCCCACCGGCAGTGTTTTCAGTTCTTCGTCCATTTTGCAGCCGGTGGCCGTTCCCCGGGGATAACGTACTGCGGCGGGCCCCGGGTGCTGGACCGCTGTAGCCAGCATGTGTTGTAATTCATTCTCATCCCTGGGCGCCATGATCACCATATTGGGAATATGCCTTAAATAGGCGTAATCGAAAAGTCCATGGTGGGTTGCCCCGTCCTCCCCCACCAGGCCCGCGCGGTCGATGGCAAAGGTTACAGGCAGGTTTTGCAGGCATACGTCATGCAGGATTTGATCGTAGGCCCGTTGTAAAAAGGTTGAATAAATCGTGACTACAGGATGGTAGCCTTCCTTAGCCAGGCCTGCGGCCAGGGTCACTGCATGCTGCTCGGCAATGCCCACGTCAAAAAAGCGCCCCGGAAAAAGCCGGGCAAAACTGTTCAGCCCCGTGCCGCTGGTCATTGCCGCTGTAATGGCCAGGATGCTCTGGTCCTGCTGGGCAAGCCTGGTCAGGGTGCGGCCAAAGACTTCCGAATAGGAAGGCGCCGAGCTGTTCTTGATTACCTCTCCCGTAGCCGGGTTAAAGGGTCCCACACCGTGAAAACGGTCAGGGTTCTCTTCGGCAGGGCGGTAACCCTTTCCTTTTTTGGTAAGTACGTGGACCAGGACAGGACCCTTTTGATTCCTGGCCTGGTTCAGGATGGTGGTCACTGCCTTGAGATCGTGTCCATCAACCGGACCCAGATAAGTGAAACCCAGCTCCTCAAAGAGCATGCCCGGGACAACCAGGTGCTTTAAACTGTCCTTGAGCCTCTCGCCGAACTTCAAAAGAGTTGAACCGATAGGAATCCTGCGCAGGAGCTGTTCAATCTCTTCCTTGCCTCTGGAGTACATGGGGTCGGTCCTGAGGCGGGTCAAATACCCGGACATTGCTCCGACATTTTGGGCGATGGACATTTCATTATCATTTAATACGACGATGAGGTTTTTCTTCAGGTGGCCGGCATGGTTCAAGGCCTCAAAAGCCATCCCCCCGGTCATGGCCCCATCACCGATGACCGCTACTACGGAATGGTTTTCACCTTTAAGATCCCGGGCGATGGCCATACCCAGGGCCGCTGATATGGATGTACTGCTGTGGCCGGTGCCAAAGGCGTCGTGAATGCTTTCAGACGGCCGGGGGAAACCGCAGATACCACCGAATTGGCGAAGGGTCCCGAATTCGTCTTTTCTACCCGTCAGCAACTTATGAACATAGCATTGATGTCCAACATCCCAAATAATTTTGTCAACGGGTGAGTTAAAGACCCGGTGCAGGGCCAGGGTCAATTCCACAACTCCTAAGTTGGGCGCCAGGTGCCCGCCGTTATTGGCCACTGTTTTAATCAGCTCATGGCGGATTTCCCTGGCCAGTTCCCCAAGACTGGCTAAACTCATAGAGCGGATATCCCGCAGGCTATGTATTTGTTTTAACAGGTTGCTCACGGCTTCCCACCCTTCTTGCTCTTACCGCGGCGTTTTTTAAATGGGCTGTAGCCGGTATAAGCTTCCAATTTGGCGAGTAGTTTACCGACTATGAAAATAACTTCTTCCGGACGGCTTAAAGCCAGTTTTTTTCCTGCAGCCTTGCCTGTGACAATAGACACTGAAATAAGGGCGGTAATCAGCACATTAAGCCAAAACTGGTCAAACTGCAGTCCCGCCCGTACTATCTGCACCACAATCGAGATCCCCAGAGCACCGCTGACAGTTGTTGTGATATCACCAATAACATCATTGGCGATATTGGCAACTTTATCGGCATTGCGGATTAACTGCAGGCCGTGCATGGCCCCTTCAACCCGCTTGGCAGCCTTGGCATTAAAGGGTACGTGTGAGGCGGCTGTTACGGCTGTACCTACAATATCTGCCAGAATATTGAAGATTATGATAAAAAATAAAAAAAATAAAGATAGAAAAATGTTGTTTAGTTTGGAGGAAAAGGTTTCAGAAAACAGTGTAAAGAATACTGCCAGGAAAAAGGAGCCGAAGCCAACTAAAAGGATATATCTACTGGTTACAGTAGATTTATTATTACCCAATAAAAGTCACCTCATGCAGCGGTGATTAGAGCATCTAAGAACAGGGTATAATACGGTTATGTAGAGATAGATGGGTGGTAAGTGACAGCGGGCCGGATAAATATTGTGGCTTAGGTCCAGCAGGTTTTCCCAAACAGCTACCGGCTGTCGCCAGTCCGGCGGTTTCCCTTTAAAGCCGTTTCCGGTCGTTTCCGATCCCGGGGCTGGATTACCACTTAGTCCACACTTTAATCTCCGGTCCGCCCTGGAAATCCAGACAGCCTAGGGGTTTTCCCCGACAGAATACACCTTTTCTAGCCTCTTTTGCAGTAGCGGTTTCAATTATCAGCCGGCCGTCCACGGGCCCATGTCCGGCCGTCTGAGAAAAACTAATATCCGCCGCTACCACTCAAGGCAGGCTACACTGCACGCAGCGCTAACCACATGCAGGTTTAATCCCAAGCCATAGTTAACCATTGACGCTTAAAGCGGCAATGGCGATACCACGCACTTGGGTCTCCACGGGGGCAGGGTCAACGCCCACATGCCATTGCGGGTCGCCCCACCCCCTTAACTCCCAGTACCAACCCCCGACTGGGCGTCGGCAGCCAGCACCAGGAACTTCATCGATGTGCCCTTGACGGATTTTTAGGCCCGCCTTCAAAAAGGCTCATCTGACTAGGATACTGTGTCACTTACCATATAAAACTTTTTACCAGGCAGTTATTATAACATATAACCAGGTTCTTTTTCAAATTGCCTGACTACTTGAAAGAGCTGCTTTATAATAATATGGGTGTATTTAAGAAAAAAGAATTAGTCCTGGTCCTCCTGGCTGAACCGGGTTTTAATAATCCCTGTTTACCACAAATATCGCCAAAGAACGCAAAAAATCAGCTTCTTTTCCAAAATCGCTGAGAGCAGAAAGCGCCCTGGCACATTCCAGGTTGGCCTTTTCCCGGGAGCTTTCCAGACCGAAAAGGGCCGGGTAGGTGGCCTTTTTATTCTTTAAATCGCTGCCCACCGGTTTTCCAAGTTTTTTTTCTTCGCCTACAAGATCGAGGATGTCGTCCATAATTTGAAAGGCCAGTCCCAGGTGTTCTGCATAGCGACTGAGGGCCTCCAGTTGTTCCGGCCGGGCTCCGGCCAGAATGGCCCCTGTTCTGACAGAAATCCGGTAAAGGGCGCCGGTCTTGTTGCGGTGGATATATTCCAGGGTGACCTCATCAACCTCCTCCCCGGCTGAAAATGTGTCCACCACCTGGCCACCGATCAAACCCATTGTTCCGGCTCCCAGGGCAGCTTCATGAATGACCCTTAAATTGTCCTCCGGGCGGCTGGCCTTATTTTCGGCCAGTAATTGAAAAGCCAGCGTCAGCAGGGCGTCCCCTGCTAAAACAGCTATAGCTTCCCCAAAGACCTTGTGATTTGTCAATTTACCCCGGCGATAGTCATCATTATCCAATGCGGGCAGGTCGTCATGAATCAGAGAGTAGACATGGATTAACTCCACGGCGCAGGCTGCGGGCAAAACGCTGGTGGCCGATCCCCCCACGGCTTCCGCCCCCGCCATCACCAGCGATGGTCTGAGCCTCTTGCCTCCCCCCAGGACGCTGTAGCGCATGGCCTGGTGAATCAGGGGAGGATAAGCAGTTGGAGGTGGGAGGAAACGTTCGAGGGCTTCTTCAATAATCTGTGCCCTTCTTTTTAACTCTTCCTTAAAATTCATGGTTTTTTCCTCCCCCGGGGGATGGTAGTGAATCAACTTCTTTTAAAGTCACCCTGCCCTTTTCATCTTCCAGGAGAATGGATATTTTTTGTTCGGCTGCTTCCAGGTATCCTTCACAGATGCGGGATAGCTTAACACCCTCTTCGAATAAGACAAGTGCGCTTTCCAGCGGCAGACGTCCGTCTTCCAGCTCCTTCACAATCTCTTCCAAGCGGGCTATGGCTTCCTCGAAACTCATCTCTTTTATTTTACCGGCCATCTTTGCCCTCCATCGGTTTGCCCCTATTATATATGGAAAAGAGTGAAGTTAGAAATAAAAATATCGATATTTAAGAGCAATATTTAAGATCAATATTTTTTATTAACTCTTCATTCTTTCCCTTACCACGTTCATAATTTCTTCCTTGATTTGCCCGGCTTCGGCTGTGAGAGAGGTAATTTCTGCGGCCACACGTTCTGCATAAGCGGCATCTTTAATTAATGGTACATTGCCGGAAGCGGTGAGAAGGACGCTGTTCAAGGCAGCTTCTGTAATAGTTGCTGCTACTCCCGCGTCGCTGATGGCCATTTTGTTTCCGATGCCGGAGAGCCGTTGGGTAAGCTGCAGGATTACCAGGCAAGTCCGGGCAATTTCCAGTGGTATTTCTGTGGAACCCCTCAGAGCCCCTTGCAGGGCCTCTTCCCGGGCAGCTTTTTGTTCTTCCGTATCCCTGGGTAAACGGTAGGCTGACATAAAACGCTGGAACTCAGCCATATCCTCTTCCACCAGGTATTCCAGCTTTGCCAACAGGGGGCTGAGGGAGTTGTTGATCTCCTGGACATGGGGTTCGACATCACGGTACTTTTCCTTGCCGGTGGTCAGGTTGCAGACCATTGCGGTCATGGCTGCCCCTAAACAGGCGACGATGGCCGAGACGCTTCCGCCGCCGGGAACGGGTGCACTGGAGGAAGATAATTCTATTATTTCACGCAGGCTTTTGTTGAAAAAATCACCCAAGGCAGCAGGGGCCTCCTTGTCTTTCAGAATATTTTCTTTGCAGCCTGATGGCCTTGATTAAATTTTTCTGGATCAGCATCGTGGTCAGACTGCCCACTCCGCCGGGTACAGGTGAAATGGCTCCGGCAACCTCCCGGACGCGTTCAAAGTCTACGTCCCCGCAGATGCCCCCATCCTCTGTTTCGTTGATCCCGGCATCTACAACAACTGCGCCCGGCTTGACCATATCAGCGGTAATCATGCGGGCCTTGCCCACGGCGGCAATTAGTATGTCAGCCTGGCGGGTGTGCCACTTCAGGTCGCGGGTCCTTGTATGGCAGACAGTAACGGTGGCGTTTTGATTCAGCATCATGTAAACGAGGGGCTTCCCCACCGATTCTCCCCGTCCCACCAGGACGGCATGTTTTCCGCTTATTTCAATCCCGTTGCGCAGGAGAATTTCAATACAGCTCTGCGGTGTTGTGGGGAACAGTCCCTCGCTGTTGCTGAGAATATAACCCCTGTTGATGGGATGAACCCCATCCACATCCTTCAGCGGGGCAACGGCTTCCAGGACCCTTTGTTTATTAATTCCCCTGGGGAGAGGAAGCATAATCATAATTCCGTGGATTGAGCTGTCGTAATTCAATTCTTTAATAACATTAATAACTTTCTCTTCGGAGGGAGTACCTGGTAGATGAAAAAGCTCAAATTCAACCCCCACACCCTGGCAGGCTTTTTCCATGGACCGGGAATAGAGGACCGAAGCCGGGTCCTCACCTGCCAGAATAACAGCCAGTTTTGGGTTCAGGCCCTCTTCCTTGAGCCTGGAAATTTCCAGCTCCACTTCCTCCCGAAGGGATGCAGCAACTTTTTTTCCATCAATAAGAAATGACATTCTTTCCAACACTCACTTTAACTCAAGTTGTTTTATCCTCAACCAGGCATTGCAGTTTTCCCCTCAGTAGCAGGACCGACAGCCGGTCTCCCTTCTTAACAGATTCAGCATCCCGGATGACCTTCCGGCCGTCGGGCGTGGTGCAGATGGAGTAACCTCTGGCCAGGGTGGCCAGGGGACTTAAGGCCTGGAGTTGTCCGGCCAGTATTGCCAGGGAACCGCCCTTGCGTTCGATAACACCCTGAATACTCTGGACCAGCCTGCGGTGGAGCTGATCCAGGGACTGCTGCCGGGAGCCGCAGAGGGTATCCCGGGGGTGGGCAAAAACCCGGTGGGCAAGGCAGTTATCAAGGCGGCGGCGGCTTCTCAGAGCACTTTCCCTTAAAGCCTGGGCCAGCCTGGATTTCAGTGTCACAAGCCGGCGTGCCATTTCCCGCTTGTCGGGAACAGCCAGCTCGGCGGCGGCTGAGGGTGTCGAAGCCCGCATATCTGCCACAAAATCGGAGATGGTAAAATCCGTTTCGTGGCCCACTGCCGAGATGACCGGCACGGTTGACCGAAAAATACTCCTGGCCACAATTTCGGTGTTGAAGGCCCAGATCTCTTCCAGGGAACCCCCGCCCCGGCCGACAATGATCAGTTCAATACCGCCCACCCTGTTGAGCAGATCAATAGCCCGGGCTATGGCAGGGGGAGCTGTGTCCCCCTGAACCGGCACGGGTACAAGGACAAGGTGGAGACCAGGCCAGCGGCGCTGGATGATTTTCATGAGATCCCTGACAGCCGCCCCGGTTGGCGAGGTCACCAGGCCGATCCGGCGCGGCAGGAGGGGAAGTTCCTTTTTGTGTTTTGGGTCAAACAGCCCTTCTTTTTGCAGCCTTGCTTTAAGCTGTTCAAAGGCAAGGTAGAGGGCTCCGGTTCCATCGGGCTCAATTTCCTGCCCATAGAGCTGGTAAATACCGTCCCGTTCATATAATGAAATGTAACCGCGGATCGTGACGGCCATACCGTTTTCCAGGCGAAAGGGAACCAGCCGGCTTCTGGAACGGAACATAACCACCTTTAGACTGCTGCAGTCGTCTTTCAAGGTAAAATAGAAGTGCCCGGAAGATGCGGGTTTGAAATTGGAAACCTCTCCCCTGACCCATACATTGGCCAGGAGATAGTCTTTTTCCAGCAGCATTTTTATATGCCTGGTCAGTTCCTGGACAGTTAAAACGCGCAACTTGATAAACTCCCGGTTCTTGAGGTTAAAGTACCCTAAACCAAAATGCCAGTGTTTCTTTACAGGCCTTGTTAGAAGAAAATAGATTTCCTTTTAACTTCTAAACCATTGTCTACTTTCCGGTCAAATAGTTATGAATAGCATTTGCTGCCTTCCGGCCGGCCCCCATGGCCAGGATCACCGTGGCTGCGCCGGTGACAACGTCTCCGCCGGCAAAAACCCCGGGCTTGGAAGTGGCGCCTGTTTCCGTATCGGCAACAATATTACCTCTTTTTGTGCATTCCAGACCTTTGGTGGTCCTTGGGATCAGGGGGTTCGGGCCCTGCCCTATGGCCACCACCACTGTGTCCACCTCCATGATGAATTCGGAACCCTTAATGGGAACCGGCCTGCGGCGCCCGGATTCGTCGGGTTCACCCAGTTCGTACTGCAGGCATTCCATGGCCGTAACCCAGTAATCATCGTTGCAAATGATCCTGGTTGGGCTGGTTAGAAATTTAAAACGCACACCCTCTTCTTCCGCATGGCTTACTTCCTCCTGCCGGGCCGGCATTTCTACTTTGGAGCGCCGGTAAACAATCCAGGACTCCTCCGCTCCCAGGCGCAGCGCGGTACGGGCTGCGTCCATGGCCACATTGCCGCCTCCCAGCACGGCCACTTTCCGTCCTACCCGGATTGGGGTGTCGTATGTGGGGAAAAGGTAGGCCTTCATCAAGTTGGTGCGGGTCAGGAATTCATTGGCCGAGTATACTCCGCAGGCGTTTTCCCCTGGTATTCCCATAAAATAGGGAAGCCCTGCGCCGGTTCCAATAAAAACTGCGTCAAAACCTTCTTTTTGCATCAGATCATCAATGGTTGCAAAACGGCCCACCACTGAGTTGACCTGGATCTCTACACCCAGCTTTTTAAGGTTCTCTATTTCCGCCTGAACAATGGCCTTGGGCAGGCGGAACTCGGGGATGCCGTACATCAACACGCCGCCAGGTGTATGCAGGGCCTCGAAAATAGTAACCCGGTGTCCCAGCTTGGCCAAATCGGCGGCGCAGGTCAAACCTGCAGGGCCGGAACCAACCACGGCTACCTTTTTACCGGTGGGGGGTGCGACTTCCTGGGATCCCGTGCCGTTGGCCATTTCCCAGTCGGCACAGAAACGCTCGATCCGGCCGATGGCGACGGGCTTGTATTTTTTGCCCAGGGTGCAGTACTTCTCACACTGGTTTTCCTGGGGGCAGACCCGGCCGCAAACAGCGGGCAGGGCGTTTTTCTCCTTAATCTTTTTGGCTGCTCCGGCAAAATCACCTTCAGCGGCCAGTTTGATGAAGCCTGAAATGTCGATATCGACAGGACAGCCCTGTCTGCAGGGCATATTTTTACAATGCAGGCACCGGCTGGCCTCGTCGATAACAGCTGCCTCGCTATAGCCGAGGGCTACTTCATTGAAATTTTTCACCCGTAAAGCCGGGTCCTGAACGGGCATAGGATTTTTTTGCGGTTTGATCGCCTTCTTCTTTTCGGTCATTAGCAAGTCCCTCCCTTACAGGCACACCGGCTGGCGTGGTTTTGTTGATATTTTTCCCTGGCCAGCAATTCCTGGGGTTTATAGATTACAGAGCGGCGGGACATTTCTTCAAAGTCCACCTGGTGCCCGTCAAATTCCGGCCCGTCCACACAGGCAAAACGTGTTTCCCCGCCCACCGTAACACGGCAGCAACCGCACATGCCGGTTCCGTCAACCATCAGGGTATTTAAACTGACGATGGTTTTTATGCCGTATTCCCTGGTCAGTTCGCAAACGGCCCGCATCATGGGCAGGGGGCCGATGGCCAGGCAGAGATCGATCTTGCCGCCCTCATGAATAGCTTCCTTTAATAAATCTGTAACGAAGCCCTTTCTCATATAAGAGCCGTCGTCGGTTGTTACGCGTAATTCAGTGCAGGCAGCCCTCATCCTGTCTTCCCAGAAGAGCAAACCTTTATGCCTGGCCCCGATGATGCCCAGGACCTCGTTACCTGCTTCTTTCAGGGCCCGGGCAATGGGATGAACCGGCGCTACACCCACGCCGCCCCCGACACATACAACCCGGCCGAACAATTCGATGTGGGAAGGCATCCCCAGGGGCCCGACAAAATCCTGGATATAATCACCCTCGTTAAGTGTCCCCAACTCCATTGTTGTCTTTCCCACTTCTTGAAAAACGCAGGTGATCGTTCCCCTGGCACGGTCAAAATCTGCAATGGTTAAAGGAATTCTCTCTCCCTGCTCGTGAAGGCGAAGTATAACAAACTGTCCGGGTTCCGCTTTTCTGGCTACTTTGGGCGCTTCGATTTCAAAAAGGTTAATTGACGGAACTAAGACATCCTTTTTGAGTATCCTGTACATCTGGTGGTATTCCTTTCTATCAGGATTATTTCTGTATTTGAATATTCGAGGTAATCTGCTTAATTCCTACTTATTTTTCACCTGTCAGAATTTAAGAGCATACCGAAAGGATGAGGCCTGCTCCAAAATACTATGTAACCTGAAGCGCTGGCTGGCAAGCTCAATTAAGAGGTTGATTTCTGTACACTTCGGGGTTCTCCAGTACCTTGCCCAGAATGCCATTAATAAAACGGCCTGAATCTTCCCCCCCGAAAATCTTGCCCAGTTCCACCGCCTCGTTTACAGAAACGCTCCCGGGAATATCCTTGCAAAACAAAATTTCGTACAGGGCCATACGCATGATATTCCTGTCTACGGAGGCCATCCTCTTTAAGTCCCATTCTTTGCTGATACTTGCTATGACCTGATCAATTAATTTCAGGTTTTCCAGTGTTCCAAAGACAATTCTTTCGGCAAAGTCCGCTTCCTTCATTAAACTCCCACAGTTTTCATCCATGTGTTGCATAGCCTTGCGGGGATCCACGCCGCCCAAGTCAACTTGAAACAGAACCTGGAGAGCCCTTTCCCTGGCCTGTCTTCTACTCACCCGTGTCCTCCTTGCGCTGCAATACAGGCTCTGAAAAACCAGCTGCCTGTTTCAGGTTTAAACATGGCCTGTTCTGTACCTGCAGCTGCTAAAATTGTTAAAATTTTTGTTGACCTTACTGAGAACCCATTTTTAGCGTTCCCCAAAGAGCCTTGAAAATATTTCCCGGAAATCAACTCTTTCATCCAGGCGTTTACCTATATAGTACCCGGCTAAGGCACACAGCGCTACGAAAATAGCCCTTAGCAGGCCGTATTTTATTGCCAGTAAACCAAAGATGATACCTATTAAGATACCCGCTGCCTTACCCAGATGTTTTTCCAGGATTTCCTGGATAATTCCCATCAGAACACCGTTCTCCTTTCATGGTCAAATATCTCACCAGAAAAGTTCCTGCTTCATCCACCGGCACCGGCCTGAGCCTGCAACCTCCAATGTCCACATGCGTTACTTCCCGCCGTTTAGCAAGCAGGACCTGTTTCTCGCGGTTTGGGTCAAGTTCGTAGCGGTAGGCGCGGTTAATCTTCACGCTGGATCAACTCCAACGCTCTTTTTGCCTTGTTCTTTGCTGAACGCGGACATTATGCCACAGTTGGTCATTTTTGTCCGCGAACAAGCTATCGGTTGTCAACCCTTTTTCGGGATTTTTAGACGATTTATCCTGCCTTAAACCTGGAGCTGCATGAGGGTCCCCGGTTATCGGCTGCGCCTGAAACGGAAAGCCCTTTTCCTATTCAACTCTGGGCTTGTTCAGGGAGATGCTTTCAATGGAAATTTTTACAGTATTGACAGTGATACCCATGACTTCTTGCATGCGTTCCTTGATCCGGTTTTGGATTTCACTGGAAACCTCCGGTACATTTACGTCAGGGGTAACGGAAGCCCGGACTTGAATGCCCACGCCCTGGGGGACGGTTATGATCCGTGGTTTTACATCCCGGACGCCGTTAAACTGGGAAACAACCTTTTCCACTAAACTTTCAATGGCCTGGAAAGATACCTTTACCTGCCCCAGCGAGGTTTCTTTAAGCACCACATGCCTGCCCCTCGGCCTGGAGAGGCTGATCCAGAATAGACGGAGGCCTGTCAAGATGAGGATGGCTATAACCGGCCAGAATATTTCCGGACGGTTGGGAGCAAAGAGATCCCTGAAAAGAAACAGGGGTGCCCTCCATCCCAGTATGACCGCAGAAAACAGCGCTAACAGGAAAGTAAAAAAAAGTGTATAAACAGCCAGCAAAGCCCTGTCCAAAGGACTCATTTTAGGCTACCCCCTTCAAAAACCAACCCCCTGGCAAGGGGGTTAACAGCTGTTATCTGACCCTGTGTTCTTCGTCCCTGGCCTCAAAGGCTACTCCCTGAACGTTGACGTTAACCTCAACAACAGAAAGCCCGGTCATCCGCTCGATGGCGTTTTTGACGCTTTCCTGGATTTGAGCAGCCACATCGGGTATGCGGACGCCATATTCCATAATAACATAGGCATCAACTGCAGCCTCTTTTTCGCCAACCTCAACCTTGATCCCCCTGGAGAGGTTCTTCCTGCCCAGCATTTCTGCTATGCCGCCGGCTATGCCTCCGCTCATGCCGGCTACCCCTTTAATTTCTATGGCAGCCAGCCCGGCAATGACCTTAACCACCTCGTCAGAGATTCTGATTGAGCCAAGGCCGGTTTGTTCTTCACGGACAATTTCCTTGGATTCCAAATTATCACCTCCGCCTGGAAAGTTTAAAGGTTTTTATGGTTTCCTCTCGGGAAAAAAAGTCTATAAATGTTATATAGAAGTGAAAATTCGGGAAAAGGGTTAATTAATAAGTACATTATAGCAAAATTGGTAATTCGACGCAAATATCAATCTATTGAGAAAATAATTAGTCATGATCACCGAAAATGCGTCGCTGAATAAAGTTTGTATAGATTTCGCCCCGTCTGAAGAAGGCGTTGTTTAAGATTTTCTGGTGAAAGGGAATGGTTGTATCGATTCCTTTAATCACAAATTCCCGCAGGGCCCGCTGCATCCGGGCTATGGCTTCGTCCCTGTCCTTGCCCCAGGCTATTAGTTTTCCAATCATGGAATCATAAAAAGGAGGGAGCACATATCCCCCGTAGATGGCACTGTCAACCCGGATGCCCGGCCCTCCAGGAGGCAAATAAGTTGTTATTTTCCCGGAACTGGGCTGGAATTTTCTGTTGGGATCCTCTGCATTGATCCTGCATTCAATGGCATGGCCTTGAATCTTAATCTGCTCCTGCTTCAATCCCAGTTTTTCCCCTGCGGCCAGTCTAATCTGTTCCTTAATCAGGTCAATCCCGCTTACAGCCTCTGTAACGGGGTGCTCCACCTGAATCCTTGTATTCATTTCCATAAAATAAAAATTCATGTTTTTATCCAACAGGAACTCTACCGTGCCCGCGCTGGTGTAATTTACAGCCTTTGCCGCCCTGACGGCAATTTCACCCATTTTTCTGCGCATTTCCCAGTTAAGTGCCGGAGAAGGCGCTTCTTCAAGGATTTTTTGGTTGCGCCGTTGGATGGAACAGTCCCTTTCGCCAAGGTGAACTATGTTACCGTGGATATCGCCCAAAACCTGAAACTCAATATGCCTGGGTTCCTCCATGTATTTTTCCAGGTAGACATCATCATTACCAAAGGCAGCTTTGGCCTCTGCCTTTGCTGTATTGATGGCGTCCTCCAGTTCGTTGTCGTTATGCACGACCCTCATGCCGCGCCCGCCGCCCCCGGCGCTGGCTTTAATGATTACAGGATAACCTATCTCCCGGGCCAGTTTCTTGGCCTCATCAATGTCCTTGAGCATTCCTTCCGAGCCCGGTATAACCGGTACTCCCGCCCTGAGCATGGTTTCCCTGGCTGTGGCTTTTGCTCCCATTTGTCTGATTGCATTGGCGTGCGGGCCGATAAAGGTAATCCCGCAGCTTGTGCAAGCATCTGCAAAAGCTGCGTTTTCCGCAAGAAAACCGTAACCAGGGTGGATGGCATCCGCACCGGATAATATAGCTGCGCTGATGATGTTGATATAGTTCAAATAACTCTTTGCGGATGGCGCCGGCCCGATACAATAAGCTTCATCTGCCCACAATACATGGAGGCTTTCCTTATCCGCCTGGGAATAAACCGCAACCGTAGCAATATCCATTTCACGGCAGGCTCTGATAATCCGGACGGCTATTTCCCCCCGGTTGGCGATGAGAATCTTTTTGAACATTTTTATGATATCCTTTCTTAAAGTTAAGCAACAGTAATTTTCTCTTAAAGGCTTACTGTTTAATTAAAAATAGGGTTTGGCCGTATTCTACGGGTGAGCCGTTTTCCACAGTAATTTCGACAATTTCCCCTTCTACTTCGGAATCAATTTTGTTCATCAGTTTCATCGCTTCAATTATACATAGGGTCTGCCCCTTCTTTACCCTTTCTCCCACATTGACATAGGGTGGTGATTCAGGGGACGGGGCACGGTAGAATGTACCGACCATGGGAGATGTCACCGGGATCAGGTTGGACCGGTCTTTGGTCCCAGTCTGTTCCGGCATGGCTGGGGCTGTTTCCTTTGGACCGGAGGTTAGATCCGGATTCTGCCTGGCTGGAGGAGGGGCGCCTGGCCCGGCTTCCGGGTTAAGCCCAAGCCCTTTCTTAATTGCGATCTTGATCCCGTCACTTTCCAGCTTAACTTCGGTTATCCCGGTTTCATTGACAAGCTTTATTAATTCCCTGACATCATCGAGATTCATTTTTCCTTCCTCCCTTAAAGGCCCTTTCCCGCCTGGTTCCGGGCTTGCCGGTCCCCGGGCCGGGTCAGGCCTGCTGTTTTTCTCCTCAACCCGGGCAGCGGCCATTCTCCGCTGTTGATTTGGAGGATCTTTTTCAACCCTGTCAGAAGCGGGCGCCGGTTCTTTCCGGCCGCCCCTGTTTCTCCCTTCCAGGAACCGCCTGCCCACCTGGGGAAACAGAGCGTAAGAGATTACATCCTCTTCACAGGTTGCCAGATCCTTCATTTCCCTTCTTATTTTATCCAATCTGGGCTCCAACAAGTCAGCAGGCCTGCATGTGATCGGTTCGCGGTCACCCAGCACTTTGCGGGCAATCTCCTGGTTAACCGGAGCCGGGGGCTTACCGTAATAACCCTGAATGAAATCCCGGACCTCCCCGGGAACCAGCTTATACCTCTCTCCGGTAAGTACATTCAAGACAGCCTGGGTTCCTACAATCTGACTGTTGGGGGTCACCAGGGGCGGGTAGCCGAGGTCTTCGCGTACCCTGGGTATTTCCGAGAGTACCTCGCCAATCCGGTGCAGGGCCTTTTGTTCCTCCAGCTGGGTTACGAGGTTGGAGATCATCCCGCCAGGGACCTGGTGGTCAAAAACGCGCATATCGTTAATCCGGGTAACACCCCGTTCAAAACCGTTCTTTTTTCTCATTTCCTCGAAATACTCGGCAACTTCAAAAAGATCATGGATGTTCAGTCCTGTATCAAAGGGAGTGTCCTGCAGGGCGCGGACCACGGTTTCAACCGGTGGCAGGGAGGCACCGAAGGCCAGGGGCACCGTGGCGGTATCGATGACGTCCGCCCCTGCTTCAACAGCCTTCAGGTATGTTCCCACAGCCAGGCCTCCAATATAGTGGCAGTGCAGCTGGACAGGCAGGCACAGGTTATCCTTGAGGAGTTTTACCAGCTCATAGGCCCGGTAGGGGGCCAGCAACCCGGCCATATCCTTGATGCAAAGGGAATCGGCACCCATTTCAACTAGCTGGCGTCCCATGGCCAGGTAGTGCTCGTTGGTATGGACAGGGCTCACAGTGTAAACCATCGCTGCCTGGGCATGGGCTCCGGCCTTTTTTGTGGCGCGAATGGCGGTTTCCAGGTTTCTGATATCGTTGAGCGCGTCAAAGACTCTGACAATGTTAATGCCCTTTTCCACCGATCTGGCAATAAAGGATTCTACCACATCATCCGGGTAGTGCTTGTAGCCGACGAGGGATTGACCCCTTAAGAGCATCTGCAGGGGTGTTTTCTTGATATGTTTTTTCAGCAGGCGGAGCCTTTCCCAGGGATCCTCATTCAAATAGCGCATGCATACATCAAAGGTCACCCCTCCCCAGACTTCAAGGGAATGGTACCCCACATTATCAAGTTTCTCGGCGATAGGCAGCATCTCAGCCGTGCGCATTCTGGTTGCCCAGAGGCTCTGGTGGGCGTCCCGTAGCGTGGTATCGGTTATTCGGACCCTGTGTTCCATTATTGTTCCTCCCCAATACTAAACACATTAAAAAAACAGGTTGCTATGTATGCTAATAACAACCTGATTTGAATCCAGGTAATGATCATTAAAGAACATTACAATCATTATAATAAAAAATATAACCCATGGAAACCCATTTACGGTAAGTATACAAAATCCGCAGCAAATTCTATACTAAAGGAGATTGAAGACAGGGCTTCGCCTTTGAGGAATGGAAACAGCACGGGCCCGTTTGCATACGGGATGTCTTAAGCCGGAGGTGACCCGGTAACCCTCCCTTTCTAGATAAGGTAATGCCCCGGATTAGAGGGGGTTACAGGGTTTTCAAGGCCAGGTGAGTTTATTCGCTTCCCCTGGGAATTATGATGATGTTTTGGGCATCCACGCCGGTACCCTTGGAAACCAGGCCGGTAATAGATGAGAAATCCTCTGAGGCCAGTTTGCCTGAAGGTGGTTCAACGATCACGGTAACGGAGTCTTCGTCGACGAAGACAGCTGCATCCTTGAACCCTTTGGCCCGGAGCAAGTTCTCCAGTTCATTTTCCTTTTCCATGCTGCGGCTGATTGCCAGCAGGTGCTCCTGGGCCTTTTGTCTGGTCTCAGCGGTTGAATTGTTGTTATTAATTACTTCCCTGAGCCACTCCACCCTCTGGCCGCGGATCCGGTCGCGTTCCAGGCGGTAGTCCACAAAGAAATCCTGCTCCTCAACGGGTGCGGAAGCGCTGGCCATTTTGCCCGGCTGTCCAGCCACGCCCGTGGCCTGGGCTGTGCTGGCAGGTTCTGTCTCATTAATGGAGGGACTGGTTACCGGAGTTCCCGGGGCAGTAAACCTTTGCTCCAGCAGATTGCCCCGCCAGCCCAGGAATAACAGGGCCGCTCCGATCAATGCCAAGGCAATCAGGCTCAGGGTCCGCCTTCTGATAATTATTGGGTACATAATTATCTCCTTTCCATTTTCAGGACGAGAATTTTCTGGGGATCAACACCAAGGGCTACCCGGGTTGCCTCAAATAGCCTGGCCTTGATCCGTGAATCTCCGGCCCCCTCGGCTACAACCAGGACACCTGCCACCTGGGGCGCGACCTCCCGTTCCACAACAGGCCGCTCCTCACCGTTTTCGCTGCGGTTCATCACCAGTTGATCGCTGCCGCTATCCTCGGTGGTCAGGCGGGTTCCGCCTGTCTGGTCCCGTTCCTGGGTCGTCTTCTTTCCGGTGGTTGTGTTCACGGCGAATTCCTCCCTGGTCGAGCCGGAGAGCCGCACAGAGACTTCAACCTCGCCGGCTCCGTCTATCTGCCTGAGCATTTCCCGGAGTTTGTTGCTGAGCAGTTCTTCCTCCAGGGACATATTGTTTACAGCTTTTACCTCCGGGGCGGGGCCGGTTGAAACTTGTTCCGGCTGTACGCTGGCTGGCTTGCTTCCCCCTGTATTGCCTATAACCAGTAGAAGGATTCCCAGGAGGCCCAGGGCCGCCAGCCAGAGGATCCGCCTTCCCTGTTTCTTGGGAGGCACTCCGTTATTTCCTCCACCCTTGAATAAGTTCAGGATTCTGTGCAATTTGCCACCCCCTTTAGCGATAGATGATTATTACCTGTTCCGGTTGGATATTGTAGAAGTTTGTCAGCACATCCACTATCCCGGCGGCAGCCTGGGGGGGCACTGCCTCCTCCCTTTCCGGTGTTTCGGAGCTGCCGATCTGGACTGTAACCGGGCTGACCTCTTCCACCGGTTCTGTTCCCCCCGGAGCAGGGCTTGTCTGCTTTGGATTATCGCTTACGGTCAAAATTATTTCTTTAACCTGCCCGAAGTCCGGACTGCCGGAATCGGACTCTACGCTCACCTCCACGTCCAGCAATGGTAATCCCTGATTTAATTTGACCAGGGCTGTGACCTGCTGGGCCAGACCCTGCCGGTACTGTTCAATTCCCAGCTCCTGCTGGCGGGCGGAAATCCTCTTGCCCGCCTCCAGGATCTCCGGCAGTTGACCCCCGCCATCTCCGGTGCCGGCCACAAGGGCTGGTATTTCCTCAAAACTCCAGCGGGCCATGCTGCCCACCGCCTGGATAACTGCGATTATTACCAGCAAGCCCATGACCATTTTGACGTAGGCTCTCATTTGCCCGGCAGGCAGCAGCATTTCCAAAAACATGGCCAGGATAATGATGATGACCAGGCTCTGTACCAGGTTGCGGATTACTTCCACCGGACTCCCCCCATTTAGCTGGCGTGAATGCCGCCCGGACCTTAAAATAAAGGGCCTTTTGCGGTTACCTCAACATCACAGAAATATTACCCACTCCCACAACGATGGTAATGGTGAAAAAGAACAGCAGGCCCGCCGTAGCCACCGTGGCAAAGATCAGGAGCAGGTTGTTGCCCAGGGTGTTCAAGCAGTCCACCATCTGCCCGCTGCCGATGGGTTGGATCAGTGCACCGGCCAGTTTGTAAATAAAGGCCAGGGTAATAATCTTTAAGAGGGGTATGACCATAACGGTTCCAATAACGGCCATCCCGGCGATTCCCACGGCGTTTTTCAGCAGCAGGGAGGAACTGATCACGGCTTCCAGGGCATCGGAAAGCATACCGCCGACAACTGGAACAAAGGCATCCACGCTGAACTTGGCTGTCCTGAAGGTAACGGAGTCTCCAACCGCCCCTGCCACCCCCTGAATTGCCAGCACGCCCAGGAATATGGTTGAAAACAATCCCATCAGGCCCATGGCCACTGTTTTTAATAGATTAGCCAGATTAGAAACCTTGAATTGCTCGGAAAGGTTACCCACAATACCCAGGATCGCCACGAAAAAAAGCAGGGGCAGGACGATGTCCTTGATTAAAGTGCCGAATATGCTCAGGGTTGCCAGGATCACAGGGCTGAAGATGGCTGCTGAGGCCAGACCGCCCACCGCCACCAGGAGCGTCAGCAAAACCGGCGTGAGGGCCTGCATGAAAGTGACCATGGTATCCACCACTTCCCTGCCCGCGTTCACTGCGATGGTAAAGGAACCGATGGCAAGGGTGATAAGGACAAGGTAGGTAACTGAATAAGTGAGCTGTCCGGCACTGCTATTGGCGAAGGAGGTCATTAAATTTTGCAGGACGGCGCAAATAACCGCCAGTACCACCAGCTTCCCCAGCAAATCAAAGTTTGCCACAACTTCTTTAAAAAGTTGTTTGACCAGCTGGTTAAAAATCTGGGAGGGCTGCCACTCCAGTTCACCCTTGACCAGCTTGTTCACCATTTCCCGGAAATGAACCTGTGGCACGGCGCTCTTAATTTCTGTGTCCAGCCGGTCTATGTATTCCTGAATTTCCAGCAAATCCTGGGCGGTGAAAGCCTCCCCGGAGCCGGCTGCTGCGGCCTGGTTTGACGGTACCAGGAGCGGCACGGTGAGCAGCACCGCCAGCAGCACGGTAAAATAAAACCTGAGCACTGTGATCACCCCGCCTCACCCAGTAACTTTAAGAGGGACTGAAGTACGGCTACCACAATGGGGACCGCCAGGACCATGATCAGAATTTTGGCGGCAAATTCTATTTTCGTAGCCACTGCCCCAGCTCCCGCATCCCGGCAGATTTGGGCGCCGAACTCGGCAATGTAGGCGATCCCGATGATTTTCATAATTGTGCCCAGGTAAACCATACTGATCCCTGCCCGGTTAGACAGGTCCGTGATAACACCCACAATTGAACCGATTTTGCCCAGCACCAGCAAGAACAGGATTACTCCGGCAGCGACGCTCAAGAGCACTGCCAGTTCCGGCCGCTGGCTTTTTAAAACACCAATCAGCACCGTAGCCATGAGGCCGATGGCGACAATCTGCACAACATCCATGGGACCAAACCTCGTTTAGCAAGAGTCTAAAAAAGCCTGAACACGGATTTAACCTGTTCAAACAGAGTGGCAAGGAGCTGAATTACCCACATAAAGACAATGGCCAGGCCGGCCAGGGTTACGATATGTCCCTGTTCTTCCTTGCCGGCATGTTTTAAGATGGCGTTTAGCACCGCCACCAGGATCCCGACGCCAGCTATTTTAAAGATCAAGTCAATACTGCTCCCCATCTTTTACCTCTCCCTTTACTAATAAATCACCAGAACCGTAATTAGCCCGCCCAGAAACCCAAGGTAACTCCAGAGTTTTATATTCCGGGCTGCTTCCTCTTCAGCTCCAGCCGTTGCTGTTTTGAGCTGCTCCATAGCCAGGTGCAGGTGTTTCACCTGGTCCTCCCTGTCGGATCTGCCCAGGGAGGAACCGAGGCTGCGCAGGATCGAAAGGTCCTGGGGTTTTAATGCTGTTCCCGGATAATAGTGAACCAGTGCTTTTTCCCAGGCATCTGCGGCTGTTATCCCGGTTGATGCGGCAAATTCAGCGGCGGCCCGGCTGAAAAGGGGCTCCACCAGCCGGTCACATTTGCCTGCCACCCGGGCGAGGGCTTCCGGCAGGGGGGTGGCGCTGTAAACAACCTCCGTTTCCAGCATTTGCAGCGCGGAGCGCAGTGCCTTAAGCTCCCTGGGCCGCCGGGAATAATTAGCGGCTACAGCCAGCCCGCCCAGGCCGCTCGCCGCAACGACCATGGCTGCTCCCATGAGTTTCAGCATTATTTCACCCCCAGAGACCTCATGGTTTTGCCGTCTATGATATCTTCCACTGTTCCCACCCCCCGGGAGCGTCCGAGGATCACGATCCGCTCGATCCACTTGGCCTGGATCAATTGACCCAGGGCGGGCCTGCAGGCCAGTTCGGCAATTGAAGAACCGTGGGCGGTCACCAGGACCTTCACGCCGGCGTTCAATATTTCCTCAATGGCTTCAACATCTTCCCTGCGCCCGATTTCGTCCGCCGAGATTACCCCGGGTCCCATGGAACGCACCAGCATCATCATTCCCTGGGCTTTGGGACATCCATCCAGGACATCGGTCCTTATGCCCACATCCAGCTGGGGTATCCCTTTATAGCACCCCGCTATTTCCGAGCGCTCGTCCACTAAACCCACATTGACCCCGGGAAAACCCAGTTCTTCAATGCCGTTGCTGATCTGCCTGATCAGGTCCCGGAGCATGGTTGTCTTACCGCAGCGGGGGGGAGAGATCAGGATCGTATGGTAGATTCCCCGGCGGCCGTCAAGCAGGTAAGGCAGAAGGGGCGTGGCTGCGCCTTTAATTTCACGGGATACCCTGATATTGCAGCCGGAAAGGTATTTTAACGTCCTGACCCTGCCGTTATCCAGAACAGCCTTTCCGGTGATCCCTGCCCGGTGGCCCCCGGGCAGGGTAATAAAGCCGTTTCTCAGTTCTTCTTCCAGGGCGTAAAGGGAGGACCCGCTGATTAACTCAACTAGCTGCTCCATATCCCTTGGTGTGACCTGGTAAGCCTCCTGGCGACGGCTTGTAAGCTGTCCTTTGGGGCTTAAAAAATAGTCGCCGGAGGACAGGCCCAGGATCAGGGGTTTTCCCTGGCGGATCCGGAACTCCTCAACCTTTGCCTGGATAGACAGGGGTAGAGCTGAGACAAGGCGGCGGATGCTGTCCGGAAGGACCGGCAGGATCTCCTGGATTGCCCTGTCCCTGCACCTTAACCGGGCCGTTGTTTGGTTCACCATTTCGCTCAGGTTTGTCCCTCCCTTCTCTTAATAAATATGACCGGTCCGGTAAAATATACCAAGGAATCGCGGAACCGGTAAAATCCAGTACTGCCGGCGGCAATGTGTTTTTCCCCTGTCACAAAAGAAGCCCTCCCCGTATATTTTGTTAATAGGCATTTGATAATTTGATTACGGGATGTGAGCAGCCTGTGGGGGAGAAAAACACTGACTCCGGATTATTTGTTTTCCCGCTGCCGGAGGAATTAGAAAAATATTATCTTGAATGGGCCAGTTCCTTCCGGTTCAATGAGAAGGCTTTGCTTGAGCTGCAGGAAAAGGGCTACATACCGCTCTTTATCCCTGTATTTCCCGGCGGCAAGGTTTGTTCCCCGGATTGCCCTGCTGGTACCGGGGGAAAACCCGGGAGCGGGAGTGCCCAGGGACAGCCCCCGGTGAACCCTTACCTGTTATTCCTAGTCTTAATTTTGCTCCTGCTCGGTTTTAAAAAGGACCAGATCCTGGCAGCAGTTCGCAGGCTAATCATGAAATCCAATAAGAAAGACCCGGAAGAAAACCAGGTCTAAATAATAAACAAGGAATATAGTTAAAAACAAAAATAGCAAAAAAACTAAAAAGAGAGGGGCCAGGCTAAAAGCTGCCGCTCTCTTTTTTAGTATTCAATCCTTATAAAACATCCTCTTCCGTGGAGACGTGCCTGGTGCCGTCTTCTTTGTCCGCCAGCATTTCCGGCCTATTCTCCGATTGGTAGACATTGTCATCATTTACAAAAACGACTTCGTCACAATTGGGGCAGGTTACTTCCACAATGTCGTCGTCTTGCAATATGTCTGATTCAAAACACACAATCTCCCCGCATTTCGGGCAGTCCACCTCGAGGTAATCGTCTTCGGAGCCATAGTGGTCCGCATCATTTCCAAAGACCTCGTCTTCCAGCTGGTACAGGTCTTCGTCGATACTCTCAAGATACTCTTCCAACTGTTCCTGATCCTCGGCGAGATTGCCGACGGTGTCGGCAAATTCATCCAGAACATCGATAATGCCCCGGAGTAGTTTTCCTTCTTTGCTCTCACCCAACTCAAGGCCTGTGGATAGTCCTTGCAGATAGGCCACTCTGGACTTCAGGTCGTTCATCTGGAAGCACCCCCTGTAAAAGTAGTCGCGTGGCTAAATTTGGCTGTCTTAGTATGTCTCTGAGCAGGGGGTTTTAAACATGATTTTTAATTATTGTGCTCTTAGGCCCTCTTAATATAATTGCCAGTTCTGGTGTCAATCTGGAGCTTGTCCCCTACATTAATGAAAAAGGGCACCTGTACCACTGCGCCGGTTTCCAGTACAGCAGGCTTCGAGCCGCCGGAAGCAGTATCGCCTTTGATCCCCGGAGTCGTTTCCACAACTTCCAGCTCGACGAAATTTGGCAGTTCCACACCGATAGACTTGCCCTGGAAAGTTAGAATATGGATATTCATATTTTCCTTCAAGTATTTTACAGCGTCCCCCAGCTGGTCTCTGGTCATGGTCAACTGGTCGTAGGTTTCCATATCCATAAAGTTATAGTCCATACCATCGTTGTAAAGGTACTGTACCTCGCGTCTTTCAAGTCTCGCCTTGGGTATTTTTTCACCGGCGTTAAAGGTTTTTTCAATCATTGCCCCGGTCCGGATGTTTTTCAGTTTGGATCTGACAAAGGCCGAGCCTTTGCCGGGCTTCACATGTTGGAACTCGATAACCTGGTAGACATCCCCTTCCAGCTCAATAGTAAGACCGGTTTTAAAATCATTTGTAGAAATCAAGGCCAAACCCCTCCATGTAAAGATTTATGATCATAACAGTAAATAACAGTTGAAGATTTATGCTGTGGACAATAACTCTTCCTTGGGAGTGCGGGTCAGAACCCTGCAGCCGCCGTTCTGCACCACCACCGTATCCTCTATGCGGACTCCGCCCCAGCCGGGCAGGTAGACTCCGGGTTCGATTGTAACGACCATCCCCTCCTCCAGAACGGTCTGGTCTTTGACAGACAGCCGTGGTTTTTCGTGGATGCTGAGGCCTACTCCGTGACCGGTGCTGTGGCCAAACTGGTTTCCGTAGCCTGCCTGTTCAATAATACTCCTGGCGGCGGCATCGACATCCTGGGCCTTGACCCCGGCCCGCAGGAACTCTATGGCGCTCACCTGGGCAGCGAGAACAAGCTGGTATATTTCCTCCTGCTTTTTATCGGGCTTGCCCAGGACCACTGTCCGGGTCATATCGGAGTGGTACCCGCTGTAGACCGCTCCGAAGTCCAGTATAACCAGGTCACCCGGGGCCATAATCCTGGAGGAGGCAACTCCGTGGGGCAGGGCGGCACGGTATCCCGAAGCGACGATTGTCTTAAAGGCGGCGCCCTCTGCGCCCATCCGCCGCATGGAGTATTCCAGCTGCAGGGCCACTTCCCTCTCGCATACACCGGGCCTGATATGCGGGAGAACCTCCTGGAAAGCCTCATCAGCGAGGCGCACTGCCTCTTCAATTAAAGCTATCTCGCCCTTGTCCTTGCGCGCCCGGAGTTCTTCCACCATCCCGTCAACTGTTTTTAGTTCCACCCCGTCGAGTCTTTCCTTCAGTATCTGAAACTGGTTGTAGGTCAGGTAATCTCCTTCCAGGCCCAGCAGGGTAATACCTTCGCCCGTTAAATACTCCCGCAAAACCTCTGAACACTCGCCGGAAGTTACTATGACTTGATAATCAGGGCATTCCTGGGCTGCCTGTTCCGCATAGCGGAAATCCGTAAATAAATAGTTATTGTTCAAGCTCAGAAGGAGGCTGCCGGCTGTACCGGTGAAACCGCTCAGGTAAAACCGGTTTTCCGGGTTCGTGATATATAGCGCTTCCACTCCTGCGCCAGCAAAACGTTCACGCAGCTTTTCGATCCTTTCTTTCAATTTCCCTGCTCCTTCCTGGCGCTTGCCAGCGCGACCGCAGCACGCAAAGCCAGCAGGTAGCCGGTAAGGCCCAGACCGCTGATTTGTCCGGCAGCTACCGGCGCGATAACTGAATGCCTGCGAAAGGTCTCCCGCGCGTAGATGTTGGTAAGGTGAACTTCAATAACCGGAATGTCCAGGGCCGCTACTGCGTCACGCAGGGCGTAACTGTAATGGGTGTAGGCCCCGGGGTTGAAAACAACGGCGTCCATTTCCCGCGCGGCGCCCTGCAGGAGATCAATTAGCTTTCCCTCGCAATTTGACTGGTGGCACTCAACAATAGCGCCAAGCTCGGCTGCCAGGTCCGCCAAACTCCGGTTGATCTGTTCAAGGGTCAAATCTCCATAATGGGAAGGCTCACGGTTTCCCAGAAGATTCAGGTTGGGGCCGTGCAGTACCAGTATTTTCAATTAGTCAGCACCTCTTAAAAGCACCCTGCCTGTGCTGGTGACATTTTACCATAATTGGTTCCCAGTCGCCAGGATGAACAAAGAGCATAAAACCTTAATTTTAGACCAATTGAAGTGTGCATTGATCTCTATATATTACCAGAAATAGGCAATAAGTTATTGCCTATTGTCCACTTAAGGTCATTTCGGATATCCTCAGGGTGGGGGCCCCCTTGTTCCCGAAAAACTTCAGGTCATCTCCCACAGCATCCACCCCCGCCAGGAGATCCATAATATTCCCTCCCAGGGCCATGCCGCGTACAGGCCTGGTCAACTGGCCGTTTTCAATTAACAGGCCGGACACGCCCACCGAAAAATCGCCGGAAATGGGGTTTGCCGTGTGCATTCCCATGACTTCAGTAATGTAGATGCCCTTTTCCAGCTCCGAGAACAACTGCCCGGCCGGAACTGAGCCGGGTTTAATAAAAATATTTGTAACGCCCACCTCAGGGGTTCCTTTAAACGAATTGCGTACACCGTTACCGGTAGAACTGGTGCCGTCTTTAGCCGCCGTGTAAGTGTTGTACAGGTATCCCTTAAGCACACCGTCTTCAATGAGGACGTTCCTGGAGGTGGCCACGCCCTCCCCGTCAAAGGGAGCTGAGGCGATCCCTCCGGGCAGGGTCCCGTCGTCTATAACGGTTATTTTAGAGGAAGCAACCTTTTTATCCTTTTTTCCTGCAAAAAGGGAGCGGCCTTTCTGAACTGCTTCTGAGGTAAGGGCCGTGCTGATCAGGCCGAGAAACCCTGCCGCTACGTAAGGGTCCAGCACAACCGGAGTTTTGCGCGTTGTCACCGGCTTTGCCCCGAGCATCCGGACAGCCTGCCCGGCAGCCCTCCGGCCCACTTCTTCCGGTTTTAAGGCATGGTATTTCAGATTGAAGTCAAGGTCAAACCCGGTCTGACTGTCGTCTCCTTCGCTCGCAGTCAGGGACAGGTAAATCCCGCAGAAGGCCCCTTTGTAAGAGAGTTTCAGGCCCAGGTTGTTGGCAATTATGGCTTCCTCTTCCCCGTCCAGGTAAGTAGAGCTTTCGATTATTTTTACCCTGGGGTCGTAAGACCTGGCAGCTTCTTCCATGGATTTGGCCAGCTCAATTTTTTCTTCCACTGTGGTTTCCCTGATCGCAGGGTCGTAAATATCCAGCTCCGGGTAAGACGCACCAGGTGAAGGCAGTTGTAAAAAGGGGTCTTTGGCAGCTAACCTGCAATTTGCAATAGCCTGTGCTGCGGCATCCTTAACTCCGGCAGGGCTCAAATCCGTGCTGAAGGAAAAACCGGCGCGGTTGTCGCGCACGACCCGCAGGCCCATACCACGGTTCCCGGCAAGTTTCATGGTCTCAACGCGGCTTTCCCTTACTTCGATTTTCAGTTCTTTGGAATTGCAGATATAGGCTTCGGCTAATTCAGCTCCCATCCTGATGGCGCTGTTTATGGCTGCTTCAGCAATGCCCAAAAAAGCTTCACTTTCTATAGTATCCAGCTCCCTTCCTGTTCCCCTCAAGCCAAAGAAGTTGCCGTCAAGCTTATTGTGTTTATTATTCATTATTTTAGCGCTTACTATAAGCCGCATATAAGTATAATTGAATACAAATAAGCCGCATAAGTATAATTCAATACCAGTCAGAATATTCCTTTAGGTCTAAAACAGTTTTGCAAAAGTAGTAATTATAAAATAAAAAAACTGCCCAGGGGCAGTTTAGTGAACAAACACTGGCGAAGTCAGGGCAAAAAGATGTCTTGCCGAAATGGGGGCAAGATCCTGTACCGCTGCTTCCACAATCAGGCTGGGGTCCAGGAGGGCCAGGATAGCCACCCTTTCGCCTGTAGCCTGGTTTGTATAAAAACCAATAATGCAAAACTGCATGTCCTCTCCATAAACTTTCCTGGTAACGATATCCCCGATTTTCATCTCTATACCCCCTGTGAAACCGGTGCGAATCACAATAAATCTCAGCTCTTTTAATATACTTTATACATATGCCTTTAGAATTGGAGTTGTGTATGAAAAGCAACGGTTATAAAACCACAATATACCACTGTATAGTCATCTAAATGATAACTGACTCACAGGTTAACATGTCAAAAGTATAATATTCAAGGAAGCGTCCCAGGGCCGCTTCCTTGAATGAATGACTGCGCTCCTATCCTGTTTACCTTTCCCCTTTCCCAGCCGGGTAATTCATACCAGATAATTTATATGCGCCTTATCTGTCCCTCCGGTTTACCCCTGGAGGTACCGCCGACAATGAGCTCCTTGATGGCCAGGGTCGCTTACAGGAACCCCCTGACCGTCTTTACCACAGATGCCGATGGTGTGGCCCAGGTCGCTTCCTACCATTTCCACTATCCGCAAAACCTCGGGCCCGTTTCCCGTAAGGGTTGCACCCCTCACCATGGGACCGATTTCGCCGTCTTTGAGCAGGTAGCCCTCTGCCACGTCAAAAACAAAATCCCCGGTGGTTGTGTTGACCTGGCCTCCCCCCATTTTCTTTACCAGGAGCCCGTTTTTAGTCTCTCTGATAATCTTCTCCGGGTCGGTTTTACCAGGCGCTATATATGTGTTTCCCATTCTTGGCATAGGTTTGTGCTGGTAAGACTCCCTTCGCCCATGGCCGTTGGAGGGCCTGCCTTCTTTGGAGGCAGACAGGCGGTCGTATAAATAATCATTCAGCACGCCTTTGTCAATAAGTTTAACCTTCCGGGAGGGTACCCCTTCGTCGTCAAAACGGTAGGAGCCGTAACCCTGTTCAATGGTTGCGTCGTCCACAACACTGACTTCTTTCGCTGCCACAACCTGGCCCTTTTTTCCGGCGTAAACCGAAGTGCCCTTCTGGACCAGATCGGCTTCCAGACCGTGGCCGCAGGCCTCATGGACCATGGTTCCCCCGGCCTCCCCGGCCATGACCACAGGCATTTTGCCTGCCGGGGCCGGTTGCGCCTTCAGCATCTGCACCGCCCGCCTGGCTGCAGTTGCTGCCACCTGCTCGGGGGGGTAGGCAGCGAAGAGTTCAAAACCACAGAGCCCTCCCACTGCCTCCACACCAGTCTGAATTACCGGCCCCTCAGCAGCTACCGCCTGGATCGTAAGCCGGGTGCGGATGCGCTCGTCTTCCACGTAATCCCCGGCGTTGTTGGCGATAACAACCCTTTGCGTCACGTCGCCGTACCCTACGATTACCTGTTTAATCAGGTCACCGCCTTCCCTCCTGGCCGCCCTGTCGCATGCTTCAACCAGCTCCACCTTTTGTTCGGTAGGTACGTCCTCCGGGCGTTCCTTAAAAACAAAGTCAACCAGGGGTTTCACCCTGGTAAAGTCCAGATTGACGCCATTTTTTCCGCAGGCTGCGGCGTGGCTGACAATTTTAGCTGCCTCCATGAGTCCGTTCCGGGAAAGATCGTTGGTGTAGGCGTAGGCTGTGGAATCCCCGCAGATGACCCGCAGACCCGCGCCTGTCTCCACGCCGGTTTGAATTTTTTCAACTTTTCCAGCCTCGCAGCGGATTCCGGTGGTTTGCCTGTTTTCAATGAAAATATCAGAAAAATCACAGCCGTTGGCCGCTGCTGTGTCCAGCACTTCCTTTAACAATTCTTTATCCACCAACACCCCACACCTCTTGAGTTATTATTTGCATCCGGCAGTTTTTGATACCGGCCTGATGGTTTGATTTTTTTATAATCTATTACCGCTATTATTTTTTTTGGATAAATCCCGGTTCAAATTGAGCCGGCCAGGTTTGAGCCTGATTGGCAGAACCGCTGTTTTCCTGGGGGAAAGTACCGGTGGTACCTGTCCCGGGCGGCTGGTTGCCGTTTCCTGCTGCTGCACCCCCTGAAACTCCCTGGGTCTCATTGTTTGCGGGGGAAACGTAAAGATGGTGTTCCAATTCCCGGACAGGTGCAAATGGACCTGCCTCCCGGAACATATTATACCGGCCCGTAAGCCACCTGTTGATGGCATCCAGCTGCAGGCGGGCCTGGGGTTCCTTCGAGGAATAGATCACGAATTCCACACTTGCCCTGACCAGGCCGGAATCAACAGCCTGTCCCCCTGATTCCTGTTTTTCAATTTTCATGCTCCGGATCTCAGCCAGGTTTAAATCACTTATTCCCTTTAAGAGCTTTTCCAGGTCGTTACAGAAGGCAAGGATGTTGAGGTAATCACCTTCCGCCACGAGATTAAGGGGCAGCTCCAGGGTATGGGCATTCTCCTTGACGGCGGCCGGTACAATCTCAGTAATGACAATCTTACCGGATAGTGATTTCAGGCCCAGCAGGATGATGTCGGAGCCGTCTCTCATCTCGGTGTTAAACAACCTGCCCTTTTCTGCATACTCGGCTCTTACTTTTTCCAGCCGGGCGGTCTCTGTGGTGAGGGAGGCCGCCGTGTTCTGGGCCTGGGCCAGCTTGGCCCGCTGTTCCTCCAGATCTGTTTTAACCTGACTGTAAGCATTGAGCTGGGGATTGAAGATGAAATAAAAAAAACAAAATAAAACGGCTGTTCCCAGAAGCACGAGTAGGAGAAATCTTTCTCTTTTGCTCAGCCGAGACCACATTTAGACCTCATCCTTTAGAGTAGTTGTGATTTCAAAACTATACCCCTTATTAGCATCGAGGCTGATCCTGTTCAGTTTCACATCCTCAAAATAGGGAAGGTAGTTTAAATTCATTATGAACACGCCAACTGAGGAGACCGTCCGGGAATAACCCTTCAAGGTAATGGTATTGGGATGGGGCAGGCCGGCCGTCTTTTTTTCCTTATCTCCCGCCGTACTGCCAGCCTTGTTTTGGGAATCAGCCTCATTCGTACTGGCAGGGGCGCCGTCCGGCGACGTTTTCCTTTCAACCGGCCTGTTCAGAATTGCCAGATCCACCAGCCATGCATCTATGGGGATAATGTTGCTCAGGTCATCAAGGAGGACGGACCAGGACTTCTGGTTTTGTATAATCTCCTCGTATTCTTTCAGGGCCGCCTCCAGCTCAGTTCTTTCCTTGCGCATCTGTTCAACGCGGGATACCAGCGGGGCCAGTTCGTCCAGCCGGGCCGTGGTATCCTGAAGGTCGTTTTTCATAAATGTATAATTAATTAAAAAAGCACAGTAGCCGCCCATTGATAGCGCCAGGATAAGCGTAGCTGCGCTGATTAGAACCAGGCGTTTAACATCAATGAGCCCTTCCCGCTGGAGTTTGGCGGGCAGCATATTTACCTTATAGGTCATCATGAACAGGCCTCCCTTAAGGCCAGTCCGATGGCAACGGCATAGGCCGGATCATATGTTAAAGATTCGGAAAACTCCACGGGGGGAATTCCAACTACCACAGGCAGCTCAAAAACATCCTCCAGGTAATCGGTCAGACCGGTAAGCTTGCTGGTACCTCCACTAAGCACCAGTTTTTTGGCCGTCATGTTTTCCTGCCTACAGTAATCCAGCGATCTTTCCAGTTCCCGGGTAATCTCCGGCAGCACCTCCTGTAAAGCGTTGCTGATCCGGGAGGCTTTGAAATCACCCTGGTCGTCCAGGGTTACGGCAGCTTCCTCCATCATTTGCCTGGCTTCTTGCAGGCTGATCCCAAAGTTTTCCGAAATATACCCGGTTAAAATTTCCCCGCCCGCCGGTAGAAGGCGGTTGAATTTGATCAAACCGTCTTTAACCAGGAGCAGCTGCGAAGTTTTCGAACCGATATCCACGATAGCCGTGCAATCCTCCTCTGTTCTGCCGAATAAGCGCCAGAGGGCAAAGGCCTTCAGGTCGATGGCCCTAACGACCATCCCGGCCCGGGAAAAAATACTGTGGTACTGGTAAATGATTGCCGCAGGCGCAGCCAGTAGCAGGATATTCTGACCTTCCTCATGATGGTCGCTGTTTTCTTTCGTTTCGCCTGACCGGGGCATAAATCTTTTTATTTTAGGGCCATTTCTTTCTTTTTCCTCTTCAGGGTCCAGGCGAACATAACGGATGATCAACTGATCCGCCGGAATGGGCACAAACTTTTCAATCTCGAACCTGGCCGCCGCCTCCAGTTCTTTGTCGGACATCCTGGGCAGGCGGGTCAGCCTGCTGACCAGTTTNNCCGCCGATACAGGTAATTACTTCTTTTAAATTGGGGCTGGCTATTTCCTGAAGCGCCATTACCAGGCTTTCCTCGTCAAGCTCGTCGGTCCAAACCCCGGGGGATGCGGGACAGCGGCGCAAAGCAACCACTTCCGGAAAACCGTCAATGATCTTTACTTCGGCCGCCTTGATTTCACAGGTGCCGATATCAATACCCATAAAATGGTTTTTCTTTGGTAAAATCTTATGAAATAGTTTCTTCATAGGCGTATTGTCCTTTTTTGGCGATGTAAAAAAATAACTATAATTCGACTGAGTAAATTACGACAAAAAGCCTTATATTTCCTCCCAGGAAAGAATCTTCAGGGAGGTTGTAACCCAGTCGGGTTGGTTGTTTTCCATTTTGGGTTCAAAATAAAACTCTGCATTATTGTTCTGTTTCAGGGTGCGCGCAATGAGGCTTCCACATAATGTAGTATTATTGTCAATGGTTACAGTTGCAGGTGAATAAATTAAGGCTCTGACTCGATCTTTTTTCTTATTATCCAGTGTTACATTGCCGGCGCTAAGGATACAAAGGTCGTCCTGCTCGATGTCCGTGCAGTCGAGGTTGCCGTTGATACTTACTGTTCCGCTGACTACAACTGTGGCGACGCCGCTATAAGTTCCCCCCTTGATTGTGAGGTCGCCTTCGATGTAGTAGAGCCCGTTCAGGTTCAGGTCGCCGCTCCAGGTCTGGGAACCGAAATAGTAATAGTCGGCGTTTTTACTGTACCAGTCCAGATCTAACTCTGGAAAGGGGGGAATAGTAAAGCGCAGGTCCATGGATTGATAGGTATAAATATTTCCACCCACATCGGATTTATCGTTGAATACTGAACCGTTGGCCCAAACATCACCGCCGACATAAGCTTTATTTAAGGTAACATTTCCCATGGACCTTATCTCTCCGTCCACAGCGGCGTTATTATATAAGGTGACATCGCCCACGGCCTGGATGTTGCCGCTAACCTGTCCATTTTCCTTGATATTTACGGCCCTCCCCGAGTAAAGATTTTTGGTATTGACGGCATTATTGTAGATGGTGACATTCCCGCCGACCCAAATATCTTCTGTCATCGTGCAGTTTTGATCGAAATCAATATCCCCGTTGACAAAAACATCCGAGTGGATTACAGAGTTATTCTTAAAAGAAGAAGGGGCATCGGGGGGCGACTCGGTCCAGAGGCCGCGGTAAAAGGGCATGGGTTTGCCCAGGTCCACTTTAACCCTGATCTGCCGGTAAACGTCCCGGTACCGTCCCTTGCTCTCGATATTCAAGGTAGTTTTACTATCATTAAAGAATTCTTTCCGCACTTTAACGTGAACAAGATTTCCATCGGCGTATTCGGCAGGAATTACGTCAGGTACCAGGTTGTATTCCGTATTGAGGACCAGGCTTTCCACCCAGATACTCTCCTGCCTGGCTTTCTCAATGGCCTTTTCAATTCCTGCCTCGGCAATATAGTAGGCCTTTTTCTGGTCTGTTTCCAGCACGGCTGTTTTTCTCACAGAACTGCCCATGGTCAGGGCTGCCGAGCCGGTAAAAAAGAGAACGATTGTCATCACCAAAACAATAATCAGGGCATACCCCTTTTGATTGCAGAGCATGTTTTCACACCCTTTATAAGGCTCTGACCTGAACCTTTGTGCTCATTTCGCAAGCTACAGGCGGATTATGGTTTTGTTTTTTTCCTTTAATGTAGATTACAATCGTTTTTTTGTCACTGTTGTACTGAAATTCCAGACCTTCGATATTGCTGACAACCGGCTGGGGGCTGCCGGTCGCGCCTATTTTTAGTTCTACCTCTTTGCCAGTCTGGTCGTAACAATACATAACCTTTTCACCGGAGGCGGTTAAGAAGGATATTTGGGTCCCGGTTCCATCGTTTGACAGGCTTCCGTCCTGCTTGTAAATCTTAAGATCGGATTTGGCCTGTCTTAAGTCCCGGCTAATCTTGTTTAAAGCAATCCGTAAATTTTCCTGAACCTCGATTTTGTGATTGTTTTCAAGATAACTGGCGTGTCCGTGCAAATAAACAGATAATACAGCCGTAACCACGATGGCAAATATGGTGAGGGCAACCATGGCTTCCACAAGGGTATAACCTCTATTGCCGGTGTATTGAGACACCCTTAACTCACCTCCTGTGTTTTTCCGTGGTCAGGGATAATTCTTTCAGCAAGTCGCCCGAAGGATAAAATGTTGTAACTCTAATTGTTTTCAGGTTTTCAGTGGCAGTGGTAACTTCTATTTTGTATTCATACCTGTAGAGCCTGTAAAGCGATGTTGCGTCCGGCTTGGTATGCCAGCCCGATTCGATGGTGGCAATCTTTGTTGTTCCGTTAAAAGCCTTGATTTTTTGAACCTGGCCCGCTCCTTTTCCCCCGGCGATCATGATATGGTAATCCTTGAAAAAATCGTCTCTACTGTTTTCGTTGCCGGCCAGCGTTACTGTGCTGGCGGTGCTGCTTTGCACGGTGCCGGTCAGGATTGAACCGTTCTCGCAAACCAGATAATGCGACGTTGCATCGGGTGCCTTGCCGGTGTCCCAGGCCGGATCAACTGTCGCTACCTGAGCATCAGCATCGTAGCCAGTTATTTTTCTAACCTGCCCTTCGCCCTTTCCGGCGGTTATGGTGATCAGTTGGTTAATACCGATATTTCCCGCATCACTGGCCAGGCGTATTTTGTTACTTGCTCCAGTGAATTCCCTGGCCACACCGATTTGGTTATAATTGACACTTTTCAGCTCCTCAATGAGTTCCTGGGCAAAGTTCAGGGCCGTAACTTCGTGCCGGGCAGTTGCCGTAAGGGTGCTGCCGGTGATGAAAAACTGCAGAAGGGGAATGATGGCAATTGCCAGCAGCAGGGTGGCAACGATCACTTCAATCAGGCTCATGCCTTCTCGATTCTTCCAAACCATGGCGTCACTCGTCTTGCTAGTATTTATTAGGGTGGCGGGCTTGTATCGATGCGGACCCTGCCTGTTATGGAGGCCACAATGACATAAAGGGTATTACCGTCATTATCCTTCAGGCTGAGGTGCCCACCTATTAATACTCCGTTTGCACGGATAGGCTCGCCCCGGGTATTAAAGGAAAGCCTGTGGTCAGGCCCGTTATGGGGGTTGTTGTCAAAATCAAAGTTGGTGTAAACCAGGTCTATCCCGCCAGGCAGGTTGACTTTTTTGTAGATAACCATATGTTTCCTGATATAATAACGTTCGTTTACAAAGTCAAAGATTATGGTATAAAGGCCGTCCTGCTTCATATTCAACTGCTGGGTAAGGCGAATGTCCTCTGCGATCATAGCAGCGGCGGCATTTAGTTTCTGGCTGTTGAGGTGTTTATCGGTGGCGAAGGCAAAAAAAACAAAGATAGTAGTAATTACCAGTACAACCATAGTTTCCAGGAGAGTAAAACCTTTATTATCCATGGGATAAGTTCCCTGTAATAATATTTTTTATAAATTATTTTGTTTTGATATGAAAGGGAGGTAAGGGCATTTACAGATGTTCCCCTTAAACCTCCCTTTTTGTACATATCTAACGGTATTTAACAGTATTACTTAATCTTGATCTTGCCCTCCGTCATCGCCAAGCACTATAGGTGGTGTGCCTTCAGTTACCTCTTCGATTTCGGGGGGTTCTGATTGTCCGTTAGCGCATCTGCCAGCCACATATGCGTTTGTACCTTGGACGTTCCCATGTCCTGTGTAGATTATGCATTGTTTTTCGTCCTTCACTTCATACACATATCCTTTACCCCAGGGATCTTTTTGTTCACAAGTTGCCTTTTTCCCAGAATCTTGT
>LFSA01000090.1:0-685 GCA_001512635.1 Pelotomaculum sp. DTU098 | reverse complement strand
CGCCAATGGGGTATTTTCCATTTTCCGCATAATAAGCATCCAGAGCAGCCTGCATGGTGCTGATTTGCGCCTTTGCCTTGGTTACCCTCGAGTTTTCGATATAACCCAGATAAAATTTGATGCCGCCGCCAATGAGCACGGCGATGATGATTAGAACAACCATCATTTCAATCATGGAAAAACCTTTTTCGTTGTTTAAATACCTTTTAAACATGTCGCTCCTCCTTTTCGGATGTATTCCTTTTTTTAGCGGCCTTGTATGTAAGGCAAGTACCTTTACTATCCCCCTTTCGTTAATTAATTGTTCAGTAGCGGTTGAGCCTTTATGTTATGTAAAATCAATAAGCCCTTTACAAGAAAAGGGCAAAAAAAGACTACTCCCTGCAACCCGGCTGTCATAGCGTTCGTTTACGCCTTAGACCCGTGGCTTTGCGTCCTCATCTTTCGAAAAGTTTGCACTTTAGAGGTTTATTCAATTTATTATTATTTTTATTAATGTTGTTAAGTTTTTTCAGTTTTAATTATTTGTCCAATCATCTTGTCCAATCATTTGCCAGCTCTTTCTTGGTTGTATTATACTTTTCATTTGGGCAAATTGCAAGACCTAGATTGATAAATTTTGACTGAATAAGATTTTTCAACTGACTTTTTCCTATTAAATCCCATTAGGAGATTTCATCAGCCG